>NZ_FOBJ01000018.1:0-230604 GCF_900109805.1 Variovorax sp. YR750
CCAGAAACCCCCAGTCGAATATCGGCTGGGGGTTTTTGCTTTGCAGTCGCGGAAACGGAAAATACCGAGAAGCAGCTAGAGATTGTGCAAGCCTGTGCTGTTCATCTCGGCTGCGCCTACGGCTACTAGATCCAACAAAAGATCCTCGGCTAATTGATTCGGTTCGAGTGCGTTCTGAGTGGAAATAAAAAAGCCCGATGGAAACTCCATCGGGCTTTTACGTTGAAGCAGTCGGCTATCAGGCGGCCAGACGCTGCTCAATCGCAGCCTTCGTTTCCGGCAATTCCTTCGGCAGATGATGCTCGAGCTGCTTGAACAGCTCCGCGTGCAACTTCAATTCAGCCTCCCAGGCCGCCTTGTCGATACTGGTGACCGTCGCGAATTGCTCTGCGCTGAAGTTCAGGCCTTTCCAGTTCAGATCTTCATAGCGCGGGCTCACACCGGTGATGTGATCTACGCCTTCAGTCTTGTTGCCTTCGACGCGATCGATCATCCACTTCAGCACGCGCATGTTCTCGCCATAGCCAGGCCAGACGAACTTGCCGTCAGCACCTTTGCGGAACCAGTTGGTCGTGTAGATCTTCGGGAGCTTGGCGCCAGCGGCCTCCAGCTTCTTGCCCAAGTTGAGCCAGTGCTGGAAGTAGTCGCTCATGTTGTAGCCCATGAACGGCAGCATCGCGAACGGGTCACGCCGCACCACGCCTTGTTGGCCAGCCGCTGCCGCGGTGGTTTCCGAGCCCATGGTCGCGGCCATGTAGACGCCTTCGACCCAGTTACGAGCCTCGGTCACAAGCGGAACGGTGGTCGAACGGCGGCCGCCGAAGATGAATGCGTCGATGGCCACGCCCTTCGGATCGTCCCAGGCATCGTCGAGCGCCGGGTTGTTCGTCGCAGCCACGGTGAAGCGCGAGTTCGGGTGCGCGGCCTTGGCGCCGGTTTCCTTGGCGATCTGCGGCGTCCAGTCCTTGCCCTGCCAGTCGGTCAGGTGCTCGGGCAGCGTCTTGGTGTCCTGCTCCATGCCTTCCCACCAGACGTCGCCGTCATCGGTGAGCGCGACGTTCGTGAAGATCACGTCGTGGTGCAGGCTGTCCATGCAATTCGGGTTGGTCAGCATGTTGGTGCCGGGCGCCACGCCGAAGTAGCCCGCCTCGGGGTTGATGGCATACAGGCGGCCGTCCTTGCCCGGCTTGATCCAGGCGATGTCGTCGCCGATGGTCGTGACCTTCCAGCCTTCGAAACCTGCCGGCGGCACCAGCATCGAGAAGTTGGTCTTGCCGCAGGCGCTGGGGAAAGCGGCGGCCACGTGGTACTTCTTGCCCTCGGGGTTCGTCACGCCCAGGATCAGCATGTGCTCGGCCAGCCAGCCTTCGTCGCGGCCCATGTTGGAGGCGATGCGCAGCGCGAAGCACTTCTTGCCCAGCAGCGCGTTGCCGCCGTAGCCCGAGCCATAGCTCCAGATCTCGCGCGTCTCAGGGTAGTGGACAATGTACTTGGTCTTGTTGCACGGCCAGGCCACGTCCTTCTGACCGGCCTCGAGCGGCGCGCCCACGGTGTGCACGCAGGGCACGAACTCGCCGTCGGCGCCTAGCACCTCGTAAACAGCCTTGCCCATGCGGGTCATGATGCGCATGTTGACCGCCACGTAGGGCGAGTCGGAAAGCTCGATGCCGATGTGCGCGATCGGCGAGCCCAGCGGGCCCATGCTGAACGGCACGACGTACATCGTGCGGCCCTTCATGCAGCCATCGAACAGCGGCTGCAGCGTCGCGCGCATTTCGGCAGGGGCCATCCAGTTGTTGGTCGGGCCGGCGTTTTCCTTCTGCTCGGAGCAGATGTAAGTGCGATCTTCCACGCGCGCGACGTCGCTCGGGTCGGACACCGCGAGGAAGGAGTTGGGGCGCTTGGCCGGATTGAGCTTCCGGAAGGTGCCGGCGTCCACCAGTTGCTGGCAGAGGCGGTCGTACTCTTCCTTGCTCCCATCGCACCAGTGGATGGCTTCGGGTTTGCACAGCGCGGCCATGTCGGCCACCCAGGCAATCAGCTTTGCGTTCTTGACGTATGAGGGCGCCTGAATGGTGAGGCCCTTCATCGTGGGTGCGTTCATCGGAAAATCTCCTAAGTTGAAAAATCGTCTTTCCGAACGGGACGCCGCGCCAGCTCAGGCACGGAGGTCCGTTTGAGAAAACGTTTCGCTTCGGGAGATTGCGTCAGTGCGGGCCGCACCGCCCGCAGACAAAGGCGCTAACGCCTGTCAGCGTCAGGCCATGAAGACGGCGATGGATGCCAGCAGCAGCATCAGCACGCCGCCGGCCAGGGGAAGCACCAGCGGCATCAGGTGAACGACCGACTCTACGGCGTCGTGTTCGACGGCCGCGCCTTGACTCGGCTCGACGGGAGTGGGATTGGACATCGGGAAATTCCTCGAATACACAATTGACAAACTGCTGGCATTTTACCGGCGGGGCATCTCCAGCCGGTCTAGGGGGTTGCGAGCCCCCGAATGGGGCATTCGGGGGTTGATCTCGCCCCTCAATGCTGCTCTTCCGCCTCGAAGCCCGCGTCCTTAAGCGCGGCCAGCACGCCGGCCAGATGGGCCCGCCCGCGCGTCTGCAGCACCAACTCGACGTCGACGTTCTGCGCTGCCAGCATGGTGAAGGCGCGCTGATGGTGCACCTCATCGACGTTAGCGCCCGCTTCGGCCACGGTGGCCGTGATCCGGGCCAATGAGCCGGGCACGTCGCGCGCGCTGACACGCACCCGGGCCAGCCGCCCGGCCCGGACCATCCCGCGCTCGATGATCGCCGCGAGCAGCAGCGGATCGATATTGCCCCCGGACAGAACCAGCCCCACGCGCTTGCCCCTGAAGCGCTCCGGATGCCGGATCAGCGCCGCCAGCCCGGCCGCGCCGGCGCCTTCGACCAGAGTCTTCTCGATCTCGAGCAGCATCAGCACGCCCTGCTCGATGTCGCCTTCGTCCACCAGCAGCAGGTCGTCGACCTTGCTCGCGATGATCTGCTGCGTCAGCACGCCCGGCGTGCCGACCGCGATACCCTCGGCGATCGTGCTGTTGCCCTGCGCGTGGTGCGTGCCCTTCACCGCATTGACCATCGCCGGAAAGCGCGTCGTCTGCACGCCGACGATCTCGATGTCGGGCTTGCGTTCGCGCGCGGCCACCGCCATGCCGGCGATCAGCCCGCCGCCGCCCACCGATACCACCAGCGCGTCGAGATCGGGCACTGCGTCGAGCATCTCCAGCGCCACCGTGCCCTGGCCCGCGATGATCGCCTCGTCGTCGTAGGGATGCACGAAGGTCAGCCCCTCGTGCTGAGCAAGCTCGAAGGCATGGGTTCGCGCCGCCTCCAGCGTGTCGCCGTGCAGCACCACCTCGGCGCCGAAGCCGCGCGTGCGTTCGATCTTCACGCCGGGCGTGAAGCGCGGCATCACGATCAACGCCCGCAGTCCGAGCCGCTGCGCGTGATAGGCCACACCCTGCGCATGGTTGCCGGCAGACATGGCGATCACTCCGCGTGTACCGTTCTCGGAAAGATCCACCAGCTTGTTGCATGCGCCCCGTTCCTTGAACGAGGATGTGAACTGCAGGTTCTCGAATTTCAGGAACACCTGCGCGCCGACGATTTCCGACAGGGTGCGTGACTCCACGCACGGCGTGTTGAGCACCTGACCTTGCAGGCGCGCCGCGGCGCGCTCGATTTCCTGGATTCCGACCATGGCGCGCATTGTGGCTGGAATCGCACCCATCAGGGTTTTTACCCTTTCACGGTCTTCCCGAAGCCAAAAGTCTGCGTTATGGTCTGTCCGAAATTGTCCTCGTTGGAGGTTGCCTGATGGCCAAGCGTGCGGGTGTCGATGTCGTGGCTGCTGCGGTACGCGGGCAGGCATTGCCGTCGCCTGGACTCAAGGAGGCGCCGGTGCTCGAGCTCATGTGCTCGCACTTCGTGCTGACCCTGGCCGCCAAGCAGGGGCCGCGCTTCAACGTGCGGCGCGACATCAACGGCCTGCTTTCGCTTACGGGCCGTCACCTGGTGTGGCCCGCTGCCGTGCTGCAGCGGCTGCGCGAGTTTCTCGGCCGCCGCTGTGCTGGCAACGAAGCCTGGAAGGGCGTGGAAGACTTCGACGGCCGCACGCTGCTGGAGCGCCATGGCGTGTGGCGCGGACCGTACGAGGAAGGCACGCTCTTCTTCTATCTCGACGAATACGCGAAGGACCAGCCCAAGGACCTGCTATCTGTGCTCGCTGTCACGCGCGACTGGCTCACGCACGCGTTGCGCAAGCAGTCGACGCTCGTCGAGAAAAACATCGACGCCCTCGCGGGCCTGCTGCAGCTCAACAAGGCCGAGCGTGCGCTGCTGCTCTACGGCACGCTCGCGCGCTACCAGCGCGACCTGCGCTCGCTGCTGGTCGAGTTCAAGGTCAACAACGCACCTGAGGCCTACGCCGCCATCGCCGACATCGCCGGCGTGAACGCGAGCGACGTGGGCGAGGCGCTGCGCGCGGGCTCGCGGCTCGAGCGCATCGGGCTCGTCGAGAACCTCATCTCCGAGCACAACATCACCGACCTCGCCGACCTGATGAAGGTCAGCGAGAAGCTGCCGCCGGTGCTCATGCGCGAGTACCGCGATCACAACGAGCTGATGGCCGTGTTCACGCGCCCCTCGGCCAAGAGCGCGCTCACGCCGCATGACTTCTCCTTCGTGCAGGAAGACGCGCAGATGCTCGTCAGGCTGCTGCGCGCGGCGGTCGCGCGCAAGGAGCCGGGCGTCAACGTGCTGCTCTACGGCCCGCCCGGCACCGGCAAGACCGAGCTCGCCAAGGTGGTCGCGCAGGCCGCCGGGCTCGAGCTCTTCGAAGTCGAGTACGCCGACCGCGACGGCAATTCGCTGAGCGGCCGCGACCGCTACCGTTCGCTGCAGATCGCGCAGGTGTTCCTCAAGGGCAGCGCGCAGGCCGCGCTGCTGTTCGACGAGGTCGAGGACGTGTTCCCGCCCATCAGCACCGAGGCCGCGCAGTTCATGGCGCGCGCCGAGCAGATCCCGGCGCCCACCAGCGGCAGCGTCAGCGGAAAGGCCTGGGTCAACCAGATCCTGGAGGCCAATCCCGTGCCCACGCTGTGGGTCACCAACCGCATCGAGCAGATCGACCCGGCCTTCCGTCGCCGCTTCGCCTATCACCTGGAGCTCAAGTCGCCGCCGCCCGGCGCGCGCGAGCAGCTCGTGAAGAAGACGCTCGAAGGCGTGGTCGTGTCCGAGGCCTTCACCGCCAAGCTGGCCGGGCGCAAGGGCCTCACGCCCGCGCAGATCCGTACGGCGGTGCGCTTCGCCGGACTGGCCCGCACCGAGGACGACGCGTCGATGGAAACGCTCATCGAGCGCCAGCTGCGCAATGCCGACCTCGCCCTCGGCACCGCCGACGCCGCGCGCGGCGAGCGCCGCAGCGTCACCACCTACGACCTCGACATGCTCAACGTCGAGACCCGCTTCGAGATCCCGCGCATCGTCGAGGCGCTGAAGGCACGCGGCCACGGCACGCTGTGCTTCTACGGCGCCCCCGGCACCGGCAAGACCGCGCTGGCGGAGCACATCGCCAAGGCCGTGGGCCGTCCGCTGATCGTCAAGCAGGCCAGCGACCTCATGAGCAAGTACGTCGGCGAGACCGAGCAGAACATGGCCGCCATGTTCCGCGAGGCCGAGACCGAAAAGGCAGTGCTGCTGCTCGACGAGGCCGACAGCTTCCTGCAGGACCGCCGCGGCGCGCAGCGCACCTACGAGGTCACCGAGGTCAACGAGATGCTGCAGGGCATGGAGCGCTTCAACGGCGTCTTCGTCTGCACCACCAACCTGCTCGACCGGCTCGACCAGGCGGCGCTGCGGCGCTTCACCTTCAAGATCAAGTTCATGCCGCTCACCGCCGCGCAGCGCGAGCGCATGTTCATCACCGAGGCGCTCGCGGGCGACGCCGAACTCATGACCAATGCCATGCGTTCGCGGCTCGCGCAGCTTGCACAGCTGTGCCCGGGGGATTTCGCGGCAGTGAAACGGCAGACCGATATCCTCGCCGCGGAGTTCTCCGCGAGCGAGTTTCTCGACCAGCTCGAGGCCGAGCACCGCATCAAGCCCGAAGTGCGCGAGTCGCGCGGCATGGGCTTCGTGCAGTAGCACCGGCGGCGGCAGCAAGCCGAAGGCTCAGGGCGGCCGTCGCCGCGCAGAACGAAAACATCCGCCCGTCGATGCGGGCACGAGGAGGAGCGCATGGTGGGTTCTCGCAAGGTCGACGACGCGCGGCGGCTGCCGCGTCCTGGTGCATGGGCTGCCGCCGGCGCGGCGCTCGCTGCCGCTTTCCTTCTGGCGGGCTGCGGAGGCGGTGGAGGAGGGGGCGGCGGCGGTGGCCTGCCGATCGGCCTGATCCCGGGCACCACGACACCACCGACAAACACCCCGAGCGGCGGCGACGGCATCGTCGCCTCGGCCACCGTCGCGGGCCTGTGCGCATCGCCGCGCAGCGGCATCAACCCGGACACCAATGCGGCCTACCCCGACCGCAGCGGCACGATCGACAACGAGAAGAGCTGGGTGCGCGGCTGGATCGACGAAACCTACCTCTGGTACGGCGAGGTGCCCACCACCCTCAAGGCCGCCGACTACGCCACGCCCGTCACCTGGTTCAACGTCCTCAAGACGACGGCCACCACGGCGTCGGGCCGCGCGAAGGACCGCTTCCACTTCACCTACGACACCGAGGTCTACCGCCAGCTCACGCAGGGCGGCGTCTCGGCCGGCTACGGCATGGAGACGGCGTCGGTGCGCAGCTCGCCGCCGCGCGACATTCGCATCGCCTTCGTCGAGCCCGGCTCGCCCGCCACCAACGCGGGCCTGCAGCGCGGCGCGAAGATCCTCACGATCGACGGCATCAACGTCGTCAGCAGCACCGGCACTGCCAACGTCAATGCGATCAACGCCGCCCTGTCGCCCAAGGCCGTCGGCGAGTCGCACACCTTCACCTTCGAGGTGAACGGCGTGGCGCAGTCGCCGGTACAGCTGACGGCCGCGAAGATCACCAGCACGCCGGTGCAGAACGTGCAGGTCATCGACACCGGCAGCGGCCGCGTGGGCTATCTGCTGTTCAACGACCACATCACCACGTCGGAGTCGCTGCTCATCAATGCGGTGAACACCTTCAAGCAGGGTGCGGGCATCCAGGACCTCGTGCTCGACATGCGCTACAACGGCGGCGGCCAGCTGCTCATCGCGAGCCGGCTGGCCTACATGATCGCGTCGCCCTCGGCGACGACCGGCAAGACCTTCGAGCAGCTGGTCTTCAACGACAAGAACCCGTTCCACCTGACGGCCTCACAGACGCTCACGCCCTTCGTCTCCACCAGCCGCAGCGGCCAGGCACTGCCCACGCTCGGCCTTTCGCGCGTCACGGTGCTCACCGGCCCCGACACCTGCTCGGCGAGCGAATCGGTCATCAACAGCCTGCGCGGCGTGGGCGTCACCGTCAACCTGGTCGGCGGCACCACCTGCGGCAAGCCCTACGGCTTCTATCCGCAGGACAACTGCGGCACCACCTACTTCGCGATCCAGTTCAAGGGCGTGAACCAGCAGGGCTACGGCGACTACAGCGACGGCTTCACGCCCACCGCCGGCTGCACGGTGGCCGACGACTTCGGCCACCAGCTCGGCGACAAGGCCGAGGCGCGGCTCGCCGCGGCGCTCGCGCTGCGCAGCACGGGCTCCTGCCCCGTCTCGACCAAGACCGCCGTCGAGGGCCTGGAGAAGGCCGCCGGGCCCGAAGCGGAGCAGCCCTACCTGCCGGGCCGCTCGCCGCTGCGCGAGAACCGGCTGATCGGCCTGCCCGATCCGGCCTGAACTGCCCTGGGCTCCCCCGAGAGCTGACCCCGACTCTCCTCCGGGCTCGCGGAAAACCCCTAGCGCTGGCGCTTGCCACCCCTGTCGCTCGCGCCGTAGAGTGAGTTAAACGTTTGCGCAAAGGTTTGCGCAAACGTTTGTATCTCAGGCGGGCAGGACTTGCCCGGCCTGAGAACCAACTTCCTAGTACCAGGAGAGAGAAGATGCGCAAATGGATCGGGGCGATGTTCATCGCCGTCATCACGATGTTGGCGGGCTGCGGAGGCGGCGGCAGCGGGGGCGGAGGCATCGGTCTCGGCCCGGGCTGGGGCGGTGGTGGCGGCGGATCGGGCGGCGGTTCCGGCGCGCAGAAGATCATCATCGACAGCGACTACAACACCATGAGCGACGACGGCCAGCTCGGCGTGATGGCCGCCCAGCTGCAGGCCGACGGCAAGGTGCAGGTCATGGGCATCAGCGTGGTCTCGGGCAACCAGTGGCTGAAGCAGGGCGTGGCCGATGCATTGATGTCGGTGGAGCGCCTCGGCGTGGGTGACCGCATCGGCGTCTACTCGGGCGCGAACTACGCGCTCAACCACACCTATGCCGACGTCGAAGCCGAAATGGCCGCCGGTGCCGGCGGCGACGGCTACCTCGGCGCCTGGGGCGGTCCCGAGCCCAAGACCGACGCCGATCTCAAGCCCTCGCCCGACGGCTTCGCGAAACGCACGGTGGTGCAGCGCAAGACCGCGGTCGACTTCATCGTCGACACCGTGAAGGCCAACCCTGGCGAGATCACCATCCTGGCCATCGGCCCGCTCACCAACATCGCGCTCGCGGTGAAGCAGAACCCCGAGATAGTGCCGCTCATCAAGAAGATCATCTACATGGGCGGCGCCGTCGACGTGCCGGGCAACACCACCAAGGCCGCCGAGTTCAACTGGTGGTTCGACCCCGATGCCGCGCAGTTCGTGGTGCGCCTGCCCATTCCGCAGGTGGTGGTGCCGCTGGACGTGACCGACACCGTGTTCCTCACCAAGCCCATCTACGACCGCATCGCCCACCCGGCCAAGCCCACGGCCGTGACCGACGTGTTCCAGAAGCTCAACGGCTACGGCTTCGACGGTAAGAACGGCTTCGAGAACAACCCCAACTACACGCAGAACATCTGGGACACCCTCACGCTGGCCTACCTGATCGATCCGAGCTACGCCACGCAGACCGTCGAGCGCTACGTCGACGTGATCGCCAAGCCGGGCGCGGCCGACAATGGCCGTTCCATCGGCTACTCGTCGCAGCCAGCCGGCGCGACGCTGCAGAAGATGACGGTGGTGAAGAAGTTCGACAACGCGCGCTTCTTCGAGCTCTACGTAGACCTGCTCACGCGGCCGGTGCCCATCACGCTGCCCGCGACGACGAACTGAGCGTCGTCGTCATAAGCCGCGCTTATCCAAATACAACCGGGAGACCCGTTCCCGGCAGGCGCTGCCCTTCGGATACTCGCCCACGTCCGCATTCCCGCGGACGCACAACGAATCCGACAGAGACAACGCCGTGCCGTCCGCCGCCATTGCCGCCATCACCGCCGTCGACAGCCACGCCCACGTGTTCGTGCGTGGACTGCCCCTGGCGGCGGCCCGCCGGCATGCGCCCGACTACGACGCCACGCTGGCCGCGTACCTCGCGCTGCTCGACGCGCATGACGTCTCGCACGGCGTGCTGGTGCAGCCCAGCTTTCTCGGCACCGACAACAGCTTCCTGATCGATGCGCTGCGCGCCGCCCCGGGGCGCCTGCGCGGCGTCGCCGTGGTCGACCCGCAGGTGGACGACGCCACGTTGCGCGCCATGACCGAGGCCGGCATCGTCGGCATCCGCCTCAACATCGTGGGCATGCCGCTGCCCGACCTCTCGCGGCCCGACTGGCAGCGGCTCTTCGCCCGCGTGCGTGCGCTGGGCTGGCACGTGGAGCTGCATCGCGAATCGCGAGACCTCCCGCAGGCGGCGCGGCCCGTGCTCGACGCCGGATGCGCGCTGGTCGTCGACCACTTCGGCCGGCCCGCATCGGCGCCCGCCGACGATGAAGGCTTTGCCTGGCTGCTTGGCGCCGCGGCCAGTGGGCGCATCTGGGTCAAGCTCTCGGCCGCCTACCGCAACTGGCCCGCGGCCACCACCGATGCCCGCGCGCACGAAGCCGCGCAGGCGCTGCTGAAGGCCTTCGGCCCTGAACGCCTCGTGTGGGGCAGCGACTGGCCGCACACGCAGCACCGCGAAATCGCCGACTACACCGCCGCCCATGCGGCGCTGGCCGACTGGGTACCCGACGCCGCTGCGCGCCGCCGCATCCTGGTCGACACGCCGGCGCGGCTCTTCAAGTTCAAGACAGGAGACATCACCGATGACCAATGAAATCTCTCGCGCGCGACTGCTGCGCGCCGTTCCGCTCGCGCTCGCCGGCGCGGCCCTGCTGCTGGGCAGCCTGGGCGCGCATGCCCAGGCGTGGCCGTCCAAGCCGGTGAGGCTGGTCGTGAGCTACCCGCCCGGCGGCACGGTCGACGCGGTGGCGCGCATCGTGGCGCCCAAGCTCTCGGCGAAGCTGGGCCAGCCGGTGGTGATCGACAACCGGGGCGGCGCCGGCGGTGCCATCGGCGGCGACCTCGTCGCCAAGAGCGCGCCCGACGGCTACACCGTGCTGCTCGACGCTTCCAACCACGCGCAGAACCCGGCGCTGCGCAAGATGCCCTTCGACACGCTGCGCGAGCTTGCGCCGGTGTCGCTGCTGGTGAAGGTGCCCAACGTGCTGGTGGTGAACCCCTCGGCGCCGATGAAGAGCGTGGCCGACCTGATCGCACAGGCCAAGGCGAAGCCGGGCGGCATCAACTACGCCTCGTCGGGCAACGGCTCGGCGCAGCACCTCGCGGGCGAGCTGTTCACCTCGATGGCAGGTGTCCAGATGACGCACGTGGCCTACAAGGGCGGCGGCCCCGCGCTCACCGACGTGATGTCGGGGCATGTGCCGGTGTTCTTCGCCAGCATCGCCTCGAGCCTGCCTTTCATCCAGAGCGGCAAGCTGCGCCCGCTGGCCGTCACCGGCAAGACGCACTCGTCCGCCTTGCCCCAGCTGCCCACCGTGGCGGAGGCCGGCCTGCCCGGCTACGAGGTCTACGAATGGAATGCGGTGTTCGTGCCGGCCGGCACGCCCGCGCCGGTGGCCGAGCGGCTCTCGAAGGAACTCGCGGCCACGCTCAAGGACCCGGAAGTGCGCGGCCGGCTCGAAGCGTTGGGCGCCGAGGTGATCGGCTCAAGCCCCGCCGAGCTCGACAGCTTCCGCCGCGCCGAGATCGCCAAGTGGACCAAGGTCGCGAAGGACAACAGGATCCAGCTGGATTGAGGCTGCGTCAGCCGCGCAGCATGGCCGCGAAGGCGTCGGCGAAGGTCGGCCGCGAGCGCGCCAGCCACAGCGCCGAGAGCTCGAAGGCCGGCAACCCCGCGCCGTCGCGCACCTCGGCATAGCGCACGCCCTCGTGCTGCAGCGCGCGCACCGAGCGCGGCAGCAGCGACCAGCCCAGCCCCGCGGCCACGCAGGCCAGCACCGTCAGCGTGCGGTTGGCGTCCTGCACCACGCGCGTCTCGTGGCCGGCGCGGCGCAGCGCGCCCAGCAGCTGTGCGCGCAGGGCCGGGATCTGCTGTTCCGGGAACCACACCAGGCCGTGTTGTGCGACGTCGGCGAGCGACACGCAGCCGTCCTCATGAAGCGGCCATGCGGCGGGCAGCGCCGCGATCATCGGCTCCTCGCCCAGCCGCAGTTCGTGCACCCGGGCCGTGACCGACACCGGCGGGTGCAGCAGCGCGATGTCGATGCGCCCGCCTTCCAGCGCCGCGACCTGCTCGGCATTGCTCATCTCGCGCAGCACCACGTCGAGCTGCGGATGTTCGGCGCGCAGCCGGCGCAGCGCGTTCGGCAGCACCTCGTAGACCGCGTGCGTGACGAAACCGATCGTCAACCGGCCCGCGCGGCCGGCACCGATCGCGCGGGCACGCTCGGTGGCCGCGTCGCCGTATGCCAGGCTGGCGCGCAGGTCGTCGATGACGGCCAGCCCTGCGTCCGTGAGCGTGGCGCCGCGGCGCGAGCGCGTGAAGAGCCGCGTGCCGAGTTCGTGCTCGAGCCGGTTCAGCGTCTGCGTGAGCGCCGGCTGCGCCAGGCCCATCCGCTCGGCCGCCTTCGTGAGGCTGCCCGCCTCGGCGATCGCGATCACGCAGCGCATCTGGCGGGTGTCCACGGCCGCGCCTTTTTCCTACGGCCTCAGAACGCCTCGCAGACGCGCAGCACCTCGCTGCCGTAGGCCTCGAGCTTCTTGGTGCCGATGCCGCTGATGCCCTGCAGGTCCTCGAGCGTCGCGGGCGCGCGCTCGGCAATGGCCGCGAGCGTGGCGTCGTGGAAGATCACGTAGGCCGGCAGGTTGTGTTCCTTCGCGACCTCGGCGCGCCAGGCTTTCAGCGCGTCGAAGCGCTTCCTGCCCATGTCGTCGAGCTTGGCCGCGGCCGGCGGCGGCGCGCCCTTGGCGGTTTTCTCGCGCCGGGGCTTGCGCTCCGCCGGCGACGACACCGATTCGCGCAGCGTCACCTGCGTCTCGCCCCTGAGCACCGAGCGCGAGCCTTCGGTGAGCTTCAGCGTGTTGAAGGCCTCGGCGTCCACCGCCAGCGCGCCAGTGGCGATCAGCTGGCGCAGCACGCCGCGCAGCGCCACCTCGCTGAACTCGGCCCCGATGCCGAAGGTGCTGATGCGCTCGTGGCCGAACTGCTTGACCTTCTCGGTCGGCTTGCCGCGCAGGATGTCCATGATGTGCCCGGCGCCGAAGCTGATGCCGCTCAACTGCTGCACGCGGTAGATGGTGCTCAGCAGCTTGCGCGCGGCATCGGTGCCGTCCCACACCTGCGGCGGGTTCAGGCAGTTGTCGCAGTTGCCGCAGGGCGTGCTCTTCTCGCCGAAGTAACCCAGCAGGCGCACGCGCCGGCAGTCGCTGGCCTCGGCCAGCGAGAGCAGGGCGTCGAGCTTGCCGCGCATCACCTGCTTGAACTCTTCGCCGGCGGGGCTCTCGTCGATCATGCGGCGCTGGTTGACCACGTCCTGCAGGCCGTAGGCCATCCAGGCGTCGGCGGGTCCGCCGTCGCGGCCGGCGCGGCCTGTTTCCTGGTAGTAGCCCTCGATGTTCTTGGGCATGTCGAGGTGGCCGACGAAGCGCACGTCGGGCTTGTCGATGCCCATGCCGAAGGCGATGGTCGCGACCATCACGATGCCTTCCTCGCGCAGGAAGCGGTCCTGGTGCTGCTGGCGCACCGCGGCATCGAGGCCCGCGTGGTACGGCAGGGCGTTGATGCCCGCGTCGCGCAGCGACACCGCCACGTCTTCCACCCGCTTGCGCGACTGGCAATAGACCACGCCGGCGTCGCCCTCGTGCTCGCGCTCGATGAAGCGCAGCAGCTGCGTGGTGGCGTCCTTCTTCTCGACGATGGTGTAGCGGATGTTCGGCCGGTCGAAGCTGGAGACGAACTGGCGCGCGTCCTCCAGCTGCAGCCGCTCGACGATGTCGGCGCGCGTGAGCGCGTCGGCCGTGGCCGTGAGCGCGATGCGCGGCACGCCGGCGTAGCGCTCGTGCAGCACGGTGAGCGCGCGGTACTCGGGGCGGAAGTCGTGACCCCACTGGCTCACGCAATGCGCCTCGTCGATGGCGAAGAGCGAGAGCTTGCCGCGCTCCTTCAGCGAATCGAGCTGCGACAGGAAGCGCGGCGTGTTCACGCGCTCGGGCGCCGCGTACAGCAGCGTGATCTCGCCGCGCAGCATGCGACGCTCTACGTCCTGCGTCTCCTCCCAGTCGAGCGTGGAATTGAGGAAGGCCGCGCTCACGCCGGCCTCGTGCAGCGCTCCCACCTGGTCGTGCATCAGCGCGATGAGCGGCGACACCACGATCGCCACGCCGCGCCCTGCGCGCTGCCGGGCGATGGCCGGGATCTGGTAGCACAGCGACTTGCCGCCGCCCGTGGGCATCAGCACCAGCGCGTCGCCGCCGCCCACCACGTGATCGACGATGTCCTGCTGGGCCCCCCGGAACTGCGCATAGCCGAAGACCTCGTGGAGGATGTCGGAAGGGGCGCTGCTGCCGGAGATGTCGATGGGTTGGGGGGCGAGAGAGGACACAGGCAGCGGGCGGGGAGGTCGGAAAAGGAGGGGAAGGGGGAGAAAGAGGGCGGCCGTCGATTGTCCCCCAGCGCCGCAGATATGACTGTGGCACGAGGTTTGCAATGGTGGCCGCCGTCCTGTGTCCTTTCCTGTCTAGACAGCAAATGGGTGCATTTCCCAAGGAAGTGCACCAAAAATGACCTTTCGGGTTATCCTGTATATACAAGTTGGGGCGCCTGGCAACAATGCGAGGCGTGCGTCACCCGGCCATCGGGCCCGCCGCCGAGCTTTTTTCCCCTCAAGAACAGACCCAGGAGTACCCATGGTCAAGACGGTAGTTGTGAAAGTCGCTTCGCTGCTTGCAGCAGGTGCATGTGCAGCGGGCATGGCCGGAACGGCCGCCGCCCAGGATCTGACGAAGATCGCGCTCGGCATGTCCGGCTGGACCGGCTTCGCGCCGCTCTCGCTGGCCGACAAGGCCGGCATCTTCAAGAAGAACGGGCTCGACGTCGAACTCAAGATGATCCCGCAGAAGGACCGCCACCTGGCGCTGGCCTCCGGCGCCATCCAGTGCGCGGCCACCACCGTCGAGACGCACGTGGCCTGGAACGCCAACGGCGTGCCGATCGTGCAGATCTTCCAGATGGACAAGTCCTACGGCGCCGACGGCCTCGCGGTGCGCGGCGACGTCACCAAGTTCTCCGACCTCAAGGGCAAGACCATCGGCGTCGACGCACCCGGCACCGCGCCCTACTTCGGCCTGGCCTGGATGCTCAGCAAGAACGGCATGACGCTGAAGGACGTGAAGACCACCACGCTGTCGCCGCAGGCCTCGGCCCAGGCCTTCGTGGCCGGCCAGAACGACGCCGCCATGACCTACGAGCCGTACCTCTCCACCGTGCGCGCCAACCCCTCCGCCGGCAAGATCCTGGCCACCACGCTCGACTACCCGATGGTGATGGACACCGTCGGCTGCGCGCCCACCTGGCTCAAGGCCAACGCCAAGGCCGCCGCCGCGCTCACCAAGTCGTACTTCGACGCGCTCGACATGATCAAGGCCGAGCCCGAGAAGTCGAACGAGCTCATGGGTTCCGCCGTGAAGCAGAGCGGCGAGCAGTTCGCGAAGTCGTCGGCCTTCCTGCGCTGGCAGGACAAGGCGGCCAACCAGAAGTTCTTCGCGGGCGAGCTCACCAGCTTCATGAAGGAAGCCGCGCCCATCCTTCTGGAAGCCGGCGTGATCCGCAAGGCGCCCGAGGACCTCTCGGTCACCTTCGATGCAAGCTTCGTCAAGTAAGAACATGGCGCAGATGCCTTCCGCAGCAGCGGTCGCGGCGCCTGCACCGCAGCAGGCCGCCAGGGCCGCGGCGCCGGTCGTCGCGCCCGCCCGCCGCCGCGCGCTCGCGCCGCTCGAACCCATCGGCACGCGCGCCCGCGTGCTGCTGGGGCTCGCATTCTTCGTCGTCTTCGTGCTCGTGTGGGCCATCGCCACGCTCGGCGGCTTCGTGCCGCCGACCTTCCTTGCGAGCCCGCCGACCATGGTCAAGGAAGGCTGGCTGCTCTTCACCGAGTACGGCTTCATCGGCGACATCGGCATGACCGTGTGGCGCGTGTTCGGCGGCTTCCTGCTGGCGGCCGTGTTCGCGGTGCCGCTGGGTATCGCCATGGGCACCTGGAAGGCCGTGGAGGCCTTCTTCGAGCCCTTCGTCTCTTTCTGCCGCTACCTGCCGGCCTCGGCCTTCATTCCGCTGCTCATCCTGTGGGCGGGCCTGGGCGAGATGCAGAAGCTGCTGGTGATCTTCATCGGCTCCTTCTTCCAGATCGTGCTGATGGTGGCCGTCACCGTGGGCGGCGCGCGGCGCGACCTCGTGGAGGCCGCCTACACGCTGGGCGCCAACAGCCGCGGCATCGTGGCGCGCGTGCTCATTCCGGGCGCGGCACCGGGCATCGCCGAAACGCTGCGCCTCGTGCTCGGCTGGGCATGGACGTATGTGATCGTGGCGGAGCTGATCGGCTCCTCATCGGGCATCGGCCACATGATCACCGACAGCCAGGCGCTCTTGAACACCGGCCAGATCATCTTCGGGATCATCGTGATCGGCGTCATCGGCCTGCTTTCCGACTTCGCCTTCAAGGCAATCAACCGCCGCTTGTTCGCATGGGCCGCACTGTGATGTCGCAGAACCAACTTTCCATCCAGGGCGTCTCGCGCGTCTTCACCGGCACCAAGGGCCAGCGCACGCAGGCGCTGCAGCCCATCGACTTCGAGGTGAAGGAGAACGACTTCGTCACCATCCTCGGCCCCTCGGGCTGCGGCAAGTCGACGCTGCTGCGCATCGTGGCGGGGCTCGACTTCCCGACCACCGGGCAGGTGTTGCTCGACGGCGAGCGCATCGAGGGCCCGGGCGCCGACCGCGGCGTGGTGTTCCAGAGCTACACGCTCTTCCCGTGGCTCACGGTGGCGCAGAACATCCGCTTCGGCCTGCGCGAGCGCGGCATGAGCGAGGCCGACCAGAAGGAGCGCAGCGAGTTCTTCATCGCCAAGGTCGGCCTGCGCGGTTTCGAGAACCACTTTCCGAAGCAGCTCTCGGGCGGCATGCAGCAGCGCACGGCGATCGCGCGCGCTCTCGCCAACGACCCCAAGATGCTGCTGCTCGACGAGCCCTTCGGCGCGCTCGACAACCAGACCCGCGTGCTCATGCAGGAGCTGCTGCTGGGCATCTGGGAGTCGGCGCAGAAGACGGTGCTGTTCGTCACGCACGACATCGACGAGGCCATCTTCATGGCCAACCGCGTGGCGGTGTTCAGCGCGCGCCCCGGTCGCATCAAGACCGAGATCGCGGTCGACTTCCCGCACCCGCGCAGCTACACCATCAAGACCTCGCCGGAGTTCATGGAAATCAAGGCGCGCCTGACCGAAGAAATCCGCGCCGAATCGATGGCCGCGGCGGAGCATTGACGAAGACACGATGAAACGCGACCTGCCGACCCTCGCGCTCTATGCGCAAGTCATGGATCACATCTCCCGCAAGATCCAGGACGGGACGTGGCCGCCCGGCCACCGCCTGCCGTCGGAGCACGAGCTGGTCGCGCAGTTCGGCATGGCGCGCATGACGGTGAACCGCGCGCTGCGCGAGCTGGTGGAGCAGGGGCGCATCGTGCGCGTGGCGGGCGTCGGCAGCTTCGTGGCGGAGAACAAGCCGCAATCCACGCTGCTGCAGATCGCCAACATCGCCAGCGAGATCCGCCAGCGCGGGCACGACTACCGCTGCGAAATGATCGAGGTCGAACGCATCGCCGCCTCGCCCGACGTGGCCGCTTGGCTCGACAAGCAGGCCGGCGACTCGGTGTTCCACAGCGTGTGCCTGCACCTGGAGAACGGCACGCCGGTGCAGCTCGAAGAGCGCTTCGTCAATCCGCAGGTGGTGCCCGACTACCTCGAGCAGGACTTCGGCGCGACGCCGCCCAGCGAGTACCTGGTGCGCAACGTGCCCTTCGACCAGATCGAGCACGTGGTCGACGCCGTGCTGCCCAACGCCGAGCAGGCCGAGCGGCTCGCGATGACGCCCACCGACCCCTGCCTGCTGCTCACGCGCCGCACCTGGTCGCGCAACGTCCCCGTGACCTGGGTGCGCTGCCTGCATCCCGCTTCGAGATACAGCCTGGGAAGCCGCTTCAAGGCCGACGGCAACCCCAGCTTCGGCTGATTTTTTCGTCCTCAGAGACCTCCGATTTCACTCGCAACTACTTGTATAGACAGGTTCACATGCCAAGCAAACACACCGCCCATCCAGATGCCACTTTGACCCTCGTGCCCGGCAAGGTCGACCTCGCGACGCTGCGTCGCATCCAGGCCGGCGGCGTGCGGCTCGCGCTCGACGCGTCGGTGCGCGATGGCATGCTTCGTGCCGAAGCCGCCGTGCGCCACATCGTCGAGAACGACCAGGTCGTCTACGGCATCAACACCGGCTTCGGCAAGCTCGCCAGCACGCGCATCGGCAACGACCACCTCGCCGAGCTGCAGCGCAACCTGGTGCTCTCGCACAGCGTGGGCACGGGCGAGCCGCTGGCCGCGCCCGTCGTGCGCATGATCCTCGCGACCAAGGCGGTGAGCCTGGCGCGCGGGCACTCGGGCGTGCGGCCCGCGCTGGCCGACGCACTGCTGGCGCTGTTCAACGCAGGGGTCACGCCGAGCATCCCGTGCAAGGGCTCGGTCGGCGCTTCCGGCGACCTCGCGCCGCTCGCGCACCTGGCCTGCGTGCTGATCGGCGAGGGCCAGGCCACGCTGGCCGACGGCAGCGTGGTCAGCGGCGCCGAGGCGATGAAGCACATCGGCCTCCAGCCCTTCGTGCTCGGCCCCAAGGAAGGCCTGGCGTTGCTGAACGGCACTCAGGTGTCGACCGCGCTGGCGCTGGCGGGCCTCTTCGGTGCGGAAGACGTGTTCGCCTCGGCCCTGATGTCGGGCGCGCTCTCGCTCGAAGCCATCCAGGGCTCCATCAAGCCCTTCGACGCGCGCATCCACGCCGCGCGCGGCCAGCCCGGCCAGATCGCGGTGGCAGGCGCCGTGCGCACGCTGCTCGAAGGCAGCGAGATCGTTCCCTCGCACGCCGACTGCGGCCGCGTGCAGGACCCGTACTCGGTGCGCTGCATCCCGCAGGTGATGGGCGCCTGCCTCGACAACCTCGCGCACGCCGCGCGCGTGCTGGTCATCGAGGCCAATGCCGCATCGGACAACCCGCTGGTCTTCACGGACACCGGCGAGGTCATCTCGGGCGGCAACTTTCACGCCGAGCCCGTCGCCTTCGCGGCCGACATCGTGGCGCTGGCCGTGAGCGAAGTGGGTGCGATCTCCGAGCGCCGCCTCGCGCTGCTGCTCGACAGCGGCCTGTCGGGCCTGCCGCCCTTCCTCGTGCGCGACGGCGGCCTGAACTCCGGTTTCATGATCGCGCAGGTCACCGCCGCCGCGCTCGCCTCGGAGAACAAGTCGCTCGCGCACCCCGCCAGCGTCGACAGCCTGCCGACCTCGGCCAACCAGGAAGACCACGTGTCGATGGCCACCTTCGCGGGCCGCCGCCTGGCCGACATGGTCAACAACACGGCAGTGGTGGTCGGCATCGAAGCCATGGCTGCCGCGCAAGGCATCGAGCTCAAGAGAAAGCTCAAGAGCTCGCCGCTGGTGGAAGCCGAATTCGCCGCCATCCGCCAGAAGGTCGCCTTCCTCGAGACCGACCGCTACCTCGCCCCCGACATCGAAGCCATGCGCCTGTGGGCGCTGAAGGCCGAACTGCCGGCCGCGCTGCTCGACATCCTGCCCAGTCACTCGTAAAACACACCCCGATTAGGAGAACCACGCCATGAACGCTCCCGACAAGTTCGCCCTGAACACCGCCACCGACCCGCGCCACGACCCCACGCGCGTGATCCGCGCCCCGCGCGGCAGCGAGCTCAACTGCAAGAGCTGGCTCACCGAGGCCCCCTTCCGCATGCTGCAGAACAACCTCGACGCCGAGGTGGCCGAGCGCCCGCAGGACCTCGTGGTGTACGGCGGCATCGGCCGCGCCGCGCGCGACTGGGCCTGCTTCGACCAGATCCTCGCCTCGCTGAAGGAACTGAATGACGACGAGACGCTGCTGATTCAATCGGGCAAGCCCGTCGGCGTTTTCAAGACGCACGAGAACGCGCCGCGCGTGCTGCTGGCCAATTCGAACCTCGTGCCGAAGTGGGCCAACTGGGAGCATTTCAACGAGCTCGACCGCAAGGGCCTCTTCATGTACGGCCAAATGACGGCAGGAAGCTGGATCTACATCGGCAGCCAGGGCATCGTGCAGGGCACCTTCGAGACCTTCGTGGAAGCCGGCCGCCAGCACTACAGCAACAGCCTCGCGGGCAAGTGGATCCTCACGGCCGGCCTGGGCGGCATGGGCGGCGCGCAGCCGCTGGCCGCCACGCTGGCCGGCGCGGTGTCGCTGAACATCGAGTGCCAGCAGTCGAGCATCGACTTCCGCCTGCGCACGCGCTATGTCGACAAGCAGGCGCGCGACATCGACCACGCCTTCGAGCTCATCAAGCAGCACTGCGACGCGAAGGAAGCCGTGTCGATCGCGCTGCTGGGCAACGCGGCCGAGATCCTGCCGGAGCTGGTGAAGCGCGCGAAGGCCGGTGGCCTCAAGCCCGACCTCGTGACCGACCAGACCTCCGCGCACGACCTCATCAACGGCTACCTGCCCGCCGGCTGGAGCGTGCCGCAATGGCAGGCCGCCATGAAGGACGCCTCGCAGCACGACGCGCTGAAGAAGGCCGCCGCCAAGTCGTGCGCCGTGCACGTGCAGGCCATGCTCGACTTCCAGGCCATGGGCATTCCCACGGTCGACTACGGCAACAACATCCGCCAGGTGGCCTTCGACGAGGGCGTGAAGAACGCCTTCGACTTCCCGGGCTTCGTGCCTGCCTACATCCGCCCGCTGTTCTGCGAAGGCAAGGGCCCGTTCCGCTGGGTGGCGCTCTCGGGCGACCCGGAGGACATCTACAAGACCGACGCCAAGATCAAGGAGCTGTTCCCCGAGAACAAGCACACGCACCGCTGGCTTGACATGGCGCGCGAGCGCATCGCCTTCCAGGGCCTGCCCGCGCGCATCTGCTGGCTGGGCCTGGGCGAGCGCCACATCGCGGGCCTGGCCTTCAACGAGATGGTGAAGAACGGCGAGCTGAAGGCGCCGATCGTCATCGGTCGCGACCACCTCGACACCGGCTCGGTCGCCAGCCCCAACCGCGAGACCGAGGCGATGAAGGACGGCACCGATGCCGTGAGCGACTGGCCGCTGCTCAACGCGCTGCTCAACACGGCCGGCGGCGCCACCTGGGTCAGCCTGCACCACGGCGGCGGCGTGGGCATGGGCTACTCGCAGCATTCGGGCGTGGTGATCGTGTGCGACGGCACCGACGCGGCAGCCAAGCGCATCGAGCGCGTGCTCTTCAACGACCCGGCCACCGGCGTGATGCGCCATGCCGACGCGGGCTACGACATCGCCGTCGCCACCGCGAAGAAGCAGGGCCTGAAGCTGCCGATGGTGAAGTGATGGCGGGCGCAGCCTTGCCCGATTCCCTGGAATTGCAGCGCCGCGTGCGGGAGCGCGTGGACGACGAGCTCGTCGCGCAATTCCAGCGCGACGGCGCAGTCTGCATCCGCCAGCTGCTCACGCCCGACGAGCTCGCGCTGCTGCGCGACGGCATCGAGGCCAACCTCGCCGCGCCCAGCCCGCGCGCCAAGATCGCGAGCCGGCCCGACGATCCGGGCCGCTTTTTCGAGGACTTCTGCAACTGGCAGGAGATCGGCGAATTCCGTCGCTTCATCTTCGAGGCGCCGCTCGCGCAACTCGCGCAGCGGTTGATGGGCTCGAACACCGTGCGCCTGTACCACGACCACCTGCTCGTGAAGGAGCCCGGCACGAGGCAGCGCACGCCGTGGCACCAGGACCAGCCCTACTACAACATCGAGGGCGAACAGAACGTCAGCATGTGGATTCCGGTCGACCCGGTGTCGCGCGCC
The DNA here is from genome assembly GCF_900109805.1 of Variovorax sp. YR750. Taxonomy (NCBI): domain Bacteria; kingdom Pseudomonadati; phylum Pseudomonadota; class Betaproteobacteria; order Burkholderiales; family Comamonadaceae; genus Variovorax; species Variovorax sp. YR750. Next base: position 21,584 of record NZ_FOBJ01000018.1, read on the forward strand.
GCCACGCTCGAATTCGTGGCCGGCTCCCACAAGGGGCCGTGGCTGATGCCGCGCACCTTCATGGACAACCACGCCAAGTGGTTCCCCGAAGGCAGCCTGGAAGACCTGCCCGACATCGAGGGCGCGCGCGAGCGCTTTCCCATCGTGGGCTGGAATATCGAGCCCGGAGACTTCGTCTGCTTCCACATGCTCACGCTGCATGCGGCGGCCGGCGTGGAAGGGCCGAACCGGCGCCGCGTGTTCTCGGTGCGCTTCCTGGGCGACGACATCCGCCACGCGCCGCGCAGCTGGAAGACCTCGCCCGATTTCCCCGGGCTGGCCGACACACTGCCGGCGGGCGCGCCCATGGACGACGCGCGCTTCCCGCTGCTGGTGGGCTAGCTCCGCTTTAAGCCGAAGGTAGAAAGAAAAAGCAGGCCCATTCCCACTCGATGGGAATGAAGGCTTGGAAGTGGGAACGGCGGGCAAGATACTGCACGCCGGTTCCATTCATCCGATCGACCGCATGACGACCCCGCCCGACGCCCCCGCCAACGACCGCGCGCTCTTCGTGCTGTCGGTGCTGGCGCAGAGCAAGGCGGCGATGACCGCGGCCGAGCTGGTGCGGGCCACCGGCCTGTCGCAGAGCACGCTGTACCGGCAGATCGCCACGCTGCGCCGCTGGGGCTTCGTGATGGAGTCCGACGGCCGCTACTCGCCGGGCCCGGTCAGCGTGCAGCTGGCCACCGGCTTCGACGGCAACTCCGACCTCGTGATCGCCGCGCGCGCCGACATGCGCGCGCTGGCGCAGCAAAGCCACGAGAGCGTGGCGCTGGTCACGGCCGTGAACGATCGCGTCGTGTGCCTGGAGATGATCGACAGCGAGCAGTCGCTGCGCTGCTCCTTCGACCGCGGCCGCAGCGTGCCCGCGCGCGATGGCGCCAGCGCCAAGTGCCTGCTGGCCCACATGCCGCTCGACCAGCGCGACGCCCTGCTCGACGGGCTCGCCGAAAGCCCCGAGCGCCGCGCCGAGCGCGCCGCCGAACTCGACGCCATCCGCGAAGCCGGCCATGCCGTGACCCACGGCGAGGTCGATGCCGGCGTGTGGGGCGCGAGCGCGCCGGTGCTTTCCCCGGGCCGGCGCCTGCGCGGCGCGATCACGCTGATGGCGCCGCTCACGCGCGTCGAGGGCATGGAAGCTGCATTGCTCCACATGACCGTCGTCACGGCGGCCCGCATCTCGCGGGCGCTGCAGTAGCCGCTGCCGCTTCTTTTCTTCTTCCTCCCTCATTCACACCACGAAAGTCCCTGCCATGAACACCCGCCGCTCCATCGTCGCCGCCGCTCTTTCCGGCCTTGCCATCTTCGGTTTCGCGGGTGCCGCGCACGCGCAGGGCGAGCCGCTGCGCGTGGCCACCGACGCCACCTTCCCGCCGATGGAATTCGTGGAGAACGGCAAGCGCACCGGCTTCGACGTGGAGCTGGTCGAGGCCATCGGCAAGACGCTGGGCCGCAAGATCGAGTGGATCGACATCGACTTCAAGGGCCTGGTGCCGGGTCTCATTTCGAAGCGCTTCGACATGGCCGTCTCGGGCATCTACATCACCGACGAGCGCAAGAAGGTCGTCGACTTCACCGTGCCCTACTACGCGGGCGGCCTCGTGGTGATGGTGAAGGACGGCAACACGGCGATCAAGACCCCGGCCGACATCAACGGAAAGAAGGTCAGCGTGCAGGTGGGCACCAAGTCGGTGAGCTACACGAAGGAGAAATTCCCGCAGGTGCAGCTGATGGAGGTCGAGAAGAACCAGGAGATGTTCAACCTCGTCGACATCGGCCGCGCCGACGCCGCCGTGACCGGCAAGCCCGCCGCCTACCAGTACGTGCGTACGCGCGGTGGTCTGAAGGTGCTGCCCGAGCAGATCACCACCGAGGAATACGGCATGGCCATCCGCAAGGACACGCCCGAGCTGACCAAGGCGGTGAACGGCGCGATCGAGAAGCTGAAGGCCGACGGCACCTACGACCAGATCGTCAAGAAGTGGTTCAGCGCCAGCGCGAAGTAAGCCCGCCATGGATCTCGATTTCTCGCCGGTCTGGGAAGGCTGGCCCGACCTGCTGCGCGGCGCGCTTGTCACGGTGGAGATCACCGCCTGCGCGCTCGCACTGGGCTGCCTGCTGGGCCTGCTGGTCGGCATCGGCCGGCTGAACCCGAAGCGGCGCTGGCTCTATGGCGCATGCACCGCCTACGTGGCGGCCATCCGCGGCACGCCGCTGCTGGTGCAGCTGTTCATTCTGTTCTTCGGCCTGCCGCACTTCGGCATCCTGCTGCCGGCATTCGTGTGCGGCGTGCTGGGGCTCGGCGTGTATTCGGGCGCCTACGTGTCGGAGATCGTGCGCGGCGCGATCCAGTCGATCGACAAGGGGCAGACCATGGCGGCGCAGTCGCTGGGCATGACGCCCGGCCTCGCGATGCGCCACATCGTGCTGCCGCAGGCGGTGGTGCGCATGATCCCGCCGCTGGGCAACGAGTTCATCGCGCTGATCAAGAACTCGGCGCTGGTGTCGCTGCTGACGATTCACGACGTGATGCACGAGGGGCAGAAGATCATCAGCGTGTCGTACCGCTCGCTGGAGGTTTACCTGGCCATCGCGGTCGTGTACTTCGTGCTCACCGGCACGATGACGCTGGTGCTGCGGCACTTCGAACAGCGGCTGCGCCAGGGCGGAATGGTGCGATGAGCGGCGGCGTGCTTCGTCATTTCTCGCGCGCCTCGCTGCCCGTGACGCCATGGAAGAACGGCGGCGGCACCACGCAGGAAGTCGCCAGTTGGCCGCAGGGCGCGGGGCTCGACAGCTTCGGCTGGCGCGTGAGCATCGCCACCATCGCGGCGGCGGGGCCTTTCTCGGTGTTCGCGGGCGTGGACCGCAGCATCACGCTGCTCGAAGGCGACGGCGTGCGGCTCTTCGCGCACGACGGGCGCATCGACCACCGGCTCGACGTGTCGCACCGGCCCTTTGCCTTCAGCGGCGACGAGGCCATCGACTGCACGCTGCTCGGCGGCGCTTCCAACGACTTCAACGTGATGACGCGGCGCGGCCAGTGGCGCGCCGACGTGCGAGTGCTGGACGACGCCACGCCCATCGAGGCAGCGCCGCACGGCGTGCTGCTGGCGCTGCGCGGTGCGTGGCGCCTGAACGATGAAACCTGCCGCGAAGGCGAGGGCCTGCAGTGGGCCGATGCAACACAGGCTTGGCAGGCGATGCCCGGGGGCGCCGATGCACGGCTGCTCGCGGTGCGCATCCTGCCGGCGTAACCTGCAGACGCAACAACAGGAACGACGATGAAATCCGTCATCAACGAATTCCCCTCGGCCGACGGCCTCTGGACCGGCATCCGCCTCGCTACCGATGCGAACGTGGAAGGCGCCATCGTGGTGGAGCAGGGCGTGATCCGCTGGGTCGGCGCTCGCAGCGTGCTTCCCGCCGAATTCGCCGGACTCGAGAAGCACGACGGCGGCGGTGCGCTGGTCACGCCGGGGCTCGTCGACTGCCACACGCACCTCGTCTACGGCGGCCAACGCGCCAACGAATTCGCGATGCGACTCGCAGGCGCCACGTACGAAGAAGTGGCGAAGGCCGGCGGCGGCATCGTCTCGTCGGTGCGCGCCACGCGCGAGGCCGATGAAGACACGCTCTTCGCGCAAGCCGCGCCACGGCTCGAGCAACTGCTGGCCGACGGCGTGTGCGCCATCGAGATCAAGTCGGGCTACGGCCTTTCGCTGGAGCACGAACGCAAGCAGCTTCGCGTGGCGCGACGCCTCGGCGAAGCCTATGGCGTCACGGTGCGCACGACATTCCTCGGCGCGCACGCGCTGCCGCCCGAGTACGCAGGCCGCAGCGGCGACTACATCGACCTCGTCTGCAACGAGATGCTGCCCGCGCTCGCGGCCGAAGGGCTGGTCGACGCGGTGGATGTGTTCTGCGAACGCATCGCCTTCTCGCTCGCCGAGACCGAGCAGGTCTTCAAGGCCGCGAAGGCACTGGGCCTGCCGGTGAAGCTGCATGCGGAGCAGCTCTCGGACATGGGCGGTGCCGCGCTGGCCGCGCGCTACGGCGCGCTGTCGTGCGACCACATCGAGCACCTGTCGGCCGAAGGCATCGAGGCGATGCGCCGCTCCGGCACCGTGGCCGTGCTGCTGCCGGGCGCCTACTACACGCTGCGCGACACCCACCTGCCGCCCATCGCCGCGCTGCGGGCCGCGGGCGTGCCGATGGCGGTGTCCACCGACCACAACCCCGGCACCTCGCCCGCGCTGAGCCTGCTGCTGATGGTGAACATGGCCTGCACGCTGTTCCGCCTCACGGTGCCCGAGGCGCTGGACGGCGTCACCGTGCACGCGGCGCGCGCGCTGGGCCTGCAGGACACGCACGGCGCCATCGCGCCCGGGATGCCCGCCAACTTCGTGCTGTGGAACGTGCGCGAAGCGGCCGAGCTCGCCTACTGGTTCGGACAGCAGCCCGTGCGCGCGGTGGTGCGGCAGGGGCGCATCGCCATTGGAGCCAACGCATGACGACAAACACTCTTTTCGCGGCCGATGCGCTGCTGCCCGAGGGCTGGGCCAGGAACGTCCTGCTGGCCTGGGACGATGCGGGCCGGCTCACGCAGGTGCAGGCCAACGCGTCGCGGCCCGCCGACACGGAGGCCGCGCGCGGCCCCGTGATCCCCGGCACGCCCAACCTGCATTCGCACGCCTTCCAGCGCGCCTTCGCGGGCCTCACCGAGCATCGCGCCGAGCAGCACGACAGCTTCTGGAGCTGGCGCACGCTGATGTACCGCTTCGCCGCGCGGCTCGGCCCGCAGCACATGGAAGCCATCGCGACCTGGCTCTACACCGAGATGCTGGAAGCGGGCTACACCGGCGTGTGCGAGTTCCAGTACGTGCACCACGACGTGGACGGCCGCCCGTACGCCGACGACGCCACGCTGAGCCTCGCACTGCTGAGCGCCGCGAAGAAGACCGGCATCGGCTTCACGCTGCTGCCGGTGCTCTACCAGACCGGCGGCTTCGGCGAGCAGCCGCCCACGGAGGGGCAGCGGCGCTTCGTCCGCTCCACCGAATCGATGCTGCGCCTGCTCGAAGCGCTCAAGCCCCAGTGCGACGCGCAGGGCGCACGCCTGGGCCTCGCGCCGCATTCGCTTCGCGCCGTGCCGCCCGAAGGCTTGCGCGATGCGATCGCGGGGCTCGAAGCCATCGACCGCACAGCGCCCATCCACATCCACATCGCCGAGCAGACGAAGGAAGTGGACGACTGCGTGGCCTGGAGCGGCCTGCGCCCGGTGGAGTGGCTGCTCGACCACGCGCCGGTCGACGAGCGCTGGTGCCTCGTGCACGCCACCCACATGAACGACGCCGAGTACGAATACGCGGCCCGCAGCGGCGCGGTGGCGGGCCTGTGCCCGACCACCGAGGCGAACCTCGGCGACGGCATCTTCGACTTCGCCAAGTGGCGCAGCCATGGCGGCGCCTGGGGCGTGGGCTCGGACAGCCACGCCAGCGTGAACGCGGCCGAGGAACTGCTGATGCTCGAATACAGCCAGCGCCTGGCCCGGCGCCAGCGCAACGTCGGCGCCAGCACGGCGCAGCCGCATGTCGCCACCGCGCTGACGCTGGAGGCGGTGCAGGGCGGGGCGCGAGCCTCGGGCCGTGCCGTGGCCGGTCTCGCGGCGGGGCAGCAGGCCGACTTCGCGGTGCTCGATGCCTCGCACGTCGCGCTGCAGGGCTTGTCGGCGCCCGATATGCTTTCGGCCCACGTCTTCGCGAGCCACCGCACCTCGGCCATCGACAGCGTCCGGGTGGCGGGCCGCACGCGCGTCTCGGCCGGCCGCCACGCGCTGCACGACGAAGCCGCCGCTGCCTTCGTGGCCGCGCGCACCCAATTGCTACAGGATTGATCCCCACCATGGCCTTCACCTCCAACGAGCCGCCGTTCCGCTTCCGCCAGGGCACGCGCCCGCTGCTGATCTCGATGCCGCACGTCGGCACCCATGTGCCGCCCGCGCTGGCCGCCCGGCTCACCGAAGAGGCGCGCCACGTGCCCGACACCGACTGGCACCTCGAGCGGCTCTACGACTTCGCCGACGAACTGGGCGCATCGGTGCTCGTCGCCACGCATTCGCGCTACGTGATCGACCTGAACCGTCCGCCGGACGGCGCGAGCCTGTACCCGGGCCAGAGCGTCACCGGCCTTTGCCCGCTCGACACCTTCGACGACACGCCGCTGTACGCCAACGCCGCCGACGTGCCGGGCGAGGCCGAGGTCGCCGAGCGTCGCGACGCCATCTGGCAGCCCTACCACGCCAAGCTGGCCGAAGAACTCGCCCGCATCCGCGCGCAGCACGGCGTGGCCGCGCTGTGGGACGCGCACTCCATCCGCTCGGTGCTGCCGCGCTTCTTCGAAGGCAAGCTGCCCGACCTGAACCTGGGCACCGGCAAGGGCATCAGCTGCGACCCGGCGCTGGCGCAGACGCTGCTGGGCATCGCCGAGAGCGCCACCGGCTACACGGGCGTGCTCAACGGCCGCTTCACCGGCGGCTACATCACGCGCAACTACGGCAACCCCGCGCAGAACGTGCACGCGGTGCAGCTGGAGATGACGCAGTCGAGCTACATGCAGGAAAAGCTGCCCTTCGACTACCTGCCCGAGGTGGCGGCGGGCGTGCAGCCGCATGTGCGGCGCATGATCGAGGCGGTGCTGGCCTTCGTCGAAGGCCGCGCAAAGAACTGACGGCGGGCAGGGACAGGGCCTCTTCCTACAATCGGGGCCTATGAAGCCCCTCGTCTACACCCGCGGCCAGGCACTGCCCGGCATCCTCGCCAAGCGCATCGCCATCCTCGATGGCGCCATGGGCACGATGATCCAGCGCTTCAAGCTCACCGAGGAGCAGTACCGCGGCGAGCGCTTCAAGGATTTCGATCGCGACATCAAGGGCAACAACGAGCTGCTGTCGCTCACGCGGCCCGACGTGATCCGCGACATCCACGAGGGCTACCTCGCGGCCGGCGCCGACCTGATCGAGACCAACACCTTCGGCGCGACCACCATCGCGCAGGAGGACTACAAGATGGCGCACCTTGCGCGCGAGATGAACCTCGAATCCGCGAAGCTCGCGCGCGCTGCCTGCGACAAGTTCAGTACGCCCGACAAGCCGCGCTTCGTGGCCGGCGCCCTGGGCCCGACGCCCAAGACGGCGAGCATCAGCCCCGACGTGAACGACCCGGGCGCGCGCAACGTCAACTTCGAGGAGCTGCGCGCGGCCTACTACGAGCAGACCGAGGCGCTGGTCGAGGGCGGCGCCGACGTGATCCTGGTCGAGACCATCTTCGACACGCTCAACGCCAAGGCCGCGCTGTTCGCGGTCGACGAGTACTTCCACAACAGCGGGCAGCGCCTGCCGCTCATCATCAGCGGCACGGTGACCGACGCCTCGGGCCGCATCCTCAGCGGCCAGACCGTCACCGCCTTCTGGCACAGCGTGCGCCACGCGCAGCCGCTGGCCATCGGCCTGAACTGCGCGCTGGGCGCGGCGCTGATGCGCCCGTACATCCAGGAGCTGGCGCGCGTGGCCGGCGACACCTTCATCAGCTGCTATCCGAACGCGGGCCTGCCCAACCCGATGAGCGACACCGGCTTCGACGAGACGCCGGATGTCACCTCGCGGCTGCTGCACGAGTTCGCGGCCGAAGGGCTGGTGAACATCGTGGGCGGCTGCTGCGGCACGACGCCGGATCACATCGCGGCGATCGGCAAGGCAGTGGCGCCTGTTGCGGGCCGTGCCCTCGGCAGCAGTAACGCCGCCGGCTTCTACAAAGAGGCTGCGTAGCTGGCTCTCCCCCAGGCTTCGCGCACTTCGCGTCGCTGCGCCAACCCCCTCCGGGGGCAACACCTGCGGCCCGGCGAAGCCGGTTCCGCGGTGTTCCTGGAATCAGGCCTGCGCTGATTGACGGGCTGGGGCCCCCGGCCTAGGCTGGGCGCAAGGAGCCTTGCCATGAACTCACTCGCACAACGCTGGGCCGCCATCGGCGCGCTTGCCCTGGCGCTTCCGCTCGCGGCGCAGGCACAGCAGGCCTTCACGCGCGGCGCGGTCAACCTGCGCGCCGGGCCTTCGGGCGACTATCCGCTGGTGGCGCGGCTCGGACCGGGCCAGCCGCTCGAGGTGGTCGGCTGCACCAGCGGCTATGGCTGGTGCGACGTGGTGCTGCCCGACGGCGGGCGCGGCTGGATCTGGGCGCGCAACCTCGACTACGCCTACCAGGAGCAGCGCGTGCCGCTGGTCACCTACGGCGCGCTGATCGGCGTGCCGATCATCGGCTTCGCGATCGGCAGCTACTGGGCCGACTACTACCGCGACCGGCCTTGGTACGGCGACCGGCGCTGGTGGGGCAGCAGGCCGCCTCCGCCGCCCGTGGCGGGCTGGCGTCCGCCGCCGCCGGTGCGGCCGGGGTGGCAGCCTCATCCGTGGCAGCCGGGGCCTGGTTTCCGTCCACCCGGTCCAGGGTTCCGCCCGCCGCCTGGGCCGGGCTTCCGGCCACCGCATCCGCCCGGCGTTCGTCCGCCGGTCGATCCGGGCGTCAGGCCGCCACGGCCGCAGCCGGGATTCCGTCCGGGGCCGCCGCCGGGCATGCCGCACCCGCATCCGGGTGGGGGCGGGCATCGCGGGGGCGGTCATGGCGATGGCCGCGGTGACGGTCGTGGTGAGGGGCGCGGCGGCGGCCACGGAGGCGGGCACCGGAACTGAGTGCCGCCACCGTCCTCAATCTCCGGCGACGTGCACCACGCGCTTGCCGAAATTGCGTCCCTGAAGCAGGCCGATGAATGCGGCCGGCGCGTTCTCCAGTCCGTCGACGCGGTCCTCGCGCAGCGTGATGCGGCCGGCGGCGACCCATTCGTCCATCTCGCGGCGGAAGGCGTCGAAGCGCTCGCCGTAGTGGTCGAGGATGACGAAGCCCTGCATGCGGATGCGCTTCTGCAGCAACGCCGCCATCAGCAGCGGCAGCCGGTTCGGGCCAGAGGGCAGTTCCTCGCTGTTGTAGTCGGCGATGTGCCCGCACACCGGCACGCGCGCGCCGACGTTGAGCAGCGGCAGCACCGCGTCGAACACCGCGCCGCCGACGTTCTCGAAATAGACGTCGATGCCTTCGGAGCAGGCGGCGGTGAGGCGTGCGGCGAACTCCGGGTCGTGGCGGTCGAGGCAGGCGTCGAAGCCCAGCGTCTCGACCGCGTACCGGCACTTGTCCGCCCCGCCCGCGATGCCGACCACGCGCGCGCCCTTGAGCCTTGCGATCTGCCCGACCACCGAGCCGACCGCGCCGGTCGCCGCGGCCACCACCACGGTCTCTCCGGGCTTCGGCTGGCCGATGTCGAGCAGGCCCACATGCGCGGTGAACGCCGGCATGCCCAGCCCGCCCAGTGCCAGCGAGGGCCGCGCCATGTCGCCGAGCGGCATCAGGTCCTGGCCGTCGGACAGCGCGTAGTCCTGCCAGCCGGCGTTGCCGAGCACGAGATCACCGGGCCGGAACTGCGGATTCCTTGAAGCGACGACGCGGTTGACCGTGCCGCCCGGCATCGGCTCGCCCACCTGCACCGAGGCGGGCGCGTAGAGCGGCGGGATCTCGTCCATCAGCTGGCGCATGTACGGATCGAGCGACAGGTGCAGCGTGCGCAGCAGCACCTGGCCGTCGCCGGGCGTGGGAACGGGGCTTTCCTCGAGGCGGAAGTTCTCCGGCATGGGAAGGCCGCGCGGCCGGGCGGCGAGGACGATGCGGCGGTTGACGTTGCTCTGGGACATGGGTCGTGGCTCCTTGGTGAATAGACCAGTCGTCTAGTGGATGGGCGAAAAAAAGCGGGAGCGCGCTCGCCTCCCGCTTCGGGGGTTTCAGTGGTCCGAAGACAGGCCCAGCTGCTGCCGGGTGTCGCGCATGGCTGCGTCCAGCGACGAGCGGTCGCGCGTGATCTTGGCCAGCAGGCTGGCGCCGAGCCAGCGCTGGTAGAGCGCGATGGCGACGCCCTGGGCGTCCTGCCCCTGCGGCATCGACCCGATCGAGCCATCGGCCCGCCCGGCCTCGATGCAGCCTGCAAGCCGGTCGGTGATGCCGCGCGTTCCGCGCGCGAGCGCCGAGCGCATGCTCTCGGACAGGTCGCAGACCTCCGCGCCGAGCTTGACGACGAGGCAGCGGCTTTGCGCCTCGTCGCCGGTCTGCGAGTCGAGCCAGTCGTCGAAATAGGCGATCAGCCGCTGGGCGGCGGTGCCGGGCCCGTCGGTCAGGAGGGTGTCGGTGCGCCCCAGGTACTCGGTGAAATAGGCTTCCAGCACCGCCTCGCCGAAGACTTCCTTGGAGCCGAAGTAGTGATAGAACGAGCCCTTCGGCACCTTCGCCGCCGCCAGTACTTCGGCCAGCCCGACGCCGGTGAAGCCCTTTCGCAGCAGCAGCGGGTGGGCCACGTCGAGGATGTGCTGGCGGACGTCGGTGATGGGGGCGATCGCGGTCATGGGCCGCACTCTAGCGGCAATTAGACCAGTCGTCTAGTCGCTCAGATTTCGCCTGTCTTGGGGCTGCATTCACCGGCCGGTGCCCGGCCCTTGGCGATCAGATTCACGAAATGCTGGGCTCCCAGGCCGAGTGGGCGCTCACGTGACCACACCACGTCCACCCACAGGTCCAGCCCGTTGCTGAGGTTCTCGAACGGGATCTCGACCAGCGCACCCGCCGCCACGTGCGGCCCGGCGAAGTTGCGCGCCAGCCAGCCCCAGCCCAGTCCGGCGGTGATCAGGCTCAGCGCGGCCAGCGCGTTGTCGGTGCGCCAGACGTGGCGCGCGAACACGAAGCGCGGGTCGCTGGTGGCGAGGTCGCGGCCGGCCACGACGATCTGGCGAGTGTTGGTCAGGTGGTCCTCGCGCAGCCGGCCGCCGTTGGCCGTGAGCACGGGGTGGTCGGGCGCCATCACCGCCACCATGAGCTCGCTGCCCACTTCCTGGAAGCCTTCGCGCCCGTCGAGGCTGGGGCGCTCGAACACCAGCGCCAGTTGAGCTCGCCCGCTGTGCAGCAGCGCCAGCGCGTCGGCCTGCGGGGCCGCCAGCACCTCGACCTGCAGCAGCGGATGCTCCCGCGCCAGCTCGGCCAGCGGGCCGCTCCAGGGCGCGGCCAGCAGCTCGGGCGCGATGGCCAGCGTGAGCCGGTCTTCCAGCCCCTGCGTGAGCGCCAGCGCCTGCACCTGCAGCTGCTTGAGCTGGGCCGCCAGCAGCCGCGCCTGAGGCTCCAGCGAACGCGCGGCGGGGGTGGGCTGGGGCTCGCGGCCGCTGCGGTCGAACAGCTGCAGGTCGAGTTCGGCCTCGAGGTTGGCGATGGCCATGCTCACGGCCGACGGCACCCTGCCCAGCGCCCGTGCGGCGGCCGAGAAAGAGCCGTGGTCGATCACGGCCAGGAAGACTTCGACGTTGTCGCTGGAAAAAGCCATGGCATCTGACCTATCAATAAAACTGAAATAAGTTAACTTTTTATATCAGCAAACAACAAATAAAGTCCAGTCATCGCATCAACGAACACAGAGAGAAAGCCATGCAAGGGATTCAGCGTCGCATCGTCTACATCAGCCTCTACGAAGGCATCGCCATCGTGGCCGCCAGCGCCGGACTGGCCCTGATGACGGACGCCGGCCTGGGCCATTCGGGCGTGATGGCGGTGGCCGCATCGGTCATCGCGGTGATCTGGAACCTGATCTTCAACTCGCTCTTCGAGCGCTGGGAGTCGCGCCAGGTCGTGCGGGGACGCAGCCTGCGCCGCCGCATCGCGCACGCCATCGGCTTCGAGGGCGGCCTGATCGCCTTCCTGGTGCCGATGTTCGCCTGGGGCCTGGGCGTCACGCTCTGGCAGGCGCTGGTGATGGACCTGGGGCTGGTGGTGTTCTTCCTGGTCTACACCTTCGTCTTCAACTGGGGCTTCGACCGCGTGTTCGGCCTGCCGGCCTCGGCCGCCGCCAAGGTGCCGGTCACGGCCTGAGGCCGGGCCGGACCTCCCCCGCCTTCTCTGTCGCCCTCCCTGCCGGTCATGGCGGGGAGGGCGTTTTTCTTTTCTCGCCGGCCGCCCACATTTCGAGCGCGGCCTGAAGGCGCAACGCCTCCTGCGGCGTGAAGAGCTCGGCCTGCAGCTGCGTCCGCGTGGCTTCGTCGGCGGCGGCGTAGCGCGAGAGGCGGCTCTGCCAGTCCTGCTCCTGCTGGTCGAGTGCGGCGAGCCGTTGCGCCGCCTCGTGGCCGTATTGCTGGGAGCGCTCCGCGAAGCGTTCCTGCGGGCTCGCGCCGCGCGCCTCCAGCGCGGCGGTCTGCTCGCCCACGGCCAGTTGCGCGGTGCTGGCCACGCGGTCGGCCCGCTGCTCGGGCGTGAGCCAGGTCTCCTCGGTCTTCGCGAGGGCCTCGCGCTTCTGCTCGGGCGTGAGGCTCCTGTTGCGCTCGATCTCCAGCTTCTCGACGCTGAATCGGTCGAATTTCTCCTCGGCGCCGAACAGGCCCTCGACCTCTTCGGGAGCGAAGTAGCGCGCCCTGATGCCTGCGCGCGCATCGAGGATCCTGCGCAGCCCCGCCGGATCGCCGATGTCGGCCGCCGGCAGCGCCTCCAGCGCGTTGCGATAGTCGATGTACCGCTCCAGCAGGCCCAGCGCGCGCACTCGCCACTCGGGCGGCAGGTATTTGTCGATCTTCGCGCGCATCTCGGCCATCAGGCCTTCCTTGTCGCGGGCCTGGCTGTCGTTGAGCATCTGCTCGAAGGTGCGCAGCAGGCCGGGCGTCAGCAGCGGATCGGGAGCGTGGACGCTTGTGCCGGATGCGGCGGTGGAGACGGCCGGCAGCGCGGACGAGGCGGCCGGCCGGGCCGCCGAAGCGACCGCGGGAGCCGGCGCTTCCTCGCCGCCGGCCAGCCACCACGCCGCGCCCGCTGCCAGCGCCACCGCGGCCGCCGCGAGCGGCCGCAGGAGCTTGCAGGGCATCGTTTCCTCAGAGGCCGAGCTGCTTCAGCTTCGCCGCCTGGTTCACGTAGAGCGTCACCGGGCTCACCGAGAACAGGTCGCGCAGCCCGAGCATCTGGTTGACCTCGTCCAGGTGGTTCTGCCGGTAGCTGCCGAGGTAGGTGCCCAGGCGCGCGCTGCAGGTCGACACCAGGCCGTCGTTGGCTTCGCCGTGCACCACGCCCGCCAGCGACAGCGGGTAGTCGGACGCGTCGAACACGTTGGTCAGCGGCTGGTTGCCCGACCAGGAGAAGTAGCGCACGCCGTTGACCAGCTCGGAGCCGTTGCCGCAGGCCGTGGTGGGCACGCCGTCGGGGAACTTGGCGTTGAACTTCGCCGAGCCGGCGGTGTTGAGCGAGTTCAGCGCGCCCAGCCCGTTCTGCGGCGTGTTGTTGCCCGAGAGGATGCCGATGAGGCTGGAAAACGCGTTGACCACGCTCACCACCACGGCCCGGCTGATGCTGCCGTCCGGCAGCGTGTCGCCGAGCACGTCGGCCACCTTGCTGCCCTTGTGCGGGCTGCCCACCGTGGTGACCGAGGCCACCAGCTGCGGCGCCACGCCCGAGACGTAGCGCGCGGTCGGGCCGCCGTGCGAATGACCGATCAGGTTGACCTTGCTCGCGCCGGTCAGCGCCAGCACGTCCTTGACCTGCTTGAGCAGCTGCTCGCCGCGCACCTCGCTGCTGTTGGTGGCCGCCACCTCGGCGACGAAGACCTTGGCGCCCTGGGCGCGCAGCTCGCCGGGGATGCCGTACCAGTAGTCGATGCCCGCGACGGTGTCGAAGCCCAGCATGCCGTGCACCAGCACGATCGGATAGGTCGTCTGCGCGCTGGTGTTGGCCGCCTGCGCCGTCTGCGTCATGGGCGCGAGCGCCAGCATGCCGCACACCAGCAGCGCGCCGGCCGTCCGCCGTGCCGCGCCGTTCTTCCTGCCCGTCGTCTTTGTCCTCGAAGCCGCAATCCTCTTCAGTCGAATCATCGGAACTCCCTTTGTGGGTTGATCGGTTGGGGGGCACGCAAAAAAGAACGAGCGTGCACTTTTCATTCTGCGAAACAGACGGGGGTGGGAGCGATCCGGACTTTCCCTTTCATGATTCGGACTTACTCCTGCAGTAACTGCAGCGCATGCGAGGGCGATAGACTCCCCCAACCCGCGCACGAATAACCGCTTTTGCCCCCGAGTCCAACCATGTCTTCCCCAATGCCGCCTCCCATGAAGCTCTCAGGCCTGGAGCCGGTCTCCATCGGCGAAGGCACGCTGTTCGTCAACATCGGCGAGCGCACCAACGTCACGGGCTCCAAGGCCTTCGCGCGCATGATCCTCAACGGCCAGTTCGAAGAAGCGCTGGCCGTGGCGCGCCAGCAGGTCGAGAACGGCGCGCAGGTGATCGACGTGAACATGGACGAGGCCATGCTCGACAGCAAGGCCGCGATGGTCCGCTTCCTCAACCTCATCGCCAGCGAGCCCGACATCGCGCGCGTGCCGGTGATGGTCGACAGCTCGAAGTGGGAGGTCATCGAGGCGGGCCTGCGCTGCATCCAGGGCAAGGGCATCGTCAACTCCATCTCCATGAAGGAGGGCGTCGACAAGTTCAAGCACGAGGCCATGCTGGTGAAGCGCTACGGCGCCGCCGCCGTGGTGATGGCCTTCGACGAGAAGGGCCAGGCCGACACCTACGCGCGCAAGATCGAGATCTGCGAGCGCGCCTACCGCATCCTGGTGGACGAGGTGGGCTTCCCGCCCGAGGACATCATCTTCGACCCGAACATCTTCGCCATTGCCACCGGCATCGAGGAGCACGACAACTACGCGGTCGACTTCATCGAGGCCGTGCGCTGGATCAAGCAGAACCTGCCGGGTGCGAAGGTGTCGGGCGGCGTGTCGAACGTGAGCTTCAGCTTCCGCGGCAACGACCCGGTGCGCGAGGCCATCCACACCGTGTTCCTGTACCACGCGATCAAGGCGGGCATGGACATGGGCATCGTCAACGCAGGCATGGTGGGCGTGTACGACGACCTCGAGCCCGGCCTGCGCGAGCGCGTCGAAGACGTGGTGCTCAACCGCCGCCCCGATGCCGGCGAACGCCTCGTCGAAGTGGCCGAGACCGCCAAGAGCGGCGCCAAGGACGACAGCAAGAAGCTCGAATGGCGCGGCACGCCGGAGAACCCGGTGCCGGTCAACCAGCGCCTGTCGCACGCGATGGTGCACGGCATCACCGACTTCATCGTCGAAGACACGGAAGAGGCCTACCGCGCGATCCTCGCCACCGGCGGCCGTCCGCTGCACGTGATCGAAGGCCCGCTGATGGACGGCATGAACATCGTGGGCGACCTGTTCGGTCAGGGCAAGATGTTCCTGCCGCAGGTGGTGAAGTCGGCGCGCGTGATGAAGTCGGCCGTGGCCCACCTCATTCCCTACATCGAGGAAGAAAAGCGCCAGGACGAGGCCGCGGGCCGCGACGTGCGCACCAAGGGCAAGATCATCATCGCCACCGTGAAGGGCGACGTGCACGACATCGGCAAGAACATCGTCACCGTCGTGCTCCAGTGCAACAACTTCGAAGTGGTGAACATGGGCGTGATGGTCCCGTGCCACGAAATCCTGGCCAAGGCGAAGGTCGAGGGCGCGGACATCGTGGGCCTGTCGGGCCTCATCACGCCGAGCCTGGAAGAAATGCAGTACGTGGCCGGCGAGATGCAGAAGGACGACCACTTCCGCATCAAGAAGATTCCGCTGCTGATCGGCGGCGCCACCACCAGCCGCGTGCACACGGCCGTGAAGATCGCGCCGCACTACGAGGGCCCCGTGGTCTACGTGCCCGACGCCTCGCGCAGCGTGAGCGTGGCGCAGAGCCTGCTGAGCGACCAGGCCACGGCGTACATCGACGAGATCAACGCCGACTACCACAAGGTGCGCGAGCAGCACGCCAACAAGAAGCAGGTGCCGCTGTGGCCGCTCGCGAAGGCGCGCGCCAACAAGACGCCCGTCGACTTCGCGAACTACCTGCCGCCGGTGCCCAAGTTCATCGGACGGCGCGTGTTCAGGAACTTCGACCTGACCGAGCTCGCGAAGTACATCGACTGGGGCCCGTTCTTCCAGACCTGGGATCTGGCGGGCCCGTTCCCGGCCATCCTGAAGGACGAGGTCGTCGGCACCGAGGCCGTGCGCGTGTACGGCGACGGCCAGCGCATGCTCAAGCGCCTCATCGAGGGCCGCTGGCTCAGCGCGAGCGGCGTGGTCGGCTTCTGGCCCGCCAATACGGTGAACGACGACGACATCGAGCTGTACACCGACGAGTCGCGCAGCGAAGTGGCGCTCACCTGGTACGGCATGCGCCAGCAGACCGAGAAGCACGAGATCGACGGCGTGATGCGCCCGAGCCGCTGCCTGGCCGACTTCGTGGCGCCGAAGGGCAGCGGCGTGAAGGACTACGTGGGCATGTTCGCCGTCACGGCCGGCCTGGGCGTGGAGAAGAAGGAAAAGTACTTCGTCGACGACCTCGACGACTATTCGGCCATCATGCTCAAGGCCCTGGCCGACCGGCTGGCCGAGGCCTTCGCCGAGGCGCTGCACCACCGCGTGCGCACCGACCTCTGGGGCTACGCGAGCGACGAGAGCCTGAGCAACGACGACATGATCGCGGAGAAGTACCGCGGCATCCGCCCCGCGCCCGGCTACCCGGCATGCCCCGACCACAGCGTGAAGAAGCCCATGTTCGACCTTCTGAACTGCGCGGACATTGGCATGAGCCTGACGGAAAGCCTCGCTATGATGCCCGCCGCCAGCGTGAGCGGGTTCTACCTGAGCCACCCCGATTCGACGTACTTCAACGTCGGCAAGATCGGGCACGACCAGTTGCAGGACCAGGCCGCGCGGCGCAAGGAAAGCGAAGCCGACCTCGAGCGCCTGCTCGCGCCCAATCTTTGAACCTGCCGGCCGGTGCGGCCGCCCGGCGCGGGGAGTTGTTATTCAGAAGCTGATGTTTGCAGCCGCGCAGTACGCGGCACTGGCGGTCTTCGTGGTGGGCTGCTGGGGCTATGGACGCGCGCTGCTGGGCCGCCTGGCGCCGCCGCCGCGCCGCGATGCGGGGCTCGAGGCCGCCATGGCCGTGGCGCTTGGCGTGGGCCTGTTCATCTGCGCGTTCCAGGCGCTGGCCATCTTCGGAGCCTTCAAGGTCGGCGCGACCGTGGCCCTCGTCGCGGTGGGCGTGCTGGCCGCGGCGGTGCAGCTGCCGGCGTGGCTGCGAGAGCGGCGCGCGCTGCTCGCCAACGTGCAGGCCGTGCCCTGGAGCTATCCGGAACGCGTCGCGGCGATCGCATTGGCCCTGGTCGTGCTACCGGCGCTGGTGGCGCCGCTCGCGCCGCCCATCGCCTTCGACGAGCTGATGTACCACCTGCCCTACGCGCGCCAGGTGGCGCAGCAGGGCTCGCTGGGCATCCACGACTGGCTGCGCTACCCCTGGTTCCCGTACAACTACAACCTGCTGTACGCCGCCGCGCTGCAGCTGGGCGACGACGTGCTGCCGCACTTCCTGAACGCCCTGGCCGGCGCGCTGTCGGTCGTGATGATCTATCGCCTCGGCATGCTGCACGCCAACCGGCTCACCGCATGCATCGGCGCGGCCATCTGGCTGGGGCTCGGCGACTATTCCAACGCGCTGATCGACATGGGCGTGGCGCTGTTCGTGCTGTCGGCCTGCGTGGCGCTGTGGTGGTGGCGCGAATCGGAGCCCGGCAAGCCCACGCACGGCGGCGTCCGCTGGCTCGGCCTGGCGGCGTTCTGCCTCGGCGTGGCCGCGGGCTCGAAGTACCAGGCGCTGGTCTTCCTGCCGCTGGTGGCGCCGTTCGTCTTCCGCCACGAGCGCAGCCCCAAGGCCTGGGCTCTGGTGTTCGTCTGCTTCCTGATTCCCTGCGTGTACTGGTATGCGCGCAACGCCATCATGACGGGCGACCCCTTCAACCCCATCGGCGCGCGGGTGTTCGGCTTCACCGAATGGACGCCGGCCGACTACGTGCAGCAGGTGGCCGACGTGCGCGTGCATGCCGAGCTGCCCAACGCGCTGATCTGGTCCGTGTTCTTCGCGCCGTTCAGCGTGCTCTGGAAGCGCTCCGCGGCCGTGCGTGCCGCCGGCTGGTTCTGCCTGTACTCGCTGGTGGTGTGGGTCGCGACCTCGCGCTACCCGCGCTACCTGACGGCTTCGTTCCCGCTGCTGGCGGCCATCGCGGCCATCGGCTGGCAGGTGCTCTTCGGCTGGGCGGTATCGGGCGTGAAGCGGCTGTTCGGTGCGAAGGCGCCGCAGCCGCAGGATGCCGGTGCCACCGTGGCGCGCTCCGGCGCCCGCGTGGGCGACTGGGTGCTCGTGCTGCTGCTGGCCGCGATGGCCGCCGTCTCCGTGCGCCAGACCGCGGTCAAGGTCTCGATGGTCGCGGTCACGCCCGAGGCCCGCGAGGCCGTGCTGCGCAAGCATGTGCCGGGCTATGCCGTCATGGACTACCTGCGCCGGACCGCCAAGGGCCGCGTCTACCAGGTCGCGTTGAACGAGGCGATCTACTACGGCCCCAACCCGATCTGGGGCGACACCCTCGGGCCCTGGCGCTACACAGACTTCGGGCGCCTGTCGGGCGGCGACCTCGCACGAAAGCTCTCGGGCATGGGCTTCGTCGCGGTCGTGCTGCCCGACTCGGTGGCGCCGGTGTTCAGCGCGCGCATCGACTTCGACAAGTACTTCGCCGTGGAATACGAGAAGGACGGCAGCCGCGTCTACCGTATCCTTCCCGTCGCACCATGACCGACGACGCAGACTTCTCCAGCAGCCCGATCCGCAGCAGCGGCGGCCTGCGCATCGCCGTGGTCATCCCCTGCTACAACGAGGCGCTGGCCATCGCGCAGGTGGTGCAGGGTTTTCGCGCCGCGCTGCCCGGGGCCGAGATCCACGTCTTCGACAACAACTCCAGCGATGACACGGCCGCCGTGGCGCGCGCGGCCGGCGCCACGGTCACGCACGTGGCGCTGCGCGGCAAGGGCAACGTGGTGCGGCGCATGTTCGCCGACGTCGATGCCGACGTGTACGTGATGACCGACGGCGACGCCACCTACGACGCCGGCGCCGCGCCGCGCCTCGTCGAACGACTGGTGCACGACAACCTCGACATGGTGGTCGGCAGCCGCGTGGACGACGGCCAGGACGCGCATACCTACCGCGCAGGCCATCGCTTCGGCAACCGCATGCTCACGGGCGCGGTGGCGCAGCTCTTCGGCGGCGGCCTCACCGACATGCTCTCGGGCTACCGCGTGTTCTCGCGGCGCTATGCCAAGTCGTTCCCGGCGCTGTCGCGGGGCTTCGAGACGGAGACCGAGCTCACCGTGCACGCGCTCGAGCTGCGCATGCCCTATGCCGAGGAAGCCACCACCTACAGCACGCGGCCCGAAGGCTCGGTCAGCAAGCTCTCGACCTATCGCGACGGCTGGCGCATCCTCAAGACCATCTGCAAGCTGTTCGTGAGCGAGCGGCCGCTGCAGTTCTTCTCGATCATCGGCGGGCTGCTGGTGCTGATGTCGGTGGCACTGGTCGTGCCGCTCTTCATGACCTACATGCAGACCGGCCTGGTGCCCCGGCTCCCCACAGCGGTGCTGGCCACCGGCGCGATGCTGGCGGCCATGCTGTCCTTCGTGTGCGGCGTCATCATGCAGGCCATCACCCTGGGGCGGCGGGAGGCCAAGCGGCTGAGCTATCTCGCGATTCCCAGCGTGCGCGAGCAGGCCTCGCGATGAAGATCGGCCGCGAGTTCCTCGCGTTCGCCGCCGTCGGCGTGATCGGGCTCGTGGTCGACGTGGTGGTGCTGTACCTGCTGGCGCCGCTGCTGGGCTGGTATGCCGCGCGCGTGGTGTCGTTCCTCGCGGCGGCCACCACCACCTGGGCCTTCAACCGCCGCTACACCTTCGCGGCGAGCGCGGCCGCCAGCCGTTCGATCTGGCGCGAGTACCTGGGCTACCTGGCGACCATGGCGGCCGGCGCGGTGCTCAACTACGGCGCCTATGTGCTGACGCTGCACTGGGTCGAAGGCCGCTGGGCCGCGGCACTGGGCGTGGCGCTCGGCAGCCTCGCGGGCATGAGCGCCAATTTCCTGTCGGCGCGCTACCTGGTCTTCCGCTCGCACCGCAACGGCTGAGGCCGGCGGCGCGGCGTGCCGGTCAGTGCGTGCCCGAGACGACGACCGGGATATCGGTCGCCGGCGGCGTGTTGCGGCTGCGGCCGCAGCGCACGATGCCGTCGATCATCACCATGCCCACGCCCGGGATGTCGCCGAGCTGCACGCTCTCGAGCAGCCCCGGCGCGGGCGAGTGCTGGGCGCGGTCCATGAACACGAAGTCGGCGGCGCGGCCCACCTCGACCAGGCCGCAGTTGAGCTTGCGGATCTTCGCGGTGTTGCCCGTCGCGAAGCAGAACACCAGCTCGGCAGGGATGTTCGCGATGGACGACAGCATCGCCACCATGCGCAGGATGCCCAGCGGCTGCACGCCCGAACCGGCAGGGCCGTCGGTGCCGAGGATCACGCGGTGCGGGCACTTGAGCTCCAGCGCCGCCTTCGCCGCCGCGATGGCGACCTTCTCGTTGCCGTTGTGCACGATCTCGATGGCGCGCGAGCTCTTCTCGCACAGCTCGCACACGTGCGCCTCGGGCAGCGAGGTGTGGCCGCCGTTGATGTGGCCGATGACGTCGGCATCGGCCTCGAGCACCACGTCCTTGTCGATCAGGCCCGAGCCAGGGATCGACGGGCCGCCCGTATGAATCGTGCTCTGGATGCCGTACTTGCGCGCCCAGGCCACCATCTCCTTGGCCTCGTAGCCGGCCTTCACCGAACCCAGGCCCACTTCGCCCAGCAGGCCCACGCCGGCCTCGGCCAGTTCCTTGAAGTCGCTCTCGACCATGCCCTTCTCGATGACGGGCGCGCCCGCCAGCACCTTCACGCCACCGGGGCGGAAGTTGTCGAAGGCGCGCTGCGCGGTGATGGCCAGGGCCTTCAGGCCCACGATGTCCTTGGGGCGGCCGGGCAGGTGCACTTCGCCGGCGGAAATCATCGTCGTCACGCCGCCGTGCATGGTGGAGTCGATCCAGCCGAGCTGGCCCTGGCGCGGGGTCCAGTCGCCGAACACCGGGTGCACGTGGCTGTCGATCAGGCCGGGCGCCACGCAGGTCTTCTTCGCGTCGATGACGGTGACCGCACCTTCGAGGTCGCAGTCCTTTTCCTTGCCGACCGCGACGATCAGGCCGTCGTTCACGACGATGGTGTCGGCATCGAGGATGGGCTTGTCGATGTCGCCCGAGAGCAGCAGCCCGATGTTCCTTATGACGACCTTGCCCGACTTGCCGCCGGCTGCGATTTCTGCCATTTCGATGTGTCCTCGTGGGATGTGGTGGAGTTGTTCTCGTCGTCCTGCGGCTCGTCGGCGTCCGCGCGCACCGTGCGCAGCAGCGTCTCGATCACGAAGTCTTCCCAGTGCGCGATGGCCTCGGGCGACTCCAGCGGCTCACCGAGGAAGGCGGTGAGCGTGTGCCGGTTGGATGTGTAGAAGTAGCCCGTGGACGCGATCAGCAGGTAGATGTCGCGTGCCACCAGATCCTTGCGGAACAGGCCCTGCGACGCGCCGCTCGCCAGGATCTCCGCAATGATCGCCACCGCGCGCGACGAATACTCGCGGGCGCGCAGCGACTTCGAAATGTGCCGGCCCTTGTGCAGGTTCTCGGTGTTCAGCAGCGTGACGAACTCGGGGTTCTTGCGGTAGTAGCCCAGCACGAAGCGGATGACTTCGGTGAGCGCGTCCACCGGCCGCGAGGCGTCGAGCGCGATGGCCGCTTCGGCGTCGTCCATGCGCTGGTAGATGCCTTCGAGCACTGCAATGAAGAGGCCTTCCTTGCTGCCGAAGTAGTAGTAGATCATCCGGTCGTACGACTTCGCGGCCTTGGAGATCTTCTCCACGCTGCCGCCGTCGTAGCCGTACTTGGCGAAGACCTTGGTCGCCGCCTTCAGGATGCTGTCGCGCGTGGCCTGGGCAGCCGCCTCGCGCACGCCCGTGCGGCGCTGCGGCTTGGTGACTACCTTGCGTTCCATCGGAGGGCGGGATGAAGAGGGAGGCGGTCGCCGCCGGGCCGCCCCAAGGCGGACCGCGCCTCCCCCATGGGGGGTGGAGTTACACGAGCACAGCGAGTGAAAAGCCGGGGGGCCTTCATTACTTCTCTGCGAAGGCGCGCTCGACGACGAAGTCGCCCGGCGTGCTGGTGTTGCCTTCCTTGAAGCCGCGCTTCTCGAGGATGTGCTTCAGGTCGACCAGCAGGCCGGGGCTGCCGCACAGCATGACGCGGTCTTCCTCGACGTTCAACGGCGGCAGGCCGAGGTCGTCGGTGAGCTTGTTGCTCTCGATCAGGTCGGTGATGCGGCCCTGGTTGCGGAACTCCTCGCGCGTGACCGTCGGGTAGTACAGCAGCTGCTTGGCGATCATCTCGCCCAGGAACTCGTGCTTGGGCAGGTGGTCGGTCACGAGGTCGTGATAGGCCAGCTCGTCGACCTGGCGCACGCCGTGCACCAGGATGACCTGCTCGAACTTCTCGTAGGTGTCCGGGTCGCGGATGATGCTCATGAACGGTGCGAGGCCGGTGCCGGTGCCGAACAGGTACAGGCGCTTGGCCGGCAGCGTGTAGTCGATCAGCAGCGTGCCGGTGGGCTTGCGGCCCACGATGATGGTGTCGCCCACCTGGATGTGCTGCAGCTTCGAGGTCAGCGGGCCTTCTTCCACCTTGATGCTCAGGAACTCGAGATGCTCCTCGTAGTTCGGGCTCACGATGCTGTAGGCGCGCAGCAGGGGCTTGTTGTTGACCTTCAGACCGATCATCGTGAAATGACCGTTCGAGAAGCGCAGCGCCGGGTCGCGCGTGGTGGTGAAGGTGAACAGGCGGTCGGTCCAGTGGTGGACGCTCAGGACGCGTTCTTCGCTGAATGCACTCATACGGAACTCAAGAGTTGGTTGGTAACTAGGGAGGTTGGCTTAGCCTGCGTGCACGCCTTTGGGGCGAAAGCCGCCGGCCGGCTCCGAACCCTCCATTGTCGTTGGTCGGAGAAACCCCGATGAACACCGCGAGAAAACACCATTGCAAGCATCGGGCCCGTTTGCTACATTGACCTTTGATGTAGTGAATGCAACATGAAAGTGTAGGGAATGCTACACAAACGGAAGTCGATGCACAAGCGGGCGTACGGCACGTTTGTTGCAAACCCCGGCAGCCTGAAATTGCACCTTCGCACACGACCGAACGCCAAGAGATCGCCCCGATGACAGAACACACCAAGACAGACGGCCTCCCGGGCATGGACATGCCCGTGGTGGCCGAAGCCGGCAGCAGCGCCTTCGGCAAGGCACCGCTGCGCAACGAGCGCATGAGCTCCGCCAAGGTCGAGTGCAACGCCTGCCCGGTGCTGTGCCAGATCTCCGACGGCCGCACCGGCGCCTGCGACCGCTATGCCAATAAAGAGGGCGTGCTGGTGCGCGTCGATCCCGTGGTGCTGCTGCGTCGCACGATCGAGAGCGAAGCGCCCGTGCTGGTGCCCTTCGACCGCCCCGGCGCCGAAGCTGCCGAGTCGGCCGATGCCGCCCCCGACTGGAACGGCGACCTGCTGCACTCCGACGAAGTCTTCGTCACCGGCGTGGGCTCCTCCACCACCTACCCAGACTACAAGCCCGCCCCCTTCATCGTGGCCTCCAAGGCCCAGGGCGTGGACATGGTCACCGTCGTCACCGAAGGCATCTTCAGCTACTGCAGCTTCAAGGTGAAGATCGACACCGACCGCTTCCTGGGCCCCGAGCAGGCCAACGTGCGCTACCGCGGCGAGGTCGTGGGCCACGTGACCACGGCCGAATACGGCTCGCAGATGCTCTCGCTCGGCGGCGTTCACCACCTCACCGGCGGCAGCAAGAAGGAAGGCCGCATGACGGCCGAGCTGATGCAGCTGCTGGGCAACAAGAAGGCGGTGGAGTGCACCATCGACGGCGGCTCCACCCTCGTCGTCCAGGCGGGCAAGGCGCCCATCGTCAACGGCGTGGAAGAGCAGCGCATGCGCGTGGGCTGCGGCTCGGCGGCGGTCGGCATCTTCGCGCGCCAGTTCGCCGGCGTGGCCGACGAGGTGGTGGTGGTCGACGACCACATCACCGGCGTGCTCACCGAACACCAGGCCGGCCGCTGCCTCGACATGGCGCCCTCGGGCATCCAGATGCTGGGGCGCAAGTCCACGCCGGGGCGCTACTTCCAGGTGGCGAACCCGGGCAACGGCTGGGGCGGCACCGACATCGCCGATCCGCTCGCGATCATCGAAGGCTGGGAAGAGGGCGTCGCGCGCCCCGGCCTGCGCCTGCTCATGACCTCGACCACCGGCGAGCATGCGCAGTGGTACGTGCTCGACGACGCGCTCAAGCCCGTCGAGCAGCCCATGCCGCCCGAGGTGAAGCGCATCGTCGATCGCATCGGCGAGAACTGCGAACCCTCGCTGTGCACCGTGCTGTTCCTCGGCGGTGCCGGCGGCAGCCTGCGCGCGGGCGTCACCGAGAACCCGGTGCTGCTCACGCGCGCCATCAAGCGCGCGCTGGTCAACGTCACTTGCGGCGGTGCGCCGGCCTACGTGTGGCCGGGCGGCGGCATCACGGTGATGGCCGACGTCATGCGCATGCCCGACAACAGCTTCGGCACCGTGCCCACTCCGGCCATCGTCGCGCCCATCGAGTTCAGCATGCGTCGCGACGACTACGAGGCGCTCGGCGGCCACGTCGAACACATCTTCCCGCTCGAACAGGCGCTCGCGCGTGGTGCATGGCAGGAAGACGGCGCACCGCTTGCGCGCCAATGGCTCGCGGTGGACGACGCCAACCCGTGGCCGCTCGGCCACGCCCCGATGCTGGGCTGATCATGTCCGCCCAACGCAGTGCGCTCGACAAGAGCCGCTGGCACTTCAACCACGGCCCGATCGACATCGTGGCCGAGGCGTACGGCGACCCGTACGCCGTGGCCGCTGCGCACGACGCTGCCTGGGCGCGCTTCGTTCACGTGCTCGACGAACTGGTGCGCGAACTGCCGCTGCTGCGTCTGCCCGTCACCGAGAAGATGCGTCCGCGCAACGTGGTGGCCCGTCGCATGTGGGATGCCTGCGCCGCGTTCTCTCCGATGTTCATCACGCCGATGGCGGCGGTGGCCGGTTCGGTGGCGCAGGAGCTCATCGCCTTCTACGAGCGTCCCGGCATCGAGCGCGCGTGGATCAACAACGGCGGCGACATCGCGCTGCACCTCGCGCCCGGGCAGTCCGCGCGCGTGGGCGTGTTCGCCGACATCGCGCGCTTCGACTGGCGCGACAGCAGCGGCATCCTCACGACGGACGGCCAGTTCGAGCTGCGCGCCGACCAGCCCGTGCGCGGCGTCGCCACCAGCGGCTGGCGCGGGCGCAGTTTCTCGCTGGGCATCGCCGACAGCGTGACGGTGCTGGCCGCCACGGCAGCGCAGGCCGATGCCGCCGCGACAGTGATCGCCAACGCCGTCGACGTGGACGACGAAGCCATCGCGCGCCGCCCCGCGAACGAGTGCAAGGACGACAGCGATCTCGGCGACACGCTCGTCACCGTCGACGTGCCGACGCTGGCCCCCGCGCAGGTGCGCAGCGCACTCGATACGGGCGTGGTGTGCGCCAAGGTCCTGCAAAAAGGAGGGCTCGTCTGGGCCGCTCTACTCGTTTGTCAGGGGCAGTGGAGACTTGTCGAGCCCTTATGCTCGAAGGCACTCGACACAGAGCTGCCGAAATCCGTTGGTTCAGTATTTGCTTAACGAAAAGCAAGGTTCTTTTTCATGATCGAAATCCGCCGCGTCTTCACCCATGTCGAGCACATCCACCACGAGTTCGGACCGCGTGCCGACACCCCGCTGGTGCGCGGTGCCATCGGCGCGGTGCTGACCAATCCGTTCGCGGGCCGCTACGAACCCGACATCCTGCCGATGATGGCGCTGCTCGACCCCGTGGGCGTAGACATGGCGCACAAGCTGCACGCCGCGATGGATGTGCCGCTGGAGCAGATCGCCACCTACGGCAAGGGCGCCATCGTCGGCGCTGACGGCGAGCTGGAGCATGGAGCGCTCTGGCACGTGCCCGGCGGCTACGCCATGCGCGAACTGCTCGGCTGGAAGGGCAGCCGCGCCGCCTACACCGCGGGCAAGGCCGAGGAGAAGACAGGCCAGCCCGGCAACGCGCTGTCGATCGTGCCTTCGACCAAGAAGGTCGGCCCGCCCGGCGCCGCGCTCGACGTGCCGCTCACCAACATCAACGCCAGCTACGTGCGCGGCCAGTTCGACGCCATCGAAGTACGCGTGCCCGGCGCGCCGGCGGCCGACGAGATCGTCTTCATCCTCGCGATGAGCACGGGCTACCGCGTGCATGCCCGCGTGGGCGGGCTGCTCGCGAAGGACATCAGCAAGTGGGACGGCCTGCGCTGAGCAGCAGCACCCGACGCAACCGCACAGAGACAAGACAAGGAACACACAGAACATGACCGCCAACATCCGCAAGCTCGTCATCCAGGTCGACGAAACCCGCAAGGAAATGGGCAAGGACATCACGCCGCCCACGCGCCGCGCCGTCGCCATCGCCGTCATCGAGAACCCGTACGCGGGCCGCTACAGCGAGAACCTCGACGAACTCATCGCCATCGGCGAGGAGCTCGGCGCGCTGCTGGGCCAGAAGGCCGTGAAGGCGTTGGGCATCGAGCCCGGCCAGGCACAGAGCTACGGCAAGGCTGCCATCGTCGGCGAGCGAGGTGAACTCGAGCATGCCGCCGCCATCCTGCATCCCAAGCTCGGCGCGCCGCTGCGCGTGGCAGTGGAGAAGGGCGCGGCGCTCGTGCCCTCGGCCAAGAAGCAGGGCACGCTGGGCACCGCCATCGACGTGCCGCTGGGCCATAAAGATGCCGCCTTCGTGCGCAGCCATTTCGACGCGGTGGAAGCCCGCGTGAGCGACGCGCCGCGTGCCAACGAGATCGTGGTGGCTGTGGCCGTCACCGACAGCGGCCGCCCGCTGCCACGCATCGGCGGCCTGCAGGTCTCCGAGATCAAGGGCGAAGACGGCCTGCGCTGAGACGCGCCGCATCGTCCATCCAGAGTCCCGTGCCCCAACAACTCGAATTCTTTCTGCCTTAACCCCTAGGAGCTTCTCGATGAATCCATTGCGCCATGTTTTCTGCGCCGCGTCCGTCGTCACGCTGGCCACGGCCCTCGTTCCCGCGCACGCGCAGGGCGTGATCAAGATCGGTGAAATCAACAGCTACAAGGCGCAACCCGCCTTCCTCGAGCCCTACAAGAAGGGCATGGAACTCGCGGTCGACGAGATCAACGCCAAGGGCGGCATCAACGGAAAGAAGATCGAGCTCATCAGCCGCGACGACAACGCCAACCCCGGCGACGCCGTGCGCGTGGCCGAAGAGCTCATCTCGCGTGAGAAGATCGACGTGCTGGCTGGCGCCTTCCTGTCGAACACCGGCCTGGCGCTGACCGACTTCGCCAAGCAGAAGAAGTTCTTCTATCTCGCGGCCGAGCCGCTCACCGACAAGATCGTCTGGAGCAACGGCAACAAGTACACCTACCGCCTGCGTCCCTCGACCTACATGCAGGTCGCGATGCTGGTGCCCGAGGCCGCCAAGCTCAAGAAGAAGCGCTGGGCGCTCGTGTACCCCAACTACGAATACGGCCAGTCGTCGGTCGCCACCTTCAAGACGCTGCTGAAGGCCGCGCAGCCCGACGTCGAGTTCGTCGCCGAGCAGGCACCGCCGCTGGGCAAGGTCGATTCGGGCAGCGTGGTGCAGGCCCTGGCCGATGCCAAGCCCGATGCCATCTTCAACGTGCTGTTCGGCGCCGACCTTTCCAAGTTCGTGCGCGAGGGCAACACGCGCGGCCTGTTCAAGGACCGCGAGGTGGTGAGCGTGCTGACCGGCGAGCCCGAGTACCTCGACCCGCTGAAAGATGAAGCGCCCAACGGCTGGATCGTCACCGGCTATCCCTGGAACGGCGTGAAGACGCCCGAGCACAAGGCCTTCCTCGACGCCTACCAGGCCAAGTTCAAGGACTACCCGCGCCTGGGCTCGGTGGTCGGCTACAGCGCCATCCACTCGATCGCGGCCGGCATCAAGAAGGCCGGCGGCACTGACACTGAAAAACTCGTGGCCGCCTTCAAGGGCCTGCAGGTCGACACGCCCTTCGGCAAGATCAGCTACCGCGCGCAGGACAACCAGTCCACCATGGGCGCCTACGTCGGCAAGACCAAGAACGACGGTGGCAAGGGCGTGATGGTCGACTACGTCTACCTCGACGGCGCGAAGTTCCAGCCGTCGGACGACGAAGTGAAGAAGATGCGCCCCGCCGACTGATCGCGCGGCTCCTGCACTGCATCCGCAGCCCTTGCACCAAGGCGCGGATGCGGATGTCTCCAGTTTCCTCAGGGTCCTTATGAGTTTCTCAGGCTTCGTTGTTCAGTTGCTCAACGGGTTGGCCGGCGCGTCCTCGCTCTTCTTCGTGGCGGCCGGTCTCTCGTTGATCTTCGGCGTGACGCGCATCGTCAATTTCGCCCATGGATCGTTCTTCATGGTGGGCATCTACCTCGCGTACACGCTCGTCGACAAGCTGGGTTCGAGCCTGGGCTTCTGGCCCGCGCTGCTGATCGCGGCGCTGGCGGTCGGCGTGCTCGGCGCGCTGATCGAGGTGCTGCTGCTGCGCCGCATCTACAAGGCGCCGGAACTGTTCCAGCTGCTCGCCACCTTCGCGCTGGTGCTCGTCATCAAGGACGCGGTGCTGTGGCTGTGGGGGCCCGACGAACTGCTCGGCCCGCGCGCGCCCGGCCTCAAGGGCTCGGTCGAGATCCTCGGGCGGCAGTTTCCTTCCTATGACCTGTTCCTGATCGTGATCGGCCCGGTGGTGCTCGGCCTCGTGTGGCTGCTGCTCACCCGCACGCGCTTCGGCACGCTGGTGCGCGCCGCCACGCAAGACCGCGAGATGGTCAGCGCGCTGGGCGTCAACCAGGCCTGGCTCTTCACGGCGGTGTTCGCGCTCGGCGCGCTGCTCGCCGGCCTCGGCGGCGCTCTGCAGTTGCCACGTGAGCCCGCCACGCTCGAGATGGACCTGAACACCATCGGCGCCGCGTTCGTGGTCGTGGTGGTGGGCGGCATGGGCTCGCTGCCTGGCGCCTACATGGCCGCGCTGCTCATCGCCGAGATCAAGGCGGTGTGCATCTGGCTCGGCGTGGTGCAGATCTTCGGCATCGACGTGTCGTTTTCCAAGCTCACGCTGATGGTCGACTTCCTGGTGATGGCCATCGTGCTGGTGTGGCGCCCCTGGGGCCTGTTCGGCCGCCCGCAGGCGCCGAGCCGCTACGTCGGCATGCAGGAGGAACCGCTGCGCCGCCCGAGCAACGCCTACATGGTGGCCGCAGCCGTGCTCGCGCTGCTGCTGGCCGTGGTGCCGTTCCTGACGGTGAACTCGCCCTACACCACGGTGCTGATGATCGACCTGATGATCGCGGCCCTCTTCGCCACCAGCCTGCACTTCATCATGGGCCCGGCCGGCATGCATTCCTTCGGCCATGCCGCGTACTTCGGCCTCGGCGCGTACGGCGCGGCGCTGCTGGTGCGCGCGCTGCACCTGCCGATGGAGCTCGCGCTGGTTGTCGCGCCGCTGATCGCCGCGCTCGGCGCCTTCGTCTACGGCTGGTTCGCGGTGCGGCTGTCGGGCGTGTACCTCGCGATGCTCACGCTGGCCTTCGCGCAGATCACCTGGGCCGTCACCTACCAGTGGGACAGCTTCACCGGCGGCAGCAACGGCCTGACCGGTGTGTGGCCCTCCGAGTGGCTTTCCGACAAGCGGGCCTACTACTGGCTCACGCTGGTGCTCGTGGGCGCGGGCGTGTGGTGGCTGCGGCGCGTGCTGTTCTCGCCCTTCGGCTATGCGCTGCGCGCGGGCCGCGACTCGGTGCTTCGCGCCGACGCCATCGGCATCGACGTCAAGCGCATGCAGTGGGCTGCCTTCGTCATCGCCGGCACCGTGGCCGGCCTGGCGGGTGCGCTCTTCGCCTTCTCCAAGGGCAGCATCTCGCCCGAGACGCTGTCGGTCGGCAGGTCGGTCGACGGCCTCGTGATGGTGCTGCTCGGCGGCATCCAGACGCTCGCGGGCCCGGTGGTCGGCGCCGTCACCTTCACCTGGCTGCACGACACGGTGGCGCGCAACACCGACTACTGGCGCGCGATGCTCGGCGCCATCATCCTCATATTGGTGCTGCTGTTCCCGCAGGGCATCGCGGGCTCCATCAAGCAGCTGGCCGACCGGTGGCGCGCGCCGAAGGAAGACGAAGTTGCAAAGACCGAAGCCAAGGCCAAGCTCGAGGAGGTGAAGGCATGACCGGAACGCTCCTCAAGGTCGAGAACCTCGGCAAGTCCTTCGGCGGCGTGAAGGCCGTGGACGGCATCAGCTTCGAGCTGCCGCCCGGCGAGCTGCTCGCGCTCATCGGGCCGAACGGCGCCGGCAAGTCCACCACCTTCAACATGGTCAACGGCCAGCTCAAGGCCGACCAGGGCTCCATCACGCTCGACGGCCAGGAACTCGTGGGCCGCAAGCCGCGCGAGATCTGGCGCATGGGCGTGGGCCGCACCTTCCAGATCGCCGAGACCTTCGCTTCGCTCACCGTGGTCGAGAACGTGCAGATGGCGCTGCTCTCGCACGACCGCAAGCTGTTTTCCACATGGCGCCGCGCCGCCGACCACAAGCGCGACGAGGCGCTGGCCCTGCTCGACCAGGTCGGCATGAAGTCGCAGGCCGACCGGCCCTGCAGCGTGCTGGCCTACGGCGACGTGAAGCGCGTCGAGCTCGCCATCGCGATGGCCAACTCGCCCAAGCTGCTGCTGATGGACGAGCCCACCGCCGGCATGGCGCCCAAGGAGCGCAACTCGCTCATGGCACTGACCAAGGAACTCGTCATCCAGCGCGGCATGGCCGTGCTCTTCACCGAGCACAGCATGGACGTGGTGTTCGCGTACGCCGACCGCATGATCGTGCTGGCGCGTGGGCGCCTCATCGCGCAGGGCAAGCCGCTGGAGATCCGCGACCATCCGAAGGTGCAGGAGGTGTACTTCGGCACGGGCAAGACATTCGAGAAGAAGGCCGCAGCCGTAGGAGAAGCCGCATGAGCACGCATGAACCCCTGCTTCAGGCCAAGGCCCTGTGCGCCTGGTACGGCGCCGCGCAGATCCTTTACGACGTGGACCTCGAAGTGCGTCGCGGCGAAGTGGTCGCGCTCATGGGCCGCAACGGCGCGGGCAAGTCGACCACGCTGAAGGCGCTGATCGGCATGCTGGCCAAGCGCCGCGGCGCGGTGCGCTTCCTGGGCCACGACATCTCGAAGAGCGAGCCGCACCATGCGGCGCGCCTGGGCCTGGGCTTCGTGCCCGAAGACCGCCGCGTGTTCACCGACCTCACGGTGATGGAGAACCTCGAGGTCGGCAAGCAGGCCGCGCGCCGCTGGGCCGACGGCAGCGACGCGCCGCTGTGGACG
Organism: Variovorax sp. YR750; assembly: GCF_900109805.1. NCBI lineage: Bacteria > Pseudomonadati > Pseudomonadota > Betaproteobacteria > Burkholderiales > Comamonadaceae > Variovorax > Variovorax sp. YR750. Next base: position 53,231 of record NZ_FOBJ01000018.1, read on the forward strand.
CCCGAACGCCTGTTCAAGCTCTTCCCCAACCTCGGCGAGATGCCGAACCGTCCCGGCGGGCGCATGAGCGGCGGCGAGCAGCAGATGCTCACGGTGGCGCGCACGCTCATGGGCAATCCGTACCTCGTGCTGCTCGACGAGCCTTCCGAAGGCGTGGCGCCGGTGATCGTCGAGCAGATGGCCAACATGATCCTGGAGCTCAAGGCGCAGGGCGTGAGCATCCTGCTGTCGGAGCAGAACATGCACTTCGCCGAGCTGGTGTCCGACCGCGCCTATGTGCTCGAGAAGGGGCAGATCCGCTATCACGCCACGATGGCCGAGCTCGCGGCCAACGACGAAGTCCGCCGCGCCTATCTGAGCGTCTGAGTTTTTCTTCAACCCCGGAGTCCACGCCATGCATCGCAGAACCCTCGTGAAATCCGCCGCCGCCCTCGGGCTGGCCGGTGGCCTCGGCAGTGTCGCTTTCAACGCCTTCGCGGCCGGCAAGATCAAGCCCGGCGCCAAGGCGGCGCTGATCGTGGTCGACGTGCAGAACTGTTTTCTCGACGGCGGCACGCTCGCGGTGAAGGGCGGCAACGAAGTCATCCCGGTGATCAACGCGCTGGCTCCAGCGTTCGAGAACATCGTCGTCACGCAGGACTGGCACACGGCGGGCCATGCGTCTTTCGCCAGCACCTACAGCGGCAAGAAGCCCTTCGAGACCACCAAGCTCAGCTACGGCACGCAGGTGCTGTGGCCAGACCACTGCGTGCAGGGCACCGACGACGCCGCGCTCGGCAAGGACCTGAAGGTGCCTACCGCGCAGCTCATCATCCGCAAGGGCTTCCACAAGGAGATGGACAGCTACTCGGCCTTCGAGGAAGCCGACCACAAGACGGCCACGGGCCTGGCCGGCTACCTCAAGGCGCGCGGCATCAAGACCGTGTTCGTCACAGGCCTTGCCACCGACTTCTGCGTGGCCTGGACCGCGATGGACGCGCGCAAGGCCGGCTTCGAGGCCTACGTGATCGAGGACGCCACGCGCGGCATCGACCTCAACGGTTCGCTGGCCGCCGCGTGGAAGCAGATGACGGCCAAGGGTGTCAAGCGCATCCAGTCGGCCGACATCCAGACCGCCTGAGCGCATTGCCGCAAGAGTCGGAAAGAGCAACAAGAACACGAGACCCACGACGCATGAAGCCCTCGATCTCTAGGCGTGCCATGGTGGCGGGCGGTGCCGCCCTGGCCCTCGGCCCCGGCCTGCTGCGGTCGGCACGCGCGGACAACGGCACGAACGGTGTGAGCGACACCACCATCCGCATCGGTCAGTCGGCCGTGTTCAGCGGGCCGGCGAAAGACTTCGGCATCGACTACCGCGCTGGCATCAAGCTCTACTTCGACCGCGTCAACAAGTCGGGCGGCGTGAACGGCCGCAAGATCGAGCTGGTCACTTACGACGACGCCTACGACCCCGCGAAGACGGCCGTCAACACCGCGAAGCTGATCGACGAGGACAAGGTCTTCGCGCTCACCGGCTACGTGGCCACCGGCAATCTCGCGGCCGCGATGCCGCTCGCCGAGAAGGCCGGCGTGCCGATGTTCGCGCCGCTGGTGGGCACCACCTCGTTCCGCACAAAGGTCAACCGCTACCTGTTCCACGTGCGCGCGGGCTACGACCTGGAACTACGCAAGATCATCAGCCACCTCTCGACCATCGGCATCCAGTCGATCGCGGTGGTCTACCAGGACAGCGCCTTCGGCAAGTCGAACCTCGCCACCTGCGAGGAGCTCGCGGCTGACTACAAGGTGAAGGTGCTCAAGACCTTCCCGCTGGCCATCGCGGCCGAGGACGCCAAGCAGGTCGTCTCCGGCCTCGCGGAGGCCAAGCCGGGCGCGGTCGTGATGATCATGGCCGGGCGCATGGTGGAAGTGTTCATGCGCGACTACCGCGCCAGCGCCGTGGGCTCGCCGCTGTACACGCTGTCGGTCGGCATCACCGATGCCGCGGGCTCGGCCAAGCGGCTCGACGGCAAGCTCGCGGGGCTGGTCACGGCCAGCATCGTGCCGCCGCCGCAGGCGCAGCGCGTGCCCATCGTGGCCGACTACCAGCGCGACCGCGCCGAGTTCGGCGAGAAGATCGACAGCTACACCGCGCTCGAAGGCTACATCGTCGCGCGCGTGATGGTGGAAGGCCTGCGCCGGGCGGGCAAGACACTCACGCGCGACAGCTTCATCGCGGGGCTCGAGAGCATCGGCAGCACGCGCTTCGGCGACTTCCCCATCGAGTACAGCGCGAAGAACCACAACGGCTCGAACTTCGTCGACCTGGAGATGTACACCCGTGACGGCCAGTTGCGGCGCTGAGCCGCTGCACCTGCTGGTCAACGGCCAGGCGAAGTCGATCGAGGGCGTGCCGCGCGAGGCGACGCTGCTGCACCTGCTGCGCAACGACCTCGGGCTGAATGGCCCCAAGTACGGCTGCGGGCTGGGCCAGTGCGGCGCCTGCACCGTGCATGTCGACGGCGTGGCCGCGCGTTCGTGCGTGATTCCCGCGCGCGGCGTGGCGGGGCGGGCCATCACCACGCTCGAAGGGCTGGGCTCGCGCGGGGAGTGGCACCCGGTGCAGGCCGCCTTCGAGGAAGCACAGGCCGCGCAGTGCGGCTATTGCCTCAACGGCATGGTGATGCAGGCGGCGGCCCTGCTCGCGCGCGACCCGCTGGCGAGCGAGGCGCGCATCCGTAGCGAGCTCTCGGGCAACCTGTGCCGCTGCGGCACGCACATCGAGATCCTGGACGCGGTGCAGCGCGCGGCGGTGCGCATGCGCGCGCATCAGGCCGCATGACGCGCCGCGCCGATCTTCCCCGCACGCGCGCCGAGTTCCTGTCGGCCGAGGGCGTGCTGCTGGTGGTGCGCGAGACGCCGCCGGCCCCGGCGCCCGCCAAGGGCCAGCCCGCGTTCGTGGCCGGCAACCCGGTCGAGGGCGACGAAGTCCTGCTCGCCGTTTGGGACGACGGCAGCGCCTCGGCGCTCAACGGCCACGTCGACCTCGGCACCGGCATACAGACCGCGCTGGGGCAGATCGTGGCCGAGGAGCTCGACCTCGGCATGCCCTGCGTGCGCGTGATGCTCGGCGACACGGCGCGCGCGCCCAACCAGGGCGCGACCATCGCCAGCGCGTCGATCCAGATCCATTCGCAGCCGTTGCGGCTTGCGGCGGCGCAAGCGCGTGCCTGGCTGTTGGCGCGCGCGGCCGAACGGCTCGGCGTGGCCGCGGATGCGCTGCAGATGCGCAACGGCGTGGTGCGCGTCGCCGAGGCGCCGGACCGCCACATCGCATATGCCGAGCTGGTCGCCGGGCAGCGCACCGTGCTGCGCCTCGACCCGCAGGCCAAGCCCAAGGACCCGGCCGACTATCGCGTGGTCGGCACGCGGCAGGCGCGCGTCGACATCCCGGCCAAGCTGGCGGGCGAACTCGTGTTCGTGCACGACATGCGCGTGCCCGGCATGCTGCACGGCCGCGTGGTGCGTCCGCCGTATGCGGGCGCGGACCATGGCGATTTCATCGGCAACACGCTGGAGTCGGTCGACGAGTCGTCGATCTCGCACATCCCCGGCATTCGCGCCGTGGTGGTCATCCGCGACTTCGTCGGCATCGTGGCCGAGCGCGAGGAGCACGCCGAGCAGGCCCTGCGCGAGCTGCGCGTGAAGTGGAAGCCGTGGCCCGGCATGCCCGACCTGGGCGACCTCGCCCAGGCCCTGCGCGACAACCCCTCGACGCAGCGACTGCTGGTCGACGAAGGCGATGTCGACGGAGCCATCGCATCGGCTGCGCAGCCCATGCACCGCACCTACGTGTGGCCGTACCAGATGCATGCGTCCATCGGGCCCTCGTGCGCGCTGGCCGAATGGCAGCCGGTGGACGGCAGCGGCATGCAGCTGCGCTGCTGGGCCGGCTCGCAGAACCCGCACGTGCTGCGCGCCGACCTCGCGAAGCTCATGGGCGTGGAGGACGTGCAGGTCGATGTGGTCCGCATGGAGGCCGCGGGCTGTTACGGCCGCAACGGGGCCGACGACGTGGCCGCCGATGCGGCGCTGCTTGCGCGCGCGGTGGGTGCGCCGGTGCGCGTGCAGCTCACGCGTGAGCAGGAACACGCGTGGGAGCCCAAGGGCGCCGCGCAGCTCATGGAGATCGACGGCGGCCTCATGGCCGACGGCAGCGTCGCCGCTTACGACTTCGAGACCTCGTACCCGTCGAATGGCGCGCCCACGCTCGCGCTGCTGCTCACGCGCACCATCGAGCCGGTGGCGCAGGCCTTCGAGATGGGCGACCGCACCGCGCGTCCGCCCTACAGCTACGACAACCTGCGCGTGAAGGTCAACGACATGGCGCCGATCGTGCGCGCCTCGTGGCTGCGCGGCGTGTCGGCGCTGCCGAGCTCGTTCGCGCACGAGTCGTACATCGACGAGCTGGCCACGGCCGCGGGCGTCGATCCGGTGCAGTTCAGGCTGCGGCACCTGCAGGACCCGCGTGCCGTCGAACTCGTGCAGGCCACCGCGCAGAAGGCCGGCTGGCGCATGCGCACGGGGCCGCAGGAGAACGCCGACGGCGGGCTCGGCGAAGGCGGCGACATCCTCTTCGGCCAGGGCTTCGCCTACGCGCGCTACATCCACAGCAAGTGGCCGGGCTTCGGCGCGGCATGGGCCGCGTGGGTGGCCGACGTGGAGGTCAATCGCAAGACCGGCGAGGTGCACGTGCGCCGCGTGGTGGTGGGGCATGACGCGGGCCTGATGATCAACCCGGCGGGCGTCGAGCATCAGGTGCACGGCAATGTGATCCAGACCACGAGCCGGGCGCTGAAGGAGCGGGTGCAGTTCGCGCCTCGACAACAGCAGCAGCAACAGGAAGGCACGGCGACCGGCGCTCGGCTCCCGGGCGTGCTGCCTTCCGGCGTGGTCGCGAGCCGCGAGTGGGGCAGCTACCCGATCATCAACTTCCGCGAAGTGCCGGTGATCGAGGTGATGCACATGCCGCGCCCCGGCGAGCCTTCGCTGGGCGCGGGCGAGTCGTCGTCGGTGCCGGGCACGGCGGCGATCGCGAATGCGATCTTCGATGCGACCGGCGTGCGGTTCCGCTCGCCGCCTTTCACGCCGGAAACGGTGCTGGCGGAGCTGAACCGCGGATCGCTTCCTCCGCCCCCGGGCGAGGGCGCGAGGCACGCGAACGGTGATGCAGCAGCGCCCCAGCCTCAGGCTCCTCGTGCGGCTGAAGGCGTCGATGCCGTGTGGCCGCGCCGAAAGGGCCTCTGGGCTACCGGCGCAGCGCTGGTCGTCGGAGGCATCGGCGTCATCGCAGGCCTGCTCGGCTGGCGTTCCGCCATCGCGCCCGTGTCGCTCACCGCGCCGGTCTACAGCCAGGCCACCATCGAGCGCGGCCGGGTGCTCGCCGCGGTCGGCGACTGCGCCGTGTGCCATACGGCCGCCGGCGGTACGGCCAATGCGGGAGGCCGTGCGATGGACACGCCCTTCGGCACGCTCTACACCACCAATCTCACGCCCGACCCGGAGACGGGCCTCGGCCGCTGGTCCTTCAGCGCCTTCCAGCGCGCGATGCGCGAGGGCATCTCGCGCGATGGCCACTACCTGTATCCCGCATTCCCCTACACCGCCTTCGCGAAGACCAGCGACGACGACCTGCAGGCGCTGTACGCGTACTTCATGTCGCTGCCTGCCGTGCGCGCGGAGACGCCGAAGTCCGAACTCAAGTTCCCGTTCAGCATCCGGCCGCTGATGGCCGGATGGAATGCGCTCTTCCATGATCCGGCGCCGATGCAGCCCGTGGCCACGCAGAGCGCGGAGTGGAATCGCGGCGCGTACCTCGTCAACGGACTGGGCCACTGCGGTGCCTGCCACACGCCGCGCAACGCGCTGGGTGCGGAGCAGGGCGGCAGTGCCTTCCTCTCGGGCGCGATGGTCGACGGCTGGGAAGCTCCGGCGCTCACGCAGCTGTCGTCGAAGTCGGCGGTGCCATGGGACGCCGACGAGCTCTACCGCTATCTGCGCAACGGCCACACGCAACGCCACGGCATCGCCGGAGGGCCGATGGCCGAGGTGGTGCGCGAACTCGCGCAGGTGCCCGATGAAGACATCCGCGCGATGGCCACTTATCTCGGCTCGTTCAATCCCGCACCTGCCGCGCAGCCAGCAGTCGTTGCGCAGCAGGTGGTCGACAACGCCGCGCGCACGCAGGGGCAGTTGCTCGGCCCCGCACAGCGCATGTTCGACAGCGCATGCGCTTCGTGCCATCACGACGGCAACGGCCCCACGCTGCTCGGCGTGAACACGCCGCTCGCGCTCAACAGCAATCTCACCAGCGCGCGGCCCGACAACCTGCTGCGCACCATCCTCGACGGCGTGCGCGAACCCGCGAGCCGCGACATCGGCTTCATGCCCGGCTTCCGCGAGGTGCTCGACGACAGGCAGATCGCCGAACTCGCCGGCTACATGCGCGCGCGCTTCGCGCCGCAGGAGCCGGCGTGGACCAACCTGCCCGCCGAGGTGGCGCGCGTGCGCGCAACGCCGGGGCACTGAACCCGGAAGGAAAAGAGCAGGCCGCGCCGTCTCCCGTGTGCGCCGCTACGATGCGACGTAGCGCACACCCATCCACGGAGACACCACGCCATGCCGCTCGATCTTTCCATCTCTTCCAGCCTGCCCCGCGACGCAGAACGCGCCACCCTTGTCGGACGCCTCTGGCAGCCCGGTGTCGGCCCCGTGCTGGTGGCCGTTCACGAAGGTGGCCTGCACGATCTGTCGAGGCTCGCACCGACCATGAGCGATCTGCTCGAAGGCAAGGAAGCGCCTGCACAGGCCGTTCGCCGCGCGTTGCAGGGTGCACCGCGCATCGCGGCGCTCGATGAAGTCCTTGCCAACAGCGACGAGACCGCGCGCGACACCGGCAAGCCCTGGCTGCTCGCTCCATGCGACCTGCAGGCCGTCAAGGCCAGCGGGGTCACATTTGTTGCGAGCCTGCTCGAACGCGTGATCGAGGAACAGGCGCGCGGCGATGCGTCGAAGGCGGAAGCCACGCGCGCGGCCATCGGCAGCGTGCTCGGCGACAACCTCGCGGACATCGTGCCTGGATCGCCCGAGGCAATGAAGGTCAAGGAAGTGTTGATTGCGCAGGGCGCCTGGTCGCAATACCTCGAAGTCGGCATCGGCCCCGATGCCGAGATCTTCACCAAGGCACCGGTGCTCTCCGCCGTGGGCACGGGCGCGGACGTGGGCATCCATTCGGGCTCCGTGTGGAACAACCCCGAACCCGAGGTCGTGCTCGCCGTGAACAGCCGCGGCGAAACCCTCGGCGCCGCGCTGGGCAACGACGTCAACCTGCGCGACTTCGAAGGCCGCAGCGCGCTGCTGCTGGGCAAGGCGAAGGACAACAACGCCTCCTGCGCGATCGGCCCTTTCATACGCTTGTTCGATGAGCACTTCGGCATCGCGGACGTGCGCCGCATCACCGTTGCGCTGGAAGTGACGGGGCCGGAAGGCTTCGTGCTTGAGGGATCGAGCTCGCTATCGAAGATCAGCCGCGATCCGCTCGATCTGGTTTCGCAAACCATAGGAATAAATCACGCTTATCCCGATGGCTTCATGTTGTTTCTGGGAACGATGTTCGCTCCGACACAAGACCGTCACGGGCCTGGGCAAGGATTCACCCACGTCGTGGGTGACCGAGTGCGCATTGCCGCACCGGAACTCGGCGCACTGGTCAATCGCGTGGTGTACGCGGACAAGGCGCCGATGTGGACTTTTGGTATCAGTGCGTTGATGCGCAATTTGGCTGCGCGCGGATTGCTGTGATCAGCATGTAGTCGTTCCGTTTGAGTTTCAAAAGGAGCTGTACTCCTTAGTGATTCATTCGCGTTCCGTAGCAATTTGTTGCTGTTGACCGCGCCACTTGTTCCCCTCAAGATTAGTGCTATCAAGTAACGGTTGAACGAGGGAGCAGAGGTTGGCGCAAAGCGAGATCGATCTATTGCAGGTGCCTGTAGAGGGCCCGCTGCCTTGCGGTGAAGACCTGGAATACGACCCCGATTTCATGGCGTTGCATCAGGCTACGGCGGGCAAGCGCGAGCAGCAATTCGGCTCGACGATCATTCCCGCCGAGCCGCCCGATTGGGCTCGCGTCGAGCGCATCGCGAAGCAGTTGTGCATGCGCACGCGCGACCTGCGAGTGCTGGTGCCGCTCACGCTGGCATGGACCGAGAACCGTGGCTTGCCAGGCTATGTCGAAGGACTGCAACTCGTCGACGTGGTGCTGCAGAAATTCTGGAACGACGTGCATCCGCGCGTCGTCGATGGCGACTTCGAAGACCCGCTGCCGCGCATGAATGCGCTCGCAGCGCTGGCCGAAGCCGAGGGACTCGGACGCAGCGTGCGCGATGCACGGCTGGTCGACGACGGCGGCGCATCGATGAGCCTGCGACAGGTCGAGGCCTTGCTCGATTCGAGCAAGACCGACCATCAGATCGATTACCCGGGCGGCATCGGCCGGCTGAAGGACACGGTGCGGCGCGCACAGGAAAAGGCGGCGCCTCCAGTAGTGGCGTTGCGCGCGGCACTCGACTTGCTGCAGCGCATCCGCGAGACCTGCGAACGCGCGCTCGGCCAGAGCTGGGCGCCCGACTTCTCGCGGCTCGAGCGCTCGCTGCGAACCGTGGCCCAGCTGCTGCCGGAGCAGGTACAGGCGGAAGAGGCAGTACCCGGTGAGGCCCACCCGGGAGACGGCGCGCAAGGGATCGACGTCGCCGCAGCGGTTGCGAACGGTGCGGCTTCGGGGGCAGCAAGGGCCGCAAATGGCGGTGCGGGCCTACGTCCGGTGCTCATTAAGGATATTGAAATATCGAGCCGTGAAGATGTGCAGGTGTTGCTCGAAAAGGCTTGCCAGTTCATGGAACGAACGGAGCCCAGCCATCCGGCACCCATGCTCATCCGCAGGGCGCAGCGGCTGCTGGACCTGAACTTCTTCCAGATCATCGAAGAACTCGTGCCCGAGGGTTTGCAGAAGATAGAAAGTCTTGCAGGACGGCCGTTGAACGGCGGAAGCCAGGCCGAATAACACGAACGACAACGCGCACGCAGGCTGACGGGTTCGCACCCGCACGCATTACAGATTCAAGAGGAAGCTTATGGCAGACAACCGTGTCAGAAACAGTGGTCAGAAGTTCATTGCGCGCAACCGCGCGCCGCGCGTGCAGATCGAGTACGACGTGGAGATCTACGGCAGCGAGCGCAAGATCCAGCTGCCCTTCGTGATGGGCGTCATCGCCGATCTCGCGGGCAAGCAGGTTGATCCGATGCCCGACATCGCCGAGCGCGAGTTCATGGCGGTGGACATCGACAACTTCGACGACCGCATGAAGTCCATCAAGCCGCGCGTCGCCTTCCAGGTGCCCAACACGCTCACCGGCGAAGGCCAGATGAACGTCGACATCACCTTCGACAGCATGGACGACTTCTCGCCCGCACGCATCGCCCGCCAGGTCGGCGCGCTGCAGCAGCTGCTCGAGGCGCGCACCGAGCTGGCGAACCTGCTTTCGTACATGGACGGCAAGAACGGCGCGGAACAGCTGATCGCCCAGGCCCTGCAGAACCCCGGGCTCCTGAAGTCGCTGGCATCGGCGCCCAACCCGGCCGTTGCCAAGGCGGTGGAAGCCGCGAACGAAAAGGCCGGCAATCCCGGCACCTCTTCCGAGTAAGCGCGAGCAGCAGCAAGGACCGCCACCATCATGAGCACCGCCCCCAAACAGACCACCGCGCGCGCGCCGGCTTCCGTCGAGACGCTGGAGCCGAACGAGTTCTCGAACCTGCTGCAGCGCGAGTTCAAGCCCAAGACCGACCAGGCCCGCGAGGCGGTGGAGAACGCCGTCAAGACGCTGGCCGTGCAGGCGCTTGAAAGCACCGTCACAGTCTCCAACGACGCCTACCGCACGGTGCAGGCCATCATCACCGAGATCGACCGCAAGCTCTCCGAGCAGATCAACCAGATCCTGCACCACGAGGACTTCCAGCAGCTCGAAGGCGCATGGCGCGGCCTGCACTATCTCGTGAACAACACCGAGACCGACGAGCAGCTCAAGATCCGCGTGATGTGCGCATCGAAGCGCGAGATCGCGCGCTCGCTCAAGCGCCACAAGGGCATCGGCTGGGACCAGAGCCCGCTGTTCAAGAAGATCTACGAAGCCGAGTACGGCCAGTTCGGCGGCGAGCCCTTCGGCGCGCTGATCGGCGACTTCCACTTCGACCACAGCCCGCCCGACGTCGAGATGCTCGGCGAGATGGCCAAGATCGCCGCGGCCGCGCACTGTCCCTTCATTGCGGGCGCGTCGCCCACGGTGATGCAGATGGACTCGTGGCAGGAGCTCTCCAACCCGCGCGACCTGACCAAGATCTTCCAGAACACCGAGCACACCGCATGGCGCTCGCTGCGCGACTCGGAAGACGCGCGCTACATCGGCCTGGCCATGCCGCGCTTCCTGGCGCGCCTGCCCTACGGCGCCCGCACCAACCCGGTCGACGAATTCGAGTTCGAGGAAGAAACCGACTCGGCGGCGCACAACCGCTACACCTGGGCCAACTCGGCCTATGCGATGGGCGTGAACATCAACCGCTCGTTCAAGCAGTACGGCTGGTGCACCTCCATCCGCGGCGTCGAATCGGGTGGCGCGGTCGAGAACCTGCCCACGCACACCTTCCCGACCGACGACGGCGGCGTCGACATGAAGTGCCCGACCGAGATCGCCATCAGCGACCGTCGCGAGGCCGAGCTCGCCAAGAACGGCTTCATGCCGCTGGTGCACCGCAAGAACTCCGACTTCGCGGCCTTCATCGGTGCGCAGTCGCTGCAGCTGCCGGCCGAGTACTACGATGCCGACGCCACGGCCAACGCGAACCTCGCGGCGCGCCTGCCGTATCTCTTCGCCTGCTGCCGCTTCGCGCACTACCTGAAGTGCATCGTGCGGGACAAGATCGGTTCGTTCCGCGAGCGCGAGGACATGGAGCGCTGGCTCAACGACTGGATCATGAACTACGTCGACGGCAGCCCCGGCACCTCGTCGCAGGACACGAAGGCAATGAAGCCGCTGGCGGCGGCGGAAGTCCAGGTGGAAGCCATCGAGGACAACCCCGGCTACTACGCCGCCAAGTTTTTTCTCCGGCCGCACTATCAGCTCGAAGGGCTGACGGTGTCGTTGCGGCTGGTTTCGAAGCTGCCATCCAACAAGAAGGACAGCAGCTAATCCAACGGCGTCCCGGAATCGGGCGCAAATAACTCTGGGGGTTTCAATCATGGCAGTAGACATGTTCATGCGCGTTGAAGGCGCGAACGGCGAATCGAAGGACTCGAACCACAAGGAGTGGACGGACATCAAGTCGTTTGCGTGGGGAGCAACGCAGCCTGGAAACATGGTCAGCGGCGGTGGCGGTGGCGTTGGCAAGGCCAGCTTCAACGACCTGCAGGTGCTCGCGCGCATCGACAAGGCGGCACCGTCGGTGCTGAAGAACTGCGCAAGCGGCAAGCACCTGAGCAAGGTGGAAGTGTCGGTGTGCAAGGCCGGTGGCTCGCAGATCGAATACACCCGCGTCACGCTCGAAGAAGTGCTGGTGACCTCGGTGCAGTACACGGCCGAGCAGGGCTCGGATGCGGTGTTCGTTCAGTACGCATTCCAGGCCGCGAAGGTGAAGCAGCAGTACTGGGAGCAGACCGACAAGGGCGGCAAGGGCGCCGAGACGGTTCTGGCCTGGAACATCAAGGAAAACAAGGAAGCCTGATCCTTTTTCCCGATGCGCGGCCGGCCCACGGGCCGGCCGTGATTTTTTTCCCGACGGCCTCCACGGCCGTCCTTCGCACACAGGCCTTCGCGCCGTGTGCCAGCCAGTCAGCGAGGAAGCTTCATGGGCGATGGGTTTGCAGTACTGGGCGAGCGCTCGGTGGCGGAGCACACCGAATGGGTACAGCGGCAGATTCGCGCCAATCCCCAGAATGCCAGCCTGCGTCTTGCGCTGTGCCATTTCTTTGCACTGCGCGGCGATTGGCAGCGGGCCGAGGACCAGCTCAAGCTGGCCACCAAGCTCGATCCCACTTTCACGCCTGCCAGCGTCACCTGTTCGATGGCGCTCGCGGGCGAGCGTCATCGCAGCGACTTCTGGTCGGGCGGGCGCGCACCGGCCATCGTCGGCGGCAACGCTGAATGGGTCGAACAGCTGATCGCCGCGGCGGCCCTGCCGGCCGACCGTGCCGATGAAGCCGCCGCCCTGCGCGAGACCGCGCGGCAGACCGCACCCGCATTGCACGGCGCCATCACCAGCGTCGACCGCTCCGACTCGCGCGCTGCGCAGGCGCTCGACGGCGAGCCGGTGGAGCGCAGCAGCTTCGAATGGCTGTGCGACGGCGACGTGCGCATCGGCGCGGTCTTCGAGCTGCTCACGCCCTCGGGCTATGCATGGCTGCCCCTGCCCGAGGTGCGCCGCATCAAGTTCTCGCGTCCGCAGCACCTGGTCGACCTGCTGTGGGCGCCCACCGAGTTCGAGCTGCACGACGGCCGCGCACTCAACGGCCTGGTGCCCGTGCGCTACCCCGGCCAGCTCGAAGGTCTCGACGACGAAACCACGCTGGGCCGCCGCACCGACTGGCTGCCGCTGTCCGGCGAAGACCAGTACGCGGGCCTGGGCCAGCGCACGCTGATCAGCGAGGCCGGCGACCATTCGCTGCTCGACCTGCGGCTCATCGAGTTCTCGCGCGAGGGCGCAGCTGGATGAGCGCCGTGCAGGCCCTTTCCAGACAAGCTCGTACCGCAGCGCGAAGCGCGGAGATTTCCGAATGAGCAGCATGATGGACACCGACGGCGACCAGCAGGAAAGCGTCGCGCGCGACCGCCTGCAGCCGGTGCTGCTCGACCGCCTCACCGACAAGGCGCCGCAGACCCGGCAGGAGCGCGCGGGCGCCTTCCTCATGAGCGGCAGGCTGCTGCGCGACTCGGTGCTGCGTGACCTGCAATGGCTGCTCAACACCACCAACTTCGGTACCGAGCACGACATCAACACCATGCCGCGCGCGCGCCGCTCGGTGCTGAACTTCGGCGTGCGCGGCTGGGCCGGCGGGCGCATGTCGGAGGTCGACTTCGCTGACGTCGAGGCGGCCATCCGCGCGGCCATCATCGACTTCGAGCCGCGCATCATGAAGGACAGCATCGACGTGCGCTGCGTGACCGACGCCACCGACCTCGAACACCACAACCTGCTCGCGCTGGAGATCCGCGGCACGCTGTGGTCGGTGCCGTACCCCATCGAGTTCATCCTGCGCTCCGAGCTCGACCTCGAGAGCGGCCACATGGTCCTTCGGCCCACCGGAGGCCTCTGATGGACGCACGGCTGCTTGACTATTACAACCGCGAGCTCACGTACATGCACGAGCTCGGGGCCGAGTTCGCGCAGCGCTACCCGAAGATCGCGGGCCGCCTCGGCATGCGCGGCATCGAGGTCAGCGATCCGTACGTGGAGCGCCTGCTCGAAGGCTTCAGCTTCCTCACCGCGCGCATCCAGCTCAAGATGGATGCCGAGTTCCCGCGCTTCTCGCAGCGGCTGCTCGAGGTGGTGTACCCCAACTTCCTCGCTCCGCTGCCCGCCATGGCCGTGGTGCAGATCGACGGCAACCTCAACGAAGGCTCGCTGAAGGCCGGCTACGAACTGCCGCGCCACACCATCCTGCGCGGCCGCATGATCAAGGGCGAGCAGACGGCCTGCGAGTTCCGCACGGGCCATGCCGTCACGCTGTGGCCCATCCGCATCGCCGAGGCCGGCATCGGCCCGGTGCCGGCCGAGATCGCGCATGCGATGCCCATGGTCGCGCGGCAGGCAAAAAGCGCCATCACCATCAAGCTGGAGGCGGTTGGCGGTGCGCGCTTTGCCGACATGCCGCTCGACCGGCTCGAATTCTTCCTCTCGGGAGCCGAGCTGCACGCGCTGCGCGTGCTCGAGCTCGCCACGCACCACAGCATCGGCGTCGTGTGCCGCAGCGGGCCGGGAACCACGGCGCGCATCGTGCCGCTGGGCGACGAGGCCATCAGGCACGAAGGCTTCGAGCCCGACCAGGCGCTGCTGCCCTACGACGCACGCTCGTTCCAGGGCTACCGCCTGCTGCACGAGTACTTCGCGTTCCCCGACCGCTACCTGTTCTTCAGCGTGAACAAGCTGCGTGCGGCGGCTGCGGCCATGGGCGGCACCACGATGGAGATCGTGATCCTGCTCGACCGTGCCGACGCCGACCTCGAGCGGCTGGTCGACGCCAAGCATTTCTCGCTGTTCTGCACGCCAATCATCAACCTCGTGCCGCGCCGCAGCGACCGCATTCCGGTCGGACCGGGCCAGCACGAGCACCACGCGGTGATCGACCGCACGCGGCCGCGCGACTTCGAGATCTTCACCGTCGAGCGCGTCACGGGCCATATGGCCAACGGCTCGGAGGAGCGCGAGTTCCGACCCTTCCTCGGCTCCTTCGCGGCCGACGACGGCGACTTCGGCGCGTATTTCTCGCTGCGTCGCGAGCCGCGCCTGGTGTCGGACCGCGCGCGCGCCCAGGGCACGCGCACCAGCTACACCGGCAGCGAGGTCTACGTGTCGCTGGTCGACCAGCACGACGCGCCGTTCCCGCACACCCTGCGGCACATCACGCTCGATGCGCTGTGCACCAACCGCGACCTGCCGCTGCTGCTGCCGACCGGGCTCGAATCGGACTTCACGCTGCGGGTGTCCGCGCCCGTTCGCTCCATCCGCATCCTGCGCGGACCCTCGCGGCCTTATCCGGCTCTGGCCGAAGGCGCGCTCACGTGGCGCCTCATCAGCCATCTCGGACTCAACTACCTGAGCCTCACCGACGTCGACCCGACGCAGGGCGCCGCCGCTTTGCGCGAAATGCTTGACCTTTACGGCAATCTCGCCGATCCGTCGGTGCGCCGCCAGATTCAGGGCGTGCGCTCGATGGCGCTGGCGCCGGTGTTCCGCCGCCTGCCAGAGCCCGGCCCGATCGTGTTCGGCCGCGGCGTGGAGATCGCGCTGAAGATCGACGAGGTCGCGTTCTCGGGCGCGAGCCCGTATCTCTTCGGCGCGGTGCTGGAGCAGTTCTTCAGCCGGCACGTGTCGCTCAATGCCTTCACCGAGTTCGCGCTGTCCAGCCTTCAGCGCGGCGAGATCGCGCGGTGGACGCCGCGCGTGGGACGCCGCCCCGCCGTATGAGCGAAACCGGCTTCACCGACGCAGTGCAGCGCCAGCAGCAGGCCGATGCCGCTGAAGGCGCAGTGCTGGACGCGGCCGAGGCGCTCGTTCACGAAACCGCGCTGCCGGCGGAACCAGTCGCGCAGGCGCCCGCGCGCGGCATCCCGCAGGCCGACCCCGTGCTCTGGGCCAAACTCGTCGAGCAGCCCTTCGAGCACGACCTGTTCATGCTGCTGCGCCGGCTCGACGCGCAGGCCAACCATCCGCTGCTGGGTCGCGCGCCGCGCCCGCTCGACGAGCCGCTGCGGCTGGGGCAGGAGCCCTCGATGGCCTTCGCGCCATCGAACGTGTCGGGCGTCGATGTGGACAGCGACGGCCCGCCGCGCATCTCGATCTACGGCTTCGGCCTGTTCGGCCCCAACGGCCCGCTGCCGCTGCACCTGACGGAGTACGCGCGCGAACGCAAGCGGCATCACGCCGACAACACCATCAGCGCGTTCGCCGACCTGTTCCATCACCGGCTGATCCTGCTGTTCTACCGGGCCTGGGCCGATGCGCAGTCGGTCAACAGCCTGGACCGCACCGACGGCCACCGCTTCGTCGACTACGTCGCCAGCCTCATGAACATGGGGCAGCCCGGCCTCAAGGAGCGCGACCGCATCGCCGACCATGCGCGCACCTTCATGGCGGGCCATCTCGTGCGCCAGACGCGCAACCCCGAGGGCCTGATCCAGATCCTCAGGCTCTACTTCGACGTGCCGGTGCACGTCGAGGAGTTCGTGAGCGACTGGGTGATGATCGACGAGCGCCAGGTCAGTCGCATCGGCCTGCTGGGGCGCAACCACCGGCTCGGCGGCGGCGCCACCATCGGCCTGGCCGTGCGCGACGCGCAGAGCAAGTTCCGCCTGGAACTCGGTCCGCTCTCGCAGGAGGAATACCGCGAGTTCCTGCCCGGCAGCAAGCGGCTGCAACAGGTGGTCGACTGGGTGCGCCAGTACGTCGGCATCGAGTTCGCGTGGGAGCTGCGGCTCGTGCTCAAGAAAGAGGACGCGCACGGCATGCGGCTCAACAGCAACCAGCGACTCGGCTGGGGCAGTTGGCTGGGCACGCGCATGTCCGACACCGACGCCGGCGACATGCTGTTCCAGCCCGAAGCATTGTTTTCCCGTTCCGCATCGGCGGCTCCTACCGATGCATCCCTTACCCGATCTTCCGCGAAATCGCGCGAGATGCCCACGATATGACTGCATCACGGTCTTTTCGGGAGACACCGTGGAACCGGCTTTGCCGGGCCACCGGTGTTGCCCCCTGCAAGGGGGTTGGCGTAGCGACACGAAGTGCGCGAAGACTGGGGGTTAGCTCCAACTTATGACCGACATTCGCCGCGTCTCTCTGTTCTCCAAGCTCAATCCGATGCTCTACAAGGCATTGGAGACCGCCACCGCCTTCGCCAAGCTGCGCGGCAATGCCTACGTCGAGCTGGTGCACTGGCTGCACCAGATCCTGCAGCTGCAGGACAGCGACATGCTGCGCATCATCAAGCGCGCGGGGCTCAACCTCGATGCCGTCGAGCAGGACCTGGTGCGCGCGCTCGACCGCCTGCCGCACGGCGCCACTTCGATCAGCGACATCTCCGAGCACGTCGACAACGCCGTCGAACGCGCGTGGGTCTATGCGAGCCTGCGCTTCGAGGCCACCTCGATCCGCGGCGCCTACCTGCTCGCGGGCATCATCAAGACGCCGGGGCTGCGGCAGGTGCTCTCGGGCATCTCGCGCGAGTTCGACAAGATCGTGCCCGACGTGCTGGTGGCGCAGCTGGCCTCGTGGACCGAAGGCTCGCCCGAAGACGACTTCGATGCCGCTGCGTCCGGCCCGGCCGGCGGCGCGCCCGCCGCGGTGCACCACCAGGGCGACGGCCCCGCTGCCGGCGGCTCCGCACTGGCCAAGTACGCGAGCGACCTCACCGCCAAGGCGCGCGCGGGCGAACTCGACCCGGTCTACGGCCGCGACGACGAGATCCGCCAGATCATCGACATCCTCATGCGCCGGCGCCAGAACAATCCGCTGCTGACCGGCGAGGCCGGCGTTGGCAAGACGGCGGTGGTCGAAGGCCTGGCGTCGCGCCTTGCGTCAGGCGAGGTGCCGCCTTCGCTGAAGGACGTGTCGCTGTGGGTGCTCGACCCGACGCTGCTGCAGGCCGGTGCGGGCGTGAAGGGCGAGTTCGAACAGCGGCTGCGCCAGGTGATCGACGAAGTCGAGAAGAGCCCCAAGCCCATCGTGCTTTTCGTCGACGAAGTGCATACGCTGGTGGGCGCGGGCGGCCAGGCCGGTACCGGCGACGCGGCCAACCTGCTCAAGCCTGCGCTCGCGCGCGGGCGGCTGCGCACCATCGGCGCGACCACCTGGTCGGAGTACAAGAAGTACATCGAGAAAGATCCGGCCCTCACGCGGCGCTTCCAGACCATCCAGGTGCACGAGCCCACCGAGCCCAAGGCGGTGCTGATGCTGCGCGGCATCTCGGCCGAACTGGAGAAGCACCACGGCGTGCTCATCCTCGACGCCGCGCTCGAAGCGGCCGTGAGCCTGTCGCACCGCTACATTCCCGCGCGCCAGTTGCCCGACAAGGCAGTGAGCCTGCTCGACACGGCGTGCGCGCGCGTCGCGCTGAGCCAGCATGCGCTGCCAGCCGCCATCGAGGACCTGCAGCGCCGCATCGAGGTGCTCGGCATCGAGTCGGGCATCGCGGGGCGCGAGGCCGCCATCGGCGTGGGCGAGCACCAGCGCGTGGAAGACATCGCGGCCCAGGTCGCGCAGGCGAAGGCCGAACTCGAAGTGTTGGAGAAGCGGCGCGTGGAAGAAAGCACGCTGGTCGAGCGCATCGTCGCGCTGCGCAAGCAGCTCTCGCCGGCGGCCGTACCGCAGACGCAGGCCGAGGCATCGGATACCGACGATGTCGAAGCAGCGAACGTCGACGTGGACCCCGACACGCCACCCGCCGAACCTCAGCGCACGCCCGACGAGATCCGAGCCGAGCTCAACGAGGCGCAGGACAAGCTCTCGCAGCTGCAAGGCGAATCGCCGCTCATCCTCGCTGCCGTCGACGCGCAGGCCGTTGCCACCGTGGTGGCCGACTGGACCGGCATCCCCATCGGCCGCATGGTGCGCGACGACGCGCAGTCGGTACTCAAGCTCGGCGAGATCCTTTCGGCCCGCGTGGTCGCGCAGCCCGATGCGCTGGAGACCATCTCGCGCCGCATCCGCACCGCGCGTGCACGGCTGGACAACCCCAACAAGCCCGTCGGCGTGTTCCTGCTGTGCGGCCCCTCGGGCGTGGGCAAGACCGAGACGGCGCTGGCGCTTTCCGAGGCGTTGTACGGCGGCGAGCAGAACCTCGTCACCATCAACATGAGCGAGTTCCAGGAGTCGCACACCGTCTCCACGCTGAAGGGCGCGCCGCCCGGCTACGTGGGCTATGGCGAAGGCGGCGTGCTCACCGAGGCCGTGCGCCGCAGGCCGTACAGCGTGGTGCTGCTCGACGAGATCGAGAAGGCGCACACCGACGTGCACGAGATCTTCTTCCAGGTCTTCGACAAGGGCTGGATGGAAGACGGCGAAGGCCGACACATCGACTTCCGCAACACAGTGATCATCATGACCTCCAACGTCGGCACCGACCTGGTCATGCAGCTGTGCGAAGACCCGACCCTGCGCCCCGACCCCGAGCCGCTGGCGGCCGCGCTGCGCGAGCCGCTGCTCAAGGTGTTCGCGCCCGCGCTGCTCGGCCGCCTCGTTGTAGTGCCTTATTACCCGTTGCACGCCGAGGCATTGCACCGCATCATCCGCCTCCAGCTCGATCGCATCGCGACGCGCCTGCAGGCGAACCACGGCATCGCACTGGCCTACGACGACAGCGCCGTCGAACTCGTCGCACGCCGCTGCACCGCCATCGAATCGGGCGGCCGGATGATCGACGCGATCCTCACGCACACGATCCTTCCGCGACTGAGCGAGGAAGTCATCGGCGCCACCGTCAGTGCGCGCAAGCTGAGCGGCGTGCAGCTGAGCGCTGCGGGAGACGACTTCCGCTACGAGTTTTCCGAAGCCTAAGAAGTACAAGGAGACAACCCCATGGCCAGAGTCGTACGAGCCCACACACCGCTGGATGAAAGCCAGCTGCTGTTTCGCTCGATGCGCGGGACGGAGGGGTTGTCGCAGCTGTTCGAGTTTGAAGTCGACCTGCTGAGTCCCGATGCCGGCATCGACCTCAAGTCGATGCTCGGCAAGCCGCTGGTGCTCGAGATCCAGACGGCCGTGGCCGGTTCACCGCGCTTTCTCAATGGCCAGATAGTGCGTTTTGCGGCGGCAGGACGTGAGGGCGGCACCTCGCGCCACACGGTCTACCGCGCCACTGTGCGCCCGTGGCTCTGGTACCTGACGCGTTCGAGCGACAACAAGATCTTCCAGGACAAGTCGGTGGTCGAAGTCATCGAGGAGGTGTTCTCCGACTACGGCTTCGCCTATGAGAACAAGCTCTGCGAGAACTACCGGCAGTGGGAGTACTGCGTGCAGTACAACGAGAGCGACTTCGCCTTCGTGAGCCGTCTCATGGAACTCGAAGGCATCTACTACTACTTCAAGCACGACAGGAATCAGCACACGCTGGTGCTGGCCGACGACCTCAGTGCGCACGAGCCGACGCCGGGGTACGAGACCGTCGACTACTTCGCGGCAGACCGAGACATCAGCGAGGATCTGGAGGTCATCCGCGAATGGCAGCCCAGCGAAGAGATCCGCTCGGGCAGCTACACCGTCAACGACTTCAACTTCACCACGCCGAAGGGCGACCTTTCGAACGTGCGCGCCCAGCCGAGGCAGCACGACCACGCCGACCACGAGATATACGAATGGCTCGGCGACTATCCGTCGCCGGGCGACGGTGAGCACTACGCGCGCGTGCGGCTGGAAGAAGTACAGGCCCTCGCGCAGCGCAGTGCGGGCCATGCCACCGTACGCGGCATGGCGCCAGGCTACAGGTTCAATATGCGCAATTCGCCGCGCGGAGAGGACAACCAGGAACACTTGGTCGTTGCCGTTTCGTACGGCTTGCGCGAAGGCGGCTATGCGAGCGGTGCTGAGCCGGGTGAATACGATTTCAACTTCGTGGTGCAACCTACAGCGCTGCCGTTCAGGGCACCGCGCCAGACACCGCTGCCGCGCACGGGCGGACCGCAGACGGCGACGGTGGTAGGGCCCGAAGGCGAGGAGATCTGGACGGATGAATACGGTCGGGTGAAGGTGCAGTTTCACTGGGACCGGTATGGCCAGAGCAACGAGAACAGCTCGCGCTTCGTTCGGGTGTCGCACATCTGGGCGGGGGAGAGGTTCGGGGGAGTGTTCACGCCGCGCATCGGGCAGGAGGTGGTGGTGGACTTCATCGGCGGTCGGGTGGACCGACCGGTGATCGTGGGGCGCGTGTACAACGCCGACCAGATGCCGCCGTTCGCGCTGCCGGGCGAGGCGACGAAGAGCGGGGTGGTGACGCGCTCGAGCAAGGGCGGTTCGCCGGCGAACGCGAATGCGCTGGTGTTCGAGGATGCGATGGGTGCGGAGCAGATCCTGCTGCATGCGGAGCGCAACCTGGACACGGAAGTAGAGGCGGACGAGACGCACACGACGGGAGCGACGCGCACGACGCTGATCAAGGGGCACGAGTCGGCGACCTACGAGTCGGGCGAGGAGCGGCATATCACGGCGGGGGCAGTGGAGACCATTGACGGTGGCGAGGAGCGCACGGTGACTGGGGGCGCGACGGAGACGGTGACGGACGGCGAGAAGCGCACGATCACGGGCGGCGCGACCGAGACGATCACGGGGGGGGAGACCCGCACGGTGAACGGCGGCATCGTCGAGACCGTCAACGGCAGCGTGCAGCTGACGGTGAACGGCAGCACGATCCGGCTCGTGAGCGGCTCGGATATCCGCATCGTGGGCGGAGGGCGCATCGAGATCGTCAATGCCGTCGACACGAAGATCGTCCTCGGCCCCGACACGACCGTCGTCACTGGTCCCAAGATCGTGGACGCGCCCACGATCGTGCACAACGCCACCAACTACACGCTCAACACGAGCAACTACACGTTGAATGCCGATGTGATCGTCTACAACGTGCCGGACCACACGGTGAATACGGACAACCATTTCCACTGGCGCGAGAAAAACTATCACGCGTCATGGGTGAAGAAGTCCCAATTCACGGCGCAGGCCTACGACATCTACGCAATCAAGGTAATGCTGTCAGTGACGACCTTCACTTCGCTCAACGGGATCTTCGTCAACATGGCGGTGGTCAACTCCAACGAGAACATCTGGCAGAAGAAGATCGCGTTCGCCGATCTGAAGATCGTGGGCAAGCATCTGTCGAAAGGCGCTCTGCGCTTGGCCTACGGGGCGTTCTGGGTCCGCGGTAACTGAAGCGTTGGACGCGACGAAGAAGAACTCTTCGTCGGCTTCCGGGAAAAGGGCAGGAGAAGGAAAAGAGCACAAGGAGACACATTCATGGCCAGAGTCGTACGCGCACACACTCCTCTCGGGGACGACCAGTTGCTGTTCCGCTCGATGCGCGGAACGGAGGGCCTGTCGCAGCTGTACGAGTTCGAGGTGGATCTCCTGAGCCGGAATCCGACGGTCGATCTCAGGTCGATGCTGGGCAAGCCGTTGACGCTGGAGATCCTCACCGCCGGCCAGAAGCCGCGATTCCTGGATGGCCATGTGGTGCAGTTCTCCGCCGTCGGCCGCGAAGGCGGTACCGAGCGCCATACCGTCTACCGGGCCTCGGTGCGGCCGTGGTTGTGGTACCTCACGCGTTCGAGCGACTGCAAGATCTTCCAGAACAGGACAGTGGTGGAGATCCTCGAGGAAGTGCTCGGCGGCTACGGCTTTCCGTTGGAGAACAGGCTCTGCGGCAGTTACCGCCAGTGGGAGTATTGCGCACAGTACAACGAGAGCGACTTCGCCTTCGTGAGCCGACTCATGGAGCTCGAGGGCATCTACTACTACTTCAAGCATGAGAACGGCCGGCATACGTTGGTGCTCGCCGATGACGAGAGCGCGCACGAGCCGCTGCCCGACTACGACTGCATCGACCATTTCGCCATCGACCGTGACATCACCGAAGACATGGAAGTGATCCGCGAATGGCAGCCGGCCGAGGACTTGCGAAGCGGGCGCTACGTGGTGGACGACTACAACTTCACCACGCCCAAGGGCGATCTGATCACCGTGCGCAGCCAGCCTGGCGGCTACGACAACGCCGACCACGAGATGTACGAATGGCTCGGCGACTACCCTTCCGCGGGCGACGGCGAGCACTATGCACGCATGCGCCTGGAAGAGGCGCAATCGCTGGCGGTGCGCGGTGCGGGGCGCTCCACGGTGCGCGGCATGGCGCCAGGCGGCACGTTTGCCCTGCGCAACGCACCCCGTGGCGACGACAACCGGGATTACCTCGTGATCGCCGTGTCGTACGTGCTGCGCGAAGGCGGCTATGCGACCGGTGCGCAGCAAGGCAACTACGACTTCGACTTTGTCGTGCAGCCGGTGGACAAGCCGTTTCGCGCACCGCGCCAGACACCGCTGCCGCGCACGGGCGGACCGCAGACGGCGACGGTGGTAGGGCCCGAAGGCGAGGAGATCTGGACGGATGAATACGGTCGGGTGAAGGTGCAGTTTCACTGGGACCGGTATGGCCAGAGCAACGAGAACAGCTCGCGCTTCGTTCGGGTGTCGCACATCTGGGCGGGGGAGAGGTTCGGGGGAGTGTTCACGCCGCGCATCGGGCAGGAGGTGGTGGTGGACTTCATCGGCGGTCGGGTGGACCGACCGGTGATCGTGGGGCGCGTGTACAACGCCGACCAGATGCCGCCGTTCGCGCTGCCGGGCGAGGCGACGAAGAGCGGGGTGGTGACGCGCTCGAGCAAGGGCGGTTCGCCGGCGAACGCGAATGCGCTGGTGTTCGAGGATGCGATGGGTGCGGAGCAGATCCTGCTGCATGCGGAGCGCAACCTGGACACGGAAGTAGAGGCGGACGAGACGCACACGACGGGAGCGACGCGCACGACGCTGATCAAGGGGCACGAGTCGGCGACCTACGAGTCGGGCGAGGAGCGGCATATCACGGCGGGGGCAGTGGAGACCATTGACGGTGGCGAGGAGCGCACGGTGACTGGGGGCGCGACGGAGACGGTGACGGACGGCGAGAAGCGCACGATCACGGGCGGCGCGACCGAGACGATCACGGGGGGGGAGACCCGCACGGTGAACGGCGGCATCGTCGAGACCGTCAACGGCGACGTCCTGCTGATGGTCAACGGTACGGTTGTACGGCTGGTAACGGGTGCCGACATCCGCATCACGGGGA
Source organism: Variovorax sp. YR750 (assembly GCF_900109805.1). Taxonomy (NCBI): domain Bacteria; kingdom Pseudomonadati; phylum Pseudomonadota; class Betaproteobacteria; order Burkholderiales; family Comamonadaceae; genus Variovorax; species Variovorax sp. YR750. The sequence goes on from NZ_FOBJ01000018.1 coordinate 76,893, forward strand.
GCGGGCGGCTGGAGATCATCAATGCTCTCGACGGCAAGCTAGTGATCGGGCCGCATCTGACAACGGTGACCGGCACCAAGACCGTGTCCGCGCCGACGATGACCTACAACGCCACCAACTACATCATCAACACCACCAACTACACGCTGAACGCGAACGTATCGGTGTTTAATACGCCGAGCCAGACCAGCAATGCCGCGGACCAGTCCTGGCTCTACAAGCTGTGGAACGGCATCACCTACAAGCGATTCCGGATCTTCCTCCGGGCGACCGACGTCTACGGCGCCAAGGTTCAGCTCTCGGTGGCCAACACCATGCTCAACGTCGTCTTCGCGAACTGGTCGCTCCAGTTCATCATCGACGCGCCCATCGCGATGAAGACCCTCACGAAGGAACGTCATATCTTCGGATTGAAGATCGCGCAGCCGAGGGGAATCAAGTTCACCCTCAACAAGGCCACGAACCGGAAGTGAAGAGCCGACCCGCCGAAGCCGCAGGAAAGGAAAGCCGCCATGGACAGAATCGTCCGCGCCCATACCCCGCTGGGTGACGACCAGCTGCTGTTCCGCTCGATGCGCGGCAGCGAGGGGCTGTCGCAGCTCTTCGAGTTCGATGTCGAACTGCTGAGCACCGATGCCTCGATCGGTGCGAAGTCCCTGTTAGGCAAGCCGCTCGCACTCGAGATACGGACCGCGGGCGCACCGCGCTTCCTGCACGGGCATGTCGCGCGCTTCACCGTCGCCGGCCGCGAGGGCGGCAGGACACGCCACACGGTCTACCGCGCGGTGGTGCGCCCATGGCTGTGGTACCTCACCCGCACCAGCAACAGCCGCGTCTTCCAAGGCAAGAGCGCGGTACAGATCATTGCCGAGGTGCTGGATGCCTACGGCTTCGTGTTCGAGAACCGGCTCTGCGCGGACTACCGTGCCTGGGACTACTGTGCCCAGTTCAACGAGACAGACTTCGCCTTCGTCAGCAGGTTGATGGAGCTTGAAGGCATCTACTACTACTTCAAGCACGAGAAGAACCAGCATACGCTGGTGCTTGCCGACGACATCTCCGGCCACGACGAACTGCCCGACTACGCTTGCATCGACTGTTTTGCGGCCGACCGCCCCTTGGAGGACGATCTGGAGGTCATCGACGCCTGGCAGGCCAGCGCCGAGCTGCGCACCGGCAGCTACGCCGTGGGCGACTTCAACTTCACCATGCCCAAGGCCGACATGTTCAGCGCGCGGCAACTGCCGATCGGTGCGAGCCAGGATGGCCACGACATGTACGAGTGGATGGGCGATTACGCAGCGCCCGGCCAAGGCGAGCACTACGCACGCGTGCGCCTCGAGGAGGTTCAGGCCCTGTCGGAGCGAAGCGATGGCCATGCCACCGTGCGCGGCATGGCGCCCGGCTGGCGATTCACCATGCGGGGCGCGCCGCGCGATGCCGACAACCGCGAATACCTGCTGGTCTCGGTTTCGTACGACCTCCGCGAGGCCGGCTATGCGAGCGCCGAGGGCCGGGGCCGCTACAGTTTCGGTTTCGTGGCACAGCCCGCGGCCTTGCCCTTCCGTGCGCCGCGCGGCACACCCATGCCGCGAGCCACCGGCCCCCAGACCGCTACCGTGGTCGGCCCCGACGGACAGGAAATCTGGACCGACGAGTATGGTCGCGTGAAGCTGCAGTTCCGGTGGGACCGGCAGGGCCAGTCCAACCAGGACAGCTCGGCCTGGGTGCGTGTATCGCAAGCCTGGGCCGGGGACGGCTTCGGCACGGTGCACGTGCCGCGCGTGGGTCAGGAAGTGATGGTCGACTTCATCGGCGGACGCGTGGACCGGCCCATTGTGATCGGGCGCCTCTACAACACCGACCGCATGCCGCCCTTCGACCTGCCGGCGGAAGCGACGAAGAGCGGCATCGTGTCGCGTTCGACCCCCGGCGGTTCGCCCGCGGATGCCAACGCCATCGTGTTCGATGACATGATGGGGGCCGAGCAGGTGCTGCTGCATGCGCAGCGCAACCTCGACACCGAGGTCGAGGCCGACGAGATCCACACCACCGGCGGCACTCGCACCACGTTGATCAAGGGCCATGAGTCTTCCACCTTCGAGTCCGGCGAAGAGCGCCATATCACTGAGGGTGCCCTGGAGACCATCGACGGCGGCGAGACGCGCACCGTGACGGGAGGTGCGATCGAGCGCGTGTCTGATGGCGAGACGCGCACTATCACCGGCGGCGCCATCGAGACCATCAGCGGCGGCGAGCGGCGAACCGTCACGGGTGGCATCGACGAGACCGTCAACGGCGACGTGATCGTGACCGTCAACGGCGCGGTGCTGCGCCTCGTGACCGGCGCCGACATCCGAATCACGTGCGCGGGGCGAGTGGAAATCGTCAATGCCATCGACGGCAAGCTCGTGCTGGGCCCCGACAACACTGTGGTCACGGGGCCCAAGACGGTTACCGCGCCGGACATCACCTACAACAGCACCACGTCCGAGATCAACGTGACGAACTTCAAGCTCAACGCAACCGTGAGCGCCTACAACACCCCGACCCAGGTCATGAAGGGAGACACCGACAACTGGTGGCAGAGAATGATGATGGAGGGCACCAAGCGACAGGCGCTCGCGTATGCCTGGAGTTTCGACCGGTACGGCAACAAGATGCAGTTCTCTGGCGTGAACTGGCTGATCCAGAGCCTGTTCTTGAACATCTCCGGCGTCAACTGGCTGGAGGCCAAGTACAGGCCCAAGCTGAAAGCGCTGAAGAGGAAGAAGAGCGTCGTCACAGCCAACGCGGGCGGAACCGAGTCGACCAGCACCGGGCTGGAGAACAACACATGAGACGCGCGCGATCCGGCCCCGGAAAGCGGCAGACCGAAGGAGTTCTCACGTGCAGTGGGCCGACGTTCTCGGCATGAGCGTCGGCGACCTCGTGGCGCTGGCCGCCGTCGTGCTGGCCGCCGTCCTCATCGTCGGCAGCGTGATCACCAATTCGCGCTTCCGCGGCGAAGAGAAATTGTGGGAGCAGCTGCGTGCTCATGGGCGACGCACGGAGGCCGAGATCGTCGGAATCGCGCGCCCGCCCGACCGCCTCATCAAGCGTGGACGCCATGCGGCGGACATGGCTGCCGCGGAGCTTCGGCTGACATTCAGCGACGCCGCCGGCCAGCGCCACGACGCCAACGTGCGCACCTTCATCGACACCGAGCTGATCGCCAACTTCACCGCGGGCCGCAAGGTCCATGTAGTCCACTCGAATGACAAGCCGCCCCAGGTGGCGATCGACCGCGACCGCACGCAACTCGAGATACCCAGTACCGACTGATGAAGATCATCAAGCCGCTGCGCGTCAGCATGCTCACCCGCCCCTTTCCGAAGGACCAGCGCCACTGGCTCTCGATGACGGCCATCGCCATGACCGACAGCCTTGCCGCCGACGCGCGCCTGGTGCCGGAGCCCGAGGTGTGGAAGACCCTCGCCGCCGAACTGGGCAGTGATTTTGCGTTCGACGCGGGCATGCCCAAGGCCGGACCCGAATTCCTCGTTACCGGCAATGCCTATACGCACCACCAGCAGGACAAGACCCAGTGTGCTGTGTCGGTGCAGGTGCAGGGCCGGCGCAAGACGCTGCACGTATCCGGCGATCGGTTCTGGCTCGACGGACGGGCCACCGCGCCGCAGCCCTTCGATGCGATGCCCATCGATTGGGGCCATGCCTTCGGTGGACCGGGCCATGCGGAAAACCCTTTCGGCATCGGCACGAGCGACGAGGTCGTCAACGGACTGCGTACGCGACGCCTTCCCAACATCGAACTGCCGACGCAGCGCCTGAACCGGCCGGACGACGTCCGCGCCCCTGCGGGTTTCGGTGCCATGGACGAAACCCGTCCTTCGAGGGCCGCGCGCCTCGGGCGCAATTACGACGAGCATTGGAAGCAGCACCTGTTTCCGGGCTATGCCTCCGACATGGACTGGCGCTACTTCAATATCGCACCCGAAGACCAGTGGCTCACGCCGGCGGACGGCGGCCTGTCCGGTGCGGCCTTCGAAGTCGTCAACATGCACCCCACGCATCCTGTGCTGTCGGGGCGGTTGCCCGACTGGCGCGTGCGTGGCTTCGTGGTCCGCGGCGCGCATCATCCGCGCCCGCTGGACGGCGCGGTGCTGGAGGACTTTCCACTCACCGCGACGACAGCATGGTTCTTTCCGCACCTCGAGCGCGTGGCCCTGATCTTCCATGGCGTGACGCCGATCGCCGAGGACGACGCGGCAGACATCAGCCATGCGATGGTCGCGCTGGAGGAAGGCGCCGGGGCGCCACTTCCGCTCGAAGGTTATCGCGAGACGCTGGTCACGCGCTGCGAATCCGAAGACCGCGCGCTCTACTTCATGCGCGACGAGCAGCTGATACCGGAGCGCATCATCGGCCCTTGGCCGGATCTCGACGCGGCGATACCGCCACCGAGCCCGCTCAAGCGCAACATGCAGGCACGCGCGCAGCAGCTGAGCGCCGAACTGGACGCGAAGGCCCGCGCAGCCGGCGTGGACACTTCCGAGTACGAGCGGGCCGTGCCCGCGGATCCGGCCTTGCCCACGCTGCGAGAGCTGCCCGCCTTCATTGCGAAGATGCGCCAGTCGATCGCCGATCAACGCCGCAAGCTCGACGAGGCCCGCGAGGAAATCGACCGCGCGGCGAAGGCCAACGCGGTCGAGTCGCGAAAGGCCGGCTTCGACACCTCCACCTTCGTTGCCGAGGCGGCCTCTATGAAGCCCAAGGGCCCGCCGCGTTTCGACATGTGGCCGCGCGTCGAGCGGATGGCAGGCGACAACCATGCGGGCGGTGCGACCCCAATGACTGCCGAAGCCAGGGCGCAGATGAAGCGCATGATCGAAGGGGCGGACGAGAAGCTGCTCGCGAACTACCGGCGAACGGCCCAATACCAGGATGCCGCCGATCCCATGGCCTCGGAGGCGGCACAGCGCGTCCGCGAGCAGGTCGCGTCCATCCTGGCGGGCTCCCGCGATTTTTCCGGCATGGACCTGACAGGAGCCGATCTCTCCGGAATGGACCTTCGCGGCACGCGCTGGCACGAGACGCTGCTCGAAAGCGCGGACTTCACCGACAGCTGCCTCGACGAGGCCGACATGTCGCAGGCGCTGCTTGTGCGCGCCAGGTTCATGCGGACTTCGCTTCAGGGGGCGAACTTCGCCAAGGCCAACATGGCGCTGGTGCAGGCCGAATCGGCCGACTTCAGCCGGTCCCGCTTCGACGGGACCACGCTCGACCAGGTCCGCGCGAGCGGCTGCGATTTCGCCGAAGCGGCCATGGACAACCTGGTGCTGAGCCAGGCGCGTCTGGAAGGCTGCAGCTTCGAGGACGCCAGGCTCTCGTCCGTGGATTTCGACGATGGCACCGAATTGAGGGTGGTGCGCTTTGACCGCGCGCGCCTGCAAAAGGCATCGTGGATCGAATGCGCCGTGCAGGACCTGAGCTTCGCCGGCGCCCGGCTTGAAACCTGCGACTGGACGGACACCCGCTGCGACGGCGGCATCGATTTCTCGGCCGCACGGATCGACAGCACCTGCTTCGTGGGCGACGCGGTGCTGCGGCATGCCTGCTTCCGCAATGCCGCGCTGGTCGACTGCAGCCTGCGTGACGCGCGGCTCGACGAAGCCGACTTCACGCAGGCGAAGCTGGACAACAGCGACTTCTCGAATGCGTCGATGCGCGGTGCCGTACTGCACCGTGCTGACGCCGTGAACTGCATGTTCGTGCGCACCGATCTCACTGCGGCTTCGCTGGTCGACATCAACCTCATTGCTGCGAACCTCGACAAGGCCGTGCTGGTATCGGCCGACTTCCTGCGCGCCAACCTATTCCAGGCCGACCTCGGGCAGTGCTTGATCGACGACACGACCCGCTTCGACGAGGCCTACACCGAGCAGGTCAAGACGGTGCCACGGCGCAAGCCCGAAGAGAAGACCGCATGACACCCACGCGATTGCAGGCCATGGTCAAGGGCGGACAGGAAATCAGGGAGCGGTCATTGCGTGGTCTGGACCTGCGCGGGCTCGACCTCTCCGGTGGATTGTTCGCGCACAGCGATTTCACTGGCGTCGACTTGGAGGGCGCGAACCTGGAGGGGAGCGTGTTCGACGAATGCAGGTTGGAGGGCGCAGCCCTGAGGTCCGCCCACCTAGCCGACTGTGTCTTCAATGCCTGCGAGGCTCCTGGTGCTCTTCTGGACGATGCCGTGCTCCGGGACGTGACGTTCCATCGCTCGGACCTGTCGGGTGCGAGCATGCAGCGCGTGGATGCCGGCGTCGCCAGCTTCGATCACTGCACGCTCGACGGCGCATCCTTCCGCGGTGCGGTGTCGGAATCGTTGATCTTCTACGGTTGCACGCTCGATCGCACCGATTTCACGGGCACCTCGCTACCGAAGGCGACCTTCTACCAAGCCGACCTGCGCACCGCGATGTTCGCCGGATGTGACTTCGACAAGGCGATCTTCACCGAGTGCGACTTGTCGGGGCAGGTGATGAGCGGACTGCGCTTCGAGTCATGCCAGTTCACCGATGCCGATCTTCGTCACTGCGATTTCGAAGGTGCATCGCTTGCGCGCTGCAACTTCAAGGGCGCGCAGATGGAGGGGGTCAGCCTTCGGCGCGTCCAGGCGCCGCAATGCCTGTTCCCGTTCGTGCAGTTCGCGGACGGAGCGTGCGTAGCCGGCGTTTTCACGCAGAGCATCTGGATCGATGCGCAGCTTGAGAGGGCCGACTTCTCTTCGGCCGACCTGGAGCAATGCATCTTTCATCGCGCGCGTTGCGGCGAGGCCCGCTTCACGGAGGCCCGGCTCACATATGCGGATTTCTCCTACGCCGACCTGCACGATGCCGACTTCCGTGGTGCTACGCTGATGCGAACCAAGGTGCACCGCGCGTTGCTCGAGGGCACGCGCATTCCCGATCGGGGCGGCCTGCTGGCGAACGAGCCCGAGCTCTTCGCCGCCGAGGAGTTCTCCGCGCGCCGCCGCTTCGACCCATTGACGACGAATCGAGGTTCCTCATGACAGTCGCTTCGCTGAGAACAACACAAAGGCCTGCCGCGGCGGCCGTCGAGGGCGCGCAGCCGGCGGCTGCGCCGGGCGGAGTGGTCAACGCGCTGGGCGTGGTCGCCTCGGTGCTGCCGGGCGGCATCTACAGCGTCGAGAGCGATGGCCGTGTGCTGCGCTGCCTGCGCGCCGCCAGCTGCCTGCTGCGTCCGGAAATCGGCGACACGGTGCTGGTCAACGGTCCCGACGAACGCCGCCTCTATCTCACGGCGGTGGCCGAGCAGGCCCAGCCCGGCGTGGCGCGCGTCGAAGTCGAGGGCGACCTGATGCTCGCCTCGGTCCGCGGAGCGGTCAGCATGGAAAGCGCCACGCAGCTGAACTTGCGGGCGCGCCAGGGAACCACGCTGAGGGGGCCGCAGCTCGAGATCGACGCGGACGAGGCCCGCTGCCGCATCGGGCGGCTGGACTACAGCGGCGAGGAAGCCCGGGCGACAGTGTTCAGCATGCGGGTGATCGGGCGGGTCTACGAGGTCGTGGTGGACCGCCTGGTGCAGCTGAGCAAAAGCGCCTTCCGCATGACCGAAGGCATCGACCAGGTGCAGGCTGGACAGATCGACTACCGCGCGAGCGAGATGACACGGCTGCACGGCAAGAACACCGTGATCACAGCGCGAGACCTCGTCAAGGCCGACGCCAAGCAGATCCACATGGGCTGACCGCATTCCGGAAAGCCGCAAGAAACCCGCAAAGGAGAATCCGCATGTTTGCCAATTGCCAGCTCATGGGCGTCGACATTGCCTTTCCCGATGTCTGCAAATCGCCAATTGTTCCGATCCCGTGGCCGAACTTTGCGCTGGGATGCACCGCTATCCCGAAGGCCTGGAACATCCTCTACCTGTGCACGCCTGCGCACAACCTCGCGACCACCACGCCGCTGACCAACGGCGACAACGCCGGCGTGGGCCTGGGCGTCGTGATGCCGCGCGTGATGTCGGAGTCGCGACACACCATCGGAGCCTTCACGCTGCGCATCAAGGGTTCGCCGCAGACACGCGTGACCAGCCTCACGCGCCAGAACGGCGGCAACGCCTTCGGCATGCGCATCGTGCCTAGCCAACCCAAGATCCTCGTGCTGGCGGCTTGAGGCGCGGGTATCAGCCGTTGCGCGGTGACGCCGCCCCCGCCAGCGTCACCTGCTGCGGAAACCCCACCCACACCGCCAGCGCCGAGTAGTTGTCCTGCGAGTCATCGGCCTTGGCTTCAGCCGCGCGACGGATCAGCGCCAACCATTCCTCGGCGCTGTCGGCCAACTGCAGTGACCGCTCCATCACCTGCTGCGAGATCAGCTGCCAGAGCCCATCGGTGCACAGCAAGAATGCATCGCCATCGGCCAGCCGCTGCGGCGCGGTGATGGTCGCCTCGGCCGTCGCACGCGCACCTAGTGCGCGATACAGCAGATTGGTCTTCACCAGACGCTCGCCGCCGTTCTGGTGGCTCGCTGCAGCATCGCCAGAGCGCTCCGAAAGACTGTGATCCTCCGTGCGCTGCATCAGCGCACCGCGGCGGAACCAGTAGAGGCGGCTGTCGCCCACGTGCGCCCAGCAGGCCTGGTTCGTGATGCGGTCGACGAACAGCGACACGAAGGTCGCGCTCATGCGGCTCTGTTCGGTCAGCTCGCGCTGCTTCGCGAGGATGGCGTCGTTCGCGGCCTTCACGCAGCGCTGGATGTTCCCGGCGTCCAGCGAAGGCGCGATGACGAAGGTATCGAGCGCGGTGTCGACCGCGATGCGCGAGGCCAGCTCGCCGCCCGCGTTGCCGCCCACGCCGTCGCTCACCACGAAGCAGCCGTTGCGCTCGTCGAGGTGGTAGCCGATGGCGTCCTGGTTGCCGCTGCGCTCGCCGACGCAGGAGAACTGCGAGGTCGAGATCGGCACGGTGAATGAGGACGAAGAGCGTGTGGCTTCAAGCACGGCGCGCCTCCTTCAGCCGTTCCATTTCCTTGTCGTAGGCCTGCTGGAAGGCGCGGCCGAAGACGGCCTGGAAGTCGTCCTCGACGGCCGCGGTGGTCTCGGTGTGCAGCTGCTGCAGCTGGCGCCACAGGCGCGCTTCGCGGCCGCCGGGCAACAGCTTCTCGCCCAGGCTGCCATCGTGCGGAGTCTCGCGGCTGAGTGCTGCGGGGTCGAAGCGCTTGAGCAGCGTGAGCAGCGCCGCGCGCATGCCGGCGACCATGCCGAGCTGGTGCGACTGCAGGTCGCCGAGCGCGTCGTGCACGGCGGCCTCGGGCGGCAGAAAGCCGGGCATGCGTGCGCCGAACATCTGCATCAAGACGGCGCGACCGTTGGGCAGGATCTTGAACGGGTTGTTCTCCTCGTCCACGATCATCGTGATCTCTGCGCGCACCTCGCGCTTGAGCATGGCGCGCGAGGACAGCAGCTCGATCGTGCCGTCGGTGAAGGCGCGCATGATGCGGCCGAGTCGTTGCATGGCCTCGATGTCCAGCGGCTGCTGGCCGGCGACCTCGGGTACGCCGGCGCCTTCGAGGAAGGCCCTGAAAAGGGCTTCCGACGACGATGGCGGTGCGATTGCCGCTGTTTCAGGCTGCGGTGCTGCCGTCGCCGTTGTCGTCGACGCAACCGCCGTTGCGACGGGCGCTGCCACCGGGGCAGGCGCTGCTGCTACGACGGGCGGCGGCTCGGGCGTGATCTCCTGCACAACGGGGGCTGGCGCTGGCGCTGGCGGTGGCGGTGGTGCGGGAGGAGGGGGCGGCGGGGGAGGTGGTGGAACCGGTGCGGGCGGAGGCGGTGCCTCTGCTCTCGGCGGCTCGACGACAGGCATGGGTGCCGGTGCGGGCGTCGGCGCAGGCGCCGGCATCGCCACCGGATTCGGCGGACGGAACTGCGCCGCCACTTCGCGCGCATGGTTCGAGTGGCTGTAGCCCTGCACGGCCGGCCTGTTGTTCTGCAGCAGGTCGACCGCCGGATGCGTGTCGCCAGGCAGCAGCGGATCGGTGTGGGTCAGCGCCGTGGGGCGTGGATCGGAAAGAGGCGAATGCGCGCTCTCGTCGGATGCGAAGAAGGACAGCGGATCGACGCCGCGCTTCAGCGCCATGTCCGACATGTCGTTGGCGGCGCCGGGGTTCAGCTCGGCGAGCGGGTCGACCGGATTGCGGCGTGCCTGCGAGGGCAGCTCGAAGGGCTCGTGCGCCATCGGGTCGGGCATCGGCTCGGGCGTGCTGTCGATGCGGCGCGGCGCGTTGGCGAGGATGGCGTCCCAGTCCGCGGCCGAAGGCATCTGCGACGAGGCCGTGTTCGGGCTCGGCCTCTGCGGCTGCAGCGGAGGAGGTGCTGGCGGCTGCTGGTACTGCTGCTGAACGGGAAAGGGCGAAGCGAAAGCCTCGCTCGGTGCCGGTGTCGATGCCGGCGATGGCGCCGGCACGAATGCCGTCGGTGGCGGCACCGGCGGCGTTGCCTGTCGCGGCGATGGCATCGCCACCGTGGGCTGCGTGTCGCCGATGGGCAGCGCGCCCTCGCCGAACAGGTCGGAAAACACGTCGGACGAGCCGGAGGAAGGCAGCAGCGCATCGATGGGGCCGGCAGACATCGGCGCGGCCATCGGCGGCGGCGCGAACTGCGCGGGCACCGGCGAAGGCGCGAAGGCAGGAGGAGGCACGGGCGCAGGTGGAGGAGGTGGCATCGCAGCCATCGCCGGTGCGGCAACCGGCGCGGCGCGCAGCGCGCTCGAGGCCTCCAGCACATAGCTGCCGATCGCAACGCGGTCGCCGTCGCCCACGCGCGCTTCCTGCTCGTGCACGAGCGGTTTTCCGTTCACGCTGATGGGCAGCACCGCGCTCATGTTGCGCAGTACCGCCACGCCGTCGTCGTCGTAGCGCACGGTGGCCTGCAGGCGCGAGATCTGCCGCTGCTCGTCGGGCAGCACGAGGTTGTTGTCGGGGCTGCGTCCGATCGTTCCTCCGGGTGCGGCAAGCAATGCCGAAGGGCCCGTGGCCACCGGCCTGCCCGCGTGTTCGATCACTGTCCAACGCATGGCTTCTCCGTGTTGGTCTTCTCGCGACGCGGCGCCCGTGCGGCCGCGATGCTCTTCATCAGCGCTTCATTCGCTTGGCGGCCTCGAACGCGGGGCCCCATACCGGGTGCTTGCGCTCCGCCACGTTGAGTTCGAAGGTCGGGAACGCATCGAGGATCTTGCGGAACTGCAGGCGGCACTCGGCGATCTGGTTGGCCACGCAGTAGCTGAAGGCCTCGAGCTTCATCGCGTCGAGGCGCGTGGAAGGCTCCGCGGCTTCGAACACCGAGACGCCGCCGCTCTTGAGCGTGCTGAGGGCCTTGGCATAGTCGCCTTCGTCATAAGCTTGCTGCGCCTTCTCGAGCGTGGTGCGCGCCACTTGCTGGCTCAGTCGTTCGGGTTGCGGCGCGGGCTCCGGCGGCGGAGTGGTCGTGCAACCCGAGACCACGATAAGAGCGAACGCCAGAGCAGGCAGACATGACTTCAATCTTCTCTCCTACCTTGCAAAAGGCAATGCTTGAGATAGTGTGCCGCTGTGTTGCGACATGCACGCGATGCGCCATCGTAAGGGCGCATGACTTCGATAATATAAGCCGCGAACCCTCGGGAGATTTCAATGCATCGACGAAGCTTGCTACAAGGCGCACTTGCAACCACACCGTTGTTTGCGGGCCTCATCAGTGGATGCGCATCGACGGCCAAGTCCATGCCCACTCCCTATGCCGTCACCATCAGGATCGACGACGGCGTCAATCCCGACGGACGAGGACAGGCCGCGCCCATCCTCGTGAAGGTCTTCGAATTGAAATCTTCCGGTAACTTCGAGACGGCAGACTACTTTGCACTACAAGACCGTGACCGTGAAACGCTGAGCACCGAACTGGTCAATGCCGACCAGGCCATCATGCGCAGCGGAGAAGAGCGCGTGTTCAAGCGCGAGGCCGGTCTCGATTCGCGCGCCATCGGCATCATCGCCGGCTATCGCAAGCTGGAAGCCGCTCGCTGGCGCATCGTGCTGCCGCTGAAGGAGCCCAAGCAAACCAACCTATACAAGGTGTGGCAGTTCTCGCCGAGCGAGCAGGCCGTGCATGTCGCTGTGCGCAAGACTGGCATAGAGCTGCTACCAAGTCGTTAACTTTGGACCGAAGGTACTGATTCGCTAGTACCAAAGTGCGAGAAATTCATAAGCGAAATGCGGTGCAAAACGTAAGACGCGACGTGTAGCATCGAGAACAAAACAAGTGGACCGGGAGGCCGCACATAAGCGCATCTCCCGCTCCGGCGTGAGCACTCCCCAGGAGGTCTTTTTGGTGACAGTTCGCAATCCGGGCGCCGCAAAGAACGGCGCCCATCCGCAGGCATTGGCGAATCGCGTTGTGTGGTCCGAGGGCATGTACCTGCGACCGCAGCACTTCCAGCAAATGGAACGCTATGTCGAGCAGTACGTGACCCGGCGCACCGCAGGCCTGCAAGGCGCCTACTGGGGCTGGCTGCACCTGGACATCGACCGCGATGCCTACGCGCTGGGTCGCGTGTCGCTGCTCGGCGGCGCGGGCGTGATGCCCGACGGCACGCCCTTCTCGTTCGGCGCGGAAGACGCGCCGCTTCCTTATGAAGTACCGAACGATCTCACCGACGAACTCATAGTTCTGGCGCTGCCGTTACGCAGGCCCGGCAGCGAGGAAGTCATCTTCTCCGAAGACGAAGGCTCCGCCGCGCGCTTCGGCGTGATCGAGCGCGAAGTGAACGACGGCAACGCCGTCGCGCTCGGCCCCGCCGTGCTGCAGCTTGCCGCGCCTCGCCTGCGGCTTGCGCGCGCTTCTTCGCTCACTGCCGAATGGCAGGCCATCGGCGCGGTGCGCGTGATCGAGCGGCGCACCGATCACAAGCTGGTGGTCGACGCCAACTACATCCCGCCCGTGCTCGACGCCTCCGCGCACGCCATGCTGCGCAGCATGATCGCGGAGCTGCACGGCCTGCTCACGCAGCGCTCCGAGGCATTGGCCTCGCGGCTGTCGCAACCGGGCCGCGGCGGCGTGAGCGAAGTCTCCGACTTCCTTCTGCTCGAACTGGTCAACCGTTATCTCGCGCTCACGTGGCATGCGCAGCAGGCGGTGCAGGTGCACCCCGAGGAACTCTTCGTCGACTGGCTCAAGCTGGCCTGCCACCTGGCCACGCACACATCGCCCACGCGCCGTCCGGTGCTGTGGCCGGTGTACGACCACGACAACCTCAACGAATGCATCCGTCCGCTGCTCGAAGAGTTGCGGCGCTCGCTGTCGGCGGTGCTCGAGCAGAGCGCGATCGCCATCGAGCTGGAAGAGCGCAGCCACGGCGTGCGCGTGGGCCGCATGCCCGACCCGGTGCTGGTGCGCAACGCGGGCTTCGTGCTCGCGGTGCATGCCGACCTGCCGGCCGACGCGATCCAGCAGCGCTTCCCCACGCAGGTGAAGATCGGCTCGGTCGAGCGCATCCGCGACCTCGTGCAGCTGCAACTGCCGGGCGTGGTGGTGCGTCCGCTGCCGGTCGCGCCGCGGCAGATTCCGTACAACGCGGGCTATCACTACTTCGAACTGGACAAGAGCGGCGACATGTGGCGCCAGCTCGAAAAATCGGGCGGCGTGGCAATGCACCTGGCCGGTGACTTTCCCGGTCTGGCCATGGAGTTCTGGGCCATCCGTCCGTGAGGGACTCTATGAACGGTGTCAACGACATGGCCGTCGGCCCGGGAGGCTTCGTGCCTCCGAACCCGGGCGGCGGCAACGCCAGCGGCGACGCGGGCGGCATGCAGCATGCGTCGCGCGGCGGGGCGATGGGCGGCGGCCTGGGTGCGCAGCCCGAGTCCTTCACTGCGTGGCATGACGCGCGGCGCCCGCACGCGGGCGACTCGGCGCTCGCGGGCAACAACCCGCTGGTGGCGGCGGCCAACCCGCTGCTCGACCTGATCCCGCAGATCCGCGCCACCGGCCACCATCCCGCGCCGTCGCAGCTGCGCGAGCACCTCGTCGACGAGGTGCGCCGCTTCGAGACGCGCGCGCAGCAGGCGGGCATCTCGCCCGAAGTCATCATCGGCGCGCGCTACTGCCTGTGCACCGCGGTCGACGAGGCCGCGGCGCTCACGCCGTGGGGCGGCAGCATCTGGTCGTCGCAGAGCCTGCTGGTGATGTTCCACAACGAGACATGGGGCGGGGAGAAGTTCTTCCAGCTCCTGTCGCGCCTGGTGCAGAACCCGCAGCAGCACCTGCACCTGATCGAGCTCATCTACTTCTGCCTGGCGATGGGCTTCGAAGGGCGCTTCCGCGTCATCGACAACGGCCGCACGCAGCTCGAGACGCTCAAGCAGCGGCTGCTGCAGATCATCCGGCAGGCGCGCGGCGAGATCCCCGTGCCGCTCTCGCCGCATTGGCAGGACGGCAGCGCGCCGGTGCGCCGCGCGCGCAACTGGCTGCCCGTGTGGGCGGTGGGCGCGGTGGCGGCGGTGCTGCTGGTGGCCGTGTTCGCGTTCCTCACCTTCAATCTCGCGGGCCACTCCGACGGAGCCTTCGCGGCCGTCAACGCGGTGCGCCTGCCGCAGGCGGAGCGTGCCGTCGTCATGCCCGCGCCTGTGCCGCGGCTTCAGCGCTTCCTCGAACCCGAGATCCGCGAAGGCCTGCTGACCGTGCGCGACGAGGCAGACCGCAGTGTCGTGGTGCTGCGCGGCGACGGCCTGTTCGCCTCGGGCTCCGACCGCGTGCTCGACCGTTATGCACCGGTGCTGGTGCGCGTGGCCGATGCGCTCAACTCAGTCGAAGGCAACGTGCTGGTCAGCGGCTTCAGCGACGACCAACCCATCCGCAGCGTGCGCTTTCCCTCCAACTGGCAACTCTCGCAGGCCCGCGCCGACGCGGTGAAGAAGATGATCGCCACGCGCATTGCGCGACCCGAACGCCTGCGCGCCGAAGGCCGCGGCGATGCCGACCCGCTCGTGCCCAACGATTCCGCCGCCAACCGCGCGCGCAACCGCCGCGTCGAGGTGACGCTGCTGGTGGCGCCGGGAGCCGGCGCGCCCGTGGCTCCCGCTCCGCTCGTCGCTCCTGCTCCCGCACGGCAGCCCGGAGGCAACCGCTGATGCTGCGCGCCATCTTCCGTTTTCTCATCAGCCGCGACCTCTGGGTCTTCCTCGGCCTCGTCGCGCTCGCCTTCCTGATCTGGGTCATCGGCCCGGCCATCGCGGTGGGCCGCTATCGCCCGCTCGAGGACGAGATCGTTCGCATCGTGGTCATCGTGCTGATGTTCACGATCTGGATCGTGCGCGTCATCTACCGCAAGTGGCGCGAACGCCGGCTCAACGCGCAGCTGCTCAACCAGCTGCGCACGCCCTCCAAGCAGGAAAAGGAGGCACGGCCCGAGGACGCACCTGAAATCAAGGAGCTGCAGAGCGGCTTCGCCGACGCCACCAACATCCTGAAGAACATGCGCTTCGGCGCGGATGCCGACGGCAAGCCCGCGAGCCGTTTCTCGCTGTTCGACCGGCAGTACCTGTACCAGCTGCCCTGGTACATCTTCATCGGCGCGCCGGGCTCGGGCAAGACCACTGCGCTGGTCAACTCCGACCTCGACTTCCCGCTGGCCGACCAGCTCGGCAAGGCAGCGGTGCGCGGCATCGGCGGCACGCGCAACTGCGACTGGTGGTTCACCAACGAGGCGGTGCTGATCGACACGGCCGGCCGCTACACCACGCACGAGAGCAACCGCGAGACCGACGAGGGCGAGTGGAAGGGCTTCATCGATCTGCTGAAGAAGTTCCGCCCGCGCCAGCCGATCAACGGCGCGATCCTCACCATCAGCATCGCAGACCTGCCGCTGGCCGACGACGCCCAGCGCGCGCGCCACGCGATGGCGCTGCGCAAGCGGCTGCTGGAGTTGCGCAACGACCTGGGCATCGACTTCCCGGTGTACGTGCTGGTCACCAAGACCGACCTGCTGGCCGGCTTCAACGAATACTTCGGCTCGCTGGGCCGCACGGAGCGGCAGCAGGTGTGGGGCTTCACCTTCCCGATCCAGGGCAACCCGGCGAACAAGAAGGCCGGCAAGGGTGCGGCTGCACCCGTGGGCGGCGACCTGCGCGAGCGCTTCCACCAGGAATACAAGCTGCTGCACCAGCGCCTGGACGAACGCCTGCCCGAGCTGCTGGCGGCCGAGTCCGATCCGATGCGCCGCGCGCAGGCCTACCTGCTGCCGCAGCAGTTCGCGAGCTTCGAGGACATCCTCGGCACCTTCCTGGCCGACGTTTTCAATCCCTCGAAGTTCGAGGCCGCCTCGATGCTGCGCGGCGTGTACTTCACCAGCGGCACGCAGGAGGGCACGGCCTTCGACCGCGTGATGGGCGCCATCAAGCGCTACCTTCAGGTCAATGCGCCGCCGGCGCCGCCGCCGGGCCCGGGCAAGAGCTACTTCCTGAAGGAGCTGCTGCAGCAGGTGATCTTCCGCGACGCGGGCGTGGCCGGCACCAACCTGCGCTGGTACCGCCGCAAGCGGGCCATCGACATCGCGGGCTACAGCGTGATCGGCGTTCTGCTCGTGCTGTTCCTCGGCGCCTGCGTGAACAGCTGGCGCAACAACAAGGACTACGTGGCCGAGGTCGACACCAACGCCAAGGCCTTCAACAAGGCCGCCGCGCGCGGCGAGCTGCCCACGGTGGTCGACACCAGCGGCGACATCGCCAGTTCGCTGCTCGTTCTCGACAAGCTGCGCGACCTGCCGAAGTCCAGCCATTTCGACATCGGCGATCCGCCCACCTCCTACCGCTTCGGCCTCTACCAGGGCGAGAAGCTGCAGGCGGCGACCGACGGCGTGTACCAGCGCGCGCTCGAGACGGTGCTGCTGCCGCAGGCCGCGCAGCGCGTGGAGCAGTCGCTGCGCGAGGCCGCGAAGAACGACGCCGAATACAGCTACGAGGCGCTCAAGGCCTACCTCATGCTGTACGACGCCGAGCGCTACGACGCCGACTTCCTGCAGGCCTGGCTGCTCACCGACGTCGATCGCAAGATCGGCGCCTCGCTCACGCGCGAGCAGCGCGCCAACCTCGAGTCGCACCTGAAGGCGCTGTTCGCCGGCCGCGTGGTGGCCTCGCCCTTCGCCAAGGACGACAGGCTCATCACGCAGACGCGCGAGCGCCTGGCCGGCGTGCCGCTGGCGCAGCGCTCCTACGCGCGGCTGCGCCGCATCCTGCTGCAGACCAGCCAGCCCAATGCCTTCACCATCGCCGAGGCGGGTGGCGCCGAGTCGGCGCTGGTCATCCGCCGCGCGAGCGGCAAGCCGCTGACCGACGGCATTCCCACGCTCTTCACCTACCGCGGCTACTGGGACATCTTCGACAAGCGCATGGCCGAGACCGCGCTGTCGCTCGAGCAGGAGGACCGCTGGGTGCTGCAGATCCGCGCGCCCGGCATCGCCGACATCACCTCGCGCGAGCTGCTGCTGCGCGAGGTGCGCAGGCTCTACCTCACCGACTACATCAAGGTGTGGGACGACTACCTCGTCGACATCCGCCTGGCCGACAGCCGCTCGCTGCTGCAGAGCATCCAGATGACGCGCGTGCTCTCCACCGCCGAGTCTCCGATGTCGCGCATCATCCGCGGCGCCGCGCGCGAGACCGACCTGCTGCGCAACCACGACGAGGCCGCGCGCAGCCTGCTCGACCAGGCGCAGAACCGCGTGCAGAGCACGCGCGAGCGCATCGAGCAGCTCATCGGCCAGCCCGACGGCAGCCAGCGCCGCAATACGCGGGTCGACCGCCCCGAGTCGCTGGTGGACAACCACTTCGAGCCGCTGCGCCGCATGGTCACCGCGCCCAAGCAGGGCGGCCAGGCGCCCATCGACGCGACGGCCGCGCTCATCAACGAGCTCTACAACTTCCTCACCGCCACCGACACCGCGCTGCGCAGCGGCAACATCCCGCCGACCAGCGACGCCGTCACCAAGGTGCAGGCCGAGGCGGGGCGCCTGCCGGTGCCGTTCCAGGGCATGCTGAACGACCTGTCGACCACCGCCTCGTCGAAGGCGGCGGCGGTGACGCGGCAGAACATCGGGCAGAGCGCGGCGGCGAGCATCGGCTCGTTCTGCAACCAGGCGATCTCCGGGCGCTATCCGTTCACGCGCGGATCGAACCGCGACGTGGCCTCGGGCGACTTCGCGCAGCTGTTCGCGCCGGGCGGGATGATGGACGACTTCTTCCAGAAGAACCTCGTCACGCAGGTCGACACCTCGGTCAATCCGTGGACCTTCAAGCGCGGCGTGGACGGCAGCGCCACCGGCCGTTCGGCCTACCTCGATTCGTTCCAGAAGGCGCAGGCCATCCGCGACGTGTTCTTCTCGGGCATGGCGGGCGGACGCACGCCCTCGTTCACCATCGACATCCGCCCCGAGGACATGGACGCGGCCCTCACGCAGTTCACGCTCGACGTCGACGGCCAGACGGTGCGCTACGCGCACGGCCCGCAGGCGCCCAGCACCATCAAGTGGCCGGGTCCGCGCAACAGCAACCAGGTGCGCCTGCAGGTGACCACCGCCAACGGCACGCCGGCCGGCGGCATCGTGACCGAAGGCCCGTGGGCGCTGCACCGGCTGTTCGACAAGGCCTCCATCTCCGCGGGCAGCTCGCCCGAATCGTTCAACGCCAGCTTCGACCTGCAGGGCAAGAAGGTGGTGCTCGCGGTCACGGCCAACAGCGTCTACAACCCGCTGCGCCTGTCGCAGATGAACAGCTTCTCGTGCCCCGGGAAATCCTGAAATGAACAGCAGCATTCCCCCGCAGGCCTGGGTGCCCGTCGACGAGCAGATCGGCTGGTACGGCAAGCTGCCGGCTGCCGGCGACTTCCTCTACCGCCGCATGCCGCGCGAGCTGCAGGCCTGGTGGGACCGCTGGATGCAGAACGGCCTGGGCAGCTTCAAGCGCTGGCCCGACGCGATGACGCGGCACTACGCGGTGGCGCCCGTGTGGAACTTCGCGATTCCCGCCACGCAGGGCGTCGATGCCGTGCAGTTCGGATGCATCGCGCCCAGCTGCGACCGCGTGGGCCGCTACTACCCCGTGTGTATCACGCTGCAGGTGGCCGCGCGCAACTATCGCCCCTCGGTGCTCGAGGGCTCGGCCGCGTGGTACTGGCAGTGCGGCACCGCGATGCTGCAGGCCATCCGCCACGGCGTGGCGCCCGACCAGTTCGACAGCCAGGTGCTGGCCGCGGGCCGTGCCGGCTTCCAGACCGCCAGCGGCGGCTCGGACGACATCCTTTCGATCCTCGGGCCTACGGCCGGAGGCGCCAGCGCCAAGCAGCAACTGGGCTGGCCGGAGCTTCCACTGTGCTTCGACCCCTTCGGCAGCACCAGCTACTGGTGGACCAACCAGGCCGACGGATCGCCGTTGCGCACCGCCGCCCATGGCGGCGGGCTCAACACACCGCTGTTTTCCAAGTTGTTTTCGCAAGGGCATGTGCCATGGGCATGAACAAGAAGAGCCAGGTCGGCCACAGGGTCCGGGGGGGCCGTGTGGGTCATGGAGGCGACCGTCCCGCAGGAGGAAAAGAAGCATGACGACGCAAGGCATCGGAAGCCCGCCGGCAGACACGCAGGAGGAGCGCCCGCATCCGCTGGGCGTGAACCACAGGCTCGACGAGTTCGAGCTGCTCGAGGTGATCGGCGAGGGCGGCTTCGGCATCGTCTACCGCGCCTACGACCACTCGCTGCAGCGCGAGGTGGCGATCAAGGAATACATGCCCTCGATGCTCGCGCGCCGCGTGGGCGACAACAGCGTGCACGTGCGTTCCGAGCGGCTCACGGCCACCTTCCAGGCGGGCCTGCGCAGCTTCATCAACGAGGCGCGCACGCTCGCGCAGTTCAGCCACCCGGCACTGGTGCGGGTGCATCGCTTCTGGGAGGCGAACTCCACCGCCTACATGGCGATCCAGCTCTACAAGGGCCGCACGCTGCGCCGCCTGGCGGAAGACGAGCCCGGCAGGATCACCGAGCAATGGCTGCTGGGCATGCTCGGGCCGCTGCTCGGCGCGCTCGAGACGCTGCACCGCAGCCAGTGCTTCCACCGCGACATCGCGCCCGACAACATCTTCATCCAGCAGGACGACCTGCCGGTGCTGCTCGACTTCGGCGCGGCGCGCAAGTCGATCGCCGACCTCGTCGACGAGGTGGCGGTGATGGTGAAGTCGGGCTATTCGCCCATCGAACAGTACGCCGACGACAACACGCTGCTGCAGGGCGCATGGACCGACCTGTACGCGCTGGGCGCGGTGCTGTACCGCGCGGTCACCGGCCATCCGCCGCCCTCGGCCGTGGTGCGCAGCGTGCAGGACGCGTACGTGCCGCTGTCGTCCATGGGCCGCGACGACCTGAGCCCGGCCTTCTGCGCCGCCATCGACCACACGCTGGCCGTGCACAGCAAGGACCGCACGCAGACCGTGGCCGCCTTCGCCGCCGAACTGGGGCTGGTGAAGCTGGGCGACATCTACGTGAGCGGCATGGGCGTGCCGACGGTGATCATTCCCACCGCGCCCGTGTCGGCCACGCCGCCGCCTCCGCAGCTGACGCCGCAGCAGTTTTCGCCGGTGTCCGCGCCGGCACCGCTGGAGCCGGTGCCTGTGGCCATGCCCGAACCCGTGCGCGCGCCGACGCCCGCACCCTCGCCGCGTGCCGCGCAGGAAGAGCAAGCGCAAGGCAGTCGCGCCAAGCCCCAGGCACAGCCGCAGTCCCACAAGGCCGCGCCCGCGCAGAAGACCAAGCTCAAGCGCCCGCCATGGGGCATGGTGGGCGTGCTGTTGATCGCGCTGGTCGCGGTCGGGGCCTGGATCGGCCTGCGCCTGACATCGGGCATGCAGCCGCAGGAGCCTTCCAAGACCGCGATGGTGCCGGTGCCGCCCCCGGCCGAGCCGATGTCGACCAACACCGCGCCGCCGGCGGCGATGCCCCCGACGCCTCCCGCCACCGACGGCGTGCCGCCCGCCGTGGCGGGCGGTGCCGCACAGCCGCCTGCCGCGGCTGCCAGCGCGCCCGCCACCGCCACAGGGCCGCTGGCGCCGCTGGAGGCCGTTCCGGTGAATCCGCCGGCCACGCCCGCGACGCCGGCCACTCCTGCCACGCCGCCCGAGTCTGCCCTTGCCACCGCCGAGGCGGAAGACTGGAACCTCGCGCAAAGCGAGAACACGCGCGAAGGCTACGAGGCCTACCTGCGCCGCTATCGTCGCGGGCTGCATGCGCGCGAGGCGCGGGCCGCCATCGCGGAGATCAACCGGGTCTCGCCGCCCTCGGTGCCCGTCGCGCCCGGAACGCAGCCGCCCGGCACCACGACCGTGGCGGGCGCGACGCCGGGCACTCCCGGCGCCACGACGCCTCCTGCCACGCCCACGGCGTCGCCCGGCATGGGCCGCATCATGTTCAACGTCCGGCCCTGGGGCCAGGTGTTCGTCGACGGTGCCGATCGCGGCGTGAGCCCGCCGCTGAAGTCGCTGTCGCTGCGCCCCGGCATCTACAACATCGAGGTGCGCAACGGCGACCTCGAGGTGTACCGGCAGCGCGTGACGGTGCAGGACAGCAAGTCGGCGCCCGTGGTCAGCCACGAGTTCAAGTAAGCCTCGTAGGCCTTCGGCCGTAGTTCGCCTCCTGCTTTTGCGGGATGGCGCAATGCCATGCAGTGCCCGAAGAATGAGCCTCCCGTTCGCGTGAGGCTCTTCTGCATGTCTCCCGCGGATGTCCGCCACCACTGCCGCCAGCCGGCAACCGGTACGCAGGAGCCGCAGCATGAGCGAAACCACATCCGAACCGCAGCCTGACGCGCAGCGCCAGCGCCCTCCCGAGCGCGTGGCGGTGATCGCCATCCACGGCGTCGCGGACCAGAAGTCCGGCGACACCGCGCGCGCCATCGCCTCGCTGATGGTCAATGCAGGCAGCGCGCAGGTGCGCTACAGCCAGGGCGATTGCGACAGCTTCATCATGGCCGTGCCGCCGCTGAAGGCGATGGCGGGCAACCGTTCGGCGAAGCCGCTGCCCCGGGGTTCGGTCCGGAAGGTGCAGCCGTCCAGCCAGGCGCCTGACTCGCTGGGCAAGGCCTTCGAGCAGTCGACCCGGTCGGATTTCCAGCGCGAGGAATGGGTCGTCGGGAGCAGCGCGCCGTCGGCGCCCGTGGTCGTGCCCGGCGGCGGCGCACCCGCGCCGGCGGGAACCCGGGCGCCCACGCCGAGGAACATGATCGAGGCCGATGCGGGCATCGCCTTCAGCGACTACCTGCTCTCGAAGTGGAAGGGCGCGGACAACGACACCTACGAGGCCACCCGCATCCGGATGACCCGCACCGCATCCGGCGCGGGCACGGCGCCGCAGCAGCACCGGCAACAGCAGGTGGACGTGCACGAGATGTACTGGGCCGACCTGTCGCGCCTGTCCGGTGCGCTGCCGCGCATCGTCACCGAGCTCTTCACGGTGGTTTTCCGCCTGTCGCTGCTGGGGCGCGACGCGGTGGATCGCGCCAGCGCCGACGCCGGCCGGCGGCAGCCCGACAGGCAGCCGCCCCGGCGCTGGCACTGGCTGACCAACCTGCAGAGAGGCCTGGACTGGGCCTTCTCGAACCTGCTGGCCAACCTGTTCTCGCAACTGCTGCTGATCGGGCTGCTGGTCGTCGCGTGGGGCGTGGCCGAGCCGCACACGGCCGTGCTGCGCACCGTGCTGGCCGTGGCGGTGCCGACGCTCGCGGCCTGGTGGTACTGCTACCGCCATGCCGCGCGGCCCTCCAGCCGGCTCGCGGCCGCCGTCTTCGCGGCCCTTGCGGCCGTGCTGCTGCACGCCGTGCCGGCGCATTGGGTGGTGGGCCTGGGCTGCCTGGCGTTGCTCGCGCTGCTGTTCGACTACGTGCTGCGCGTGGCGGCCGCCCGCTTTCCAGCGATGCGCGCGGTGGGGCTCGTCTTCCTGGCGGTCACGGCGCTGGCGCTGCTGGGCCACGTGGTCGCGGAAGTGCTCGCCTCCGGCGGGCGGGCCGACCTGCACAGCTGGGTGCGCGGCGGGCTGCGCGCATTCGAGTACATGCTGTTCGGCATCGTGGTCTGGTGGGCCGCCGCTGTGGTCCCGTTCCTGCTCTGGTTCGTCTTCGGGCAGATGGCGGCGCGCGACGGCGCCGCCGCGCACGGCAGCGTGGCGACCGGGCGGCTCGGGCTGATGGTGTCGATGGCTTCGTTCGTGGCGCTGTCGATGGCCATCTGGGCCCTGCTCACCACGCTGGTGGAGTTCGGCGCCGCGGACACCTCCTACTGCCCGCTCATCTTCGACGTCGGCACGGGCTGCTTCCCCAAGGGCTCGACATTCCTGCACCTGCGCTACCTCCGCAGCACGGAGACCTTCGTGCTCGCCGCCGGTCTGACGCTGGCGCTGCTGCTGTACATGATCGTGGTGCTGGTGCCCAGCGTGCTCGCGGAAATCAGGAACGGGCTGGGAACGGCGCAGAACCTCGGTCGCTGGCTCAGCGGCGGCTATCGGCGCCTGGAAGCCGTCGTCACCGGGCTGGCGGCGATGAGCGTGATCGTCGCCGCCGTCGTCGGCGTGATCCTGCTGCTGGCGCGCTGCGGCATCCTGCCGAAGGACCTGGTCGGCGGAGAGATCTTCGAATGGTTCGGGCCGGTGTCGGAGCTCGTGCTCAAGCCGCTGGTGCTCAGCGCGGCCACCGCGGCGGCCGCGCTCTCTGCCTTCGGCGGCGTGCTCTCGCGCTACGTGCCGTGGCTGCGGCTGCCGCTCGACGTGGTGCTCGACGTCGACAACCATTTCCGCGAGTTCCCGCGCCACGCCATTCCGCGAGCGCGCATCTTCTCGCGCTACGTGGCGCTGCTCGAGCACATCGCGGCGCAGAAGTACGACCGCATCGTGATCGTGGCCCACAGCCAGGGTACGGTGATCTCCGCGGAACTGCTGCGCTACCTGCAGCACCGCGCCCAATGGCAGGCCGACGCGGGCATCGACGACCGCGTCACGCGGCTGTGGCCGCAGCTGCAGGGAAGGATCCATCTGCTGACGGCGGGCTGCCCGCTGCGCCAGCTGTACGCCCAGCGCTTCCCGCTTCTCTATGCGTGGGTGGGCAGGACCACGGCGCCGGGCAGCAGCGGCCCGCTGGCCTCCGATGTCGGCGTGAACCGCTGGGTCAACCTGTACACCACCGGCGACTACGTGGGGCGCTGGCTGTGGTGCGATCCGCCGCCGGCGATCGACACCGTGGGTGGCCACGCGACGCTGTGGAATCCGGCGCCGGCCTTCGCGCCGATGACCGGGCCCGAGCGCGACGTGTGCGTGGGCATCGGCGCGCACACGCACTACTTCGAGCAGGGCGGGACCTATGCGGCGCGCTGGATAGATGCTCTCGTGAACTGATGACGACAGCAGCACGAGCCGCGGCTTTCCTCGCGCCTTGCGCGCCTCCTGCGCAGGCGACAACGGTCGTCCCGGCGCCCCGTCGCTCAGGCCGCGCCGCGCAACGCCCTGCGGTACTGCACCGCCTCCGCCAGATGCCCGACCTGTACCGCCTCAGATGCATCCAGGTCGGCGATGGTGCGAGCCACCTTCAGCGCCCGGTGCGTGCTGCGCGCGGACCAGCCGAGCTTGGCCGCCGCGTTGAACATGAACCCGCGAGCCGCGTCGTCCAGCGTCGCGTGACGATCGATGGCCGCGCCGTGCAGCGACTGGTTGGCATGGCCCTGGCGCCGCATCGCTCGTTCGCGCGCGGCGACGACGCGCTCGCGGATGCTGTCGGTCGACTCGCCCGCAGGTGAGTCGAGCAGCAACTGGGCCGACACCGGGGGCACTTCGATGTGCAGGTCGATGCGGTCCAGCAGCGGGCCGCTGAGCTTGCCCTGGTAGCGCGAGACTTGCTCCGGCGTGCAGCGGCAGGGCCTCGATGACGAGCCCAGGTAGCCGCAGGGGCAGGGGTTCATGGCTGCGACGAGCTGGAAGCGCGCCGGGAACTCTGCGCGCCGCGCGGCGCGGGCGATGGTGATCGTGCCCGTCTCCAGCGGCTCGCGCAGTGCTTCCAGCGCGGAGCGGGCGAACTCGGGGAATTCGTCGAGGAAGAGCACGCCGTGGTGCGCGCGCGAGATTTCCCCGGGGCGGGGCGGGGAGCCCCCGCCGACCAGCGCCACGGCGCTCGCCGTGTGGTGCGGAGAGCAGGTCGGCCTGCTCATCCACCTTTCCGTCGCGAAGCGCCCGCCGAGGCTGGCAACCGCGGCGCTTTCCAGTGCTTCGTCGATGTGCATCGCGGGCAGCAGCCCCGCGAAGCGCTGGGCGAGCATCGACTTGCCCGAGCCGGGTTCGCCCACCATCAGCAGGCTGTGGCCGCCCGCCGCCGCGATCTCGAGCACGCGCTTGACGCCCGTGTGCCCTTTCACTTCGGACAGGTCGGCGTATCGGGGCACGGCCGTGTCGGGCTCGGCCTGGATGCGCGCCCAGCCGTCGTCCGGGCCGTCGGGCAGCTGGGAAGCGGCATCGTCGCCCGCCACGAACTGGCGGACCACGTCCAGCAGGTGCCTGGCCCCATACACCTCGCCGCCCGGTACCAGCGCGGCCTCCTGTGCACTTTCAAGCGGCAGCACCAGCCGCGTCGCGACGCCGCGCGTGTGCAGCGCCAGCGCCATGGCCAGGGCACCGCGAACGGGCCTGAGCTCGCCGGATAGAGACAGCTCCCCGGCGAACTCGTGGCCGGCGAGCCGGGCGTTGTCTATCTGTCCGCTGGCCGCGAGGATGCCCAGCGCGATGGGCAGGTCGAAGCGCCCGGAGTCCTTGGGCAGGTCGGCCGGCGCCAGGTTCACTGTGATGCGCTTGTTGTTGGGGAACTCCAGCCCCGCGTTCTGCAGCGCCGAGCGGACCCGCTCGCGCGCCTCCTTGACCTCGGTTTCGACCAGCCCGACCAGCGTGAAGCTGGGCAAACCGTTCGCAAGATGCACCTCTACCGTGACACTGGCCGCTTCAAGACCCAGCAAGGCGCGGCTCTGCACCAAAGACAGTCCCATTTCTCTCCCTCTCCCCAAGATGGTGCACCCGTTGTGGGCATTCCCGCGGTGGTGCGGCGCACCGTCCATCTGCAACCACTCGCAACAGGGGTTGTAACGATTTGGCGCTCACCCGCAGCGTGGACGCGGTCGCAAGGGCAGGGATTCGTGCACTTTGGCACGCTCCCTGCTTTGAGCCCTCCGGTCCAACAACACACTTGCGAGGAGTTCCCTGATGACGCACCGTACCGCCGCCCAGGCGCTGATCGTTCTGGCCACCGCATTGACCGCGTCCGGCGCGGCCCTGGCGCAGACTGCAACGACCGACGCCGCAGCAGCGCCTGCGGCAGCTCCCGCCCCGAACCTGACCGGCAATGTGTCGATCACCACGAACTACAAGTTCCGTGGCCAGGACCAGGACATGATCGGCAAGAACGACTACGCCAAGACCAAGGGCTTCAAGCCCGCCATCCAGGGCGGACTGGACTACGCCTTCGGCGACAGCGGCTTCTACGTGGGCAACTGGAACTCCAGCGTCAACTGGCTCAAGGGCAACAGCATCGAGATGGACGTGTACGGCGGCTACAAGTTCAAGGCCGGCCCGCTGGACATGGACGTCGGTGCGCTCACCTACATCTACCCGGGCAACTCCGCCGGCAACACCACCGAGCTGTACGTCGCGGGCACCTACGCCAACGAGACCTTCGGCTCGTTCACCGCCAAGTACTCGCACACGGTGTCGAAGGACTACTTCGGCTACGCCGGCAACAAGGCCGGCTCGGGCCTGAAGGGCACCAACACCGGCTACCTGAACCTGTCGTACAGCAAGGAGATCGTGCCCAAGGTCACGCTGAAGGCGGCCGTCGGCTACACGAACATGTCCAGCGACATCCGCAGCCTGGGCTACAAGAGCTACGTCGACTACAACATCGGCGCGAGCTACGACTTCGGCAACGGCCTGTCGCTGACCGGCTCGATCCAGGGCGCCAACAAGAAGAACTCGTACCTCGCGGTGAGCAACCCGGGCGTCGACTACGGCTTCGGCACCTTCGGCACGACCTACTACTCGCCGAACAAGGCACGCTTCATCGTCACGCTGACGAAGACTCTGTAATCCGCACTACAACGAGGCGCGGCCCAAGCTGCCGCGCCACTTCATTTCCATCCGAAGGAGAAAACTCATGAAGCTGGTCACAGCCATCATCAAACCGTTCAAGCTCGACGAGGTGCGCGAAGCACTGTCGGCCATCGGCGTGCAGGGGATCACCGTCACCGAGGTGAAGGGCTTCGGCCGCCAGAAGGGCCACACCGAGCTCTACCGCGGCGCGGAGTACGTGGTCGACTTCCTGCCCAAGGTCAAGATCGAGGCGGCCGTCTCCGACGACCTCGTCGATCGCGTGATCGAAGCGGTCGAGAGCGCCGCACGCACCGGCAAGATCGGCGACGGCAAGATCTTCGTCTACAACCTCGAACAGGTCGTTCGCATCCGCACCGGCGAAACGGGCCGCGAAGCCCTCTGATCGAGTCCTGGCCCGAAAGAACAACGACTATGAAAAAACTGCTTGTCTCTCTTGCGCTCGGCTTGAGCGTGCTGGCCGCCGGTACCACCGGCTTCGCGCAAACCCCCGCCGCGGCAACGCCCGAGGCTCCGGCCGCGTCGGCACCGGCTGCCGCCGCGCCCGCTCCGGCAGCGGCCCCTGCGGCAGCGGCTCCGGCCGCCGCCGAGGCTGCTCCCGCCGCCGCACCCGCGGCCCCCGCTCCGAAGATCGATTCCGGCGACACCGCCTGGATGCTGACTTCGACCCTTCTCGTGATCCTGATGACCATCCCCGGCCTCGCGCTGTTCTATGGCGGCCTGGGCCGCTCGAAGAACATGCTGTCGGTGCTGATGCAGGTCTTCGTGATCTTCTCGCTGATCAGCATCCTGTGGGCCGTCTACGGCTACAGCCTGGCCTTCTCGGGTGACGGCAACTTC
The DNA here is from genome assembly GCF_900109805.1 of Variovorax sp. YR750. Classification (NCBI taxonomy): domain Bacteria; kingdom Pseudomonadati; phylum Pseudomonadota; class Betaproteobacteria; order Burkholderiales; family Comamonadaceae; genus Variovorax; species Variovorax sp. YR750. Next base: position 104,947 of record NZ_FOBJ01000018.1, read on the forward strand.
TTCGGAGGATTCGACAAGATCTTCATGAAGGGCATCACGCAGGAGACCTTCGGCGCGCTGACCACGATTCCCGAATACGTGTTCGTCGCCTTCCAGGGCACCTTCGCGGCCATCACCGTGGCGCTGATCGTCGGCGCCTTCGCGGAACGCGCCAAGTTCTCGGCCGTGCTGCTGTTCTCGGTGCTGTGGTTCACGTTCAGCTACGTGCCGATCGCCCACATCGTTTGGGGCGGCGGCCTGCTGGGCAAGGACGGCGCGCTGGACTTCGCCGGCGGCACCGTGGTGCACATCAACGCCGGTGTGGCCGGCCTGGTCGGCGCCTACATGGTCGGCAAGCGCGTCGGCTACGGCAAGGAAGCCTTCACGCCTCACTCGCTCACGCTCACCATGGTCGGCGCATCGCTGCTGTGGGTCGGCTGGTTCGGCTTCAACGCCGGCTCCGCTGGTGCAGCCAACGCCGTCGCCGGCCTGGCCTTCGTGAACACGGTGCTCGCCACCGCCGCCGCGGCCCTGTCGTGGATCCTGGGCGAGAGCCTGCACAAGGGCAAGGCCTCGATGCTGGGTGCCGCATCCGGTGCAGTCGCCGGCCTGGTGGCCGTCACGCCCGCAGCCGGCTTCGTCGGCCCGATGGGTTCGATCGTGCTGGGCCTGCTGGCCGGCCTGGTCTGCCTGTGGGGCGTGGGTGGCCTCAAGCGCATGCTCGGCGCCGACGACGCGTTCGACGTGTTCGGCGTGCATGGGGTGGGCGGCATCCTGGGTGCCATCCTGACCGGCGTGTTCGCTGCCAAGGGCCTGGGCGGCACCGGCGGCGCGACCCCCGACACCTTCGCGATGGGCGCACAGGTCTGGATCCAGATCAAGAGCGTGCTGCTCACGATCGTGTGGTCCGGCGTGGTTGCCTTCATCGCCTACAAGATCGCCGACCTGACCCTCGGCCTGCGTGTGTCGGAAGAAGAAGAGCGCGAAGGCCTCGACATCTCCTCCCACGGCGAAACGGCTTACAACCGCTGATCTGCCTTGGCGGGCCTGCCTTCGGGCAGCCCGCCATCGAATGAATGACCACCACCACTTACAAGAAGAATTCTCCGTAACGAGTTTTTCAAGCGAGGTCTCCTTTGGATGTTCAGCCCGCGAGCGCTCCGGCGCCAGCGGGCTTTTTTTTGCCCATCGCCGCGATGGCCGGGAGCACAATCGCGACACCATGTGGACCTCCATCGAAGACAGCCTCTGCGAGCTCGGCGAATCGCCGTTCTGGCATCCCGAAGAGCGATCGCTCTACTGGCTCGACATTCCAGGCCGTGCCGTGCTGCGCACACGCGGCGAGATCGGATCGCCGGGAGCGAAGGTCGAGCGCTGGCCCCTGCCCACCGAACCCGGCTGCATGGCGCCCGCGCGCAGCGGCGGCCTCGTGATCGCGCTGCGCGACGGCATCTACCGCGCGCGCGAATGGGGCGGCGAGCTGGTCGCCATGGCGCGCGTGGAGCACGACGTGCGCACCATGCGCTTCAACGACGGCAAGTGCGACCCGCTGGGCCGCTTCTGGGGCGGCTCGCTCAACGAGGCGAAAGACCGCGCCAATGCCGCGCTCTACTGCTTCGACGCGCGCCCCGACACCGATGTCTCGCCCACGCTCTCGCAGATGGCCAACGAGTCCACCACGGCCAACGGCCTCGCCTTCTCGCCCGACGCCCGCACCCTCTACTGGGCCGATACCGCGGCGCACGTGGTGTGCGCGTGGGACTGGGACGCCGAGGCCAACTCGCTCTCGCACGCCCGCGTGTTCCACCAGTTCGAGGCCAAGCCCGAAGGCTGGAGCGTCGACGCGCCGCTGGGCTACCAGGGCCGCCCCGACGGCGCCACCGTCGATGCGCAGGGCCACTACTGGGTTGCCATGTTCGAGGGCGCGCAGCTGCTGCGCTTCGCACCCTCGGGCGAGATCGTGGCCTCGGTCCCCGTGCCCGTGCAGTGCCCGACCATGCCCTGCTTCGGCGGCGACGACCTGAAGACGCTGTTCGTCACCAGCGGCCGCAAGGGCAGGCCCGCCGCCGAGATCGCGCAGCGGCCCGCCTCGGGCACGGTGATCTCGATGCGGGTCGATACGCCCGGCCTGCCCGTCAACTTCTTCGCGGACTGAGATCGGACCTTCGGGCGCGCATGGCCCTGCAGCACATTCCGCCGATCCAGTGCCTGCTGACCTTCGAGGCAGTGGCGCGTCTGCGCCACGCGGGCCGCGCGGCCGACGAGCTGTGCGTCACGCCCAGCGCCGTGAGCCACCGCATCCGGCAACTCGAATCGCACGTCGGCTTCAAGCTCTTCGGCCGCGGCGACTTCAGCCTCACGGCCGATGGCGCGGCCTATCTCGCGAACGTGCGCACGGGGCTCGCCGCGCTGCAGGCGACACCGCTCGGCGGCAGCGCCGCGCAGCGCGCCACGCGCCTGCGTGTCGCGGTCACGCCCACCTTCAGCCGGCAGTTCCTCATGCCGAGGCTGGAGCTGTTCCGCAACATCTACCCCGACATCGAGTTCGTGCTGCAGGTGTCGATCCCGCTGCTCGACGTGACGGCCGAGCAGGCCGACCTGGAGGTGCGCTACGGCCCCGGCGGCTATGCCGACTGCGAGCACCGGCTGCTGATCGAGGAACAGGTGGTGCCCGCCTGCAGCCCGAGCTACCTCAACGAGTTCGGCCCCTTCACCGGTTTCCGAAGCGCGGCCGAGATCGCCGCCGCGCGGCTGATCCGCAGCCCGCTCGAGCCCTGGGGCACCTGGTTCGCGAGCTGCGGCATCGATCAGCCCGAGCCCGCCATCGGCTCGCAGTTCAACGACCTGGGGCTCATGTACGACGCTGCCGCCAGCGGCTTCGGCGTGGCGCTGGTGCGGCAGAAGCTGGGCGCGGAGTGGTTCGAATCGGGGCGGCTGGTGGCGCTGTCCGACCAGGCCGTGCCTTCGCCGCACCGGCACTACATCTGCTGGCAGCCCGGCACGCTGGAGCGCTGGGAGTGCGCGGCCTTCGCCGACTGGCTGGGGCAGAGCCTGCGCTGAGCCGGGCTCGCGAAGTTCTTTCAAGCACCCGGCAAAAATCCATCAACCCGGGGCGGGCGGAATGTCCGTAGAGTGCGGTAAACACGAGACATCCCGCGAGCAAGAAAGAAAAGAGGCCGCCGCATGAACGCGCCGCTGACTCCCACGCAACACGATTCGCTACAGAAAACGGAGCGCCAGTCGCAGATAGTGCGCGCGCTGCAGGCGCACCTGCCGGCCCACGCGCTGATCTGGCACGACGAGGACACCACCCCCTACGAGTGCGACGGCCTCACCGCCTACCGCGCCCGCCCGCTGGTGGTGGCCCTGCCCGAGACCGAGGCGCAGGTGGCCGCCGTGCTCAAGACCTGCCACCAGCTCGGCGTGCCCGTGGTGGCGCGCGGCGCGGGCACCGGGCTCTCGGGCGGCGCCATGCCGCACACCATGGGCGTGACGATGTCGCTCGCCAAGTTCAACCGCATCCTGAAGATCGATCCGGTGAGCCGCACGGCCGTGGTGCAGTGCGGCGTGCGCAACCTCGCCATCAGCGAGGCTGCGGCGCCCTTCAACCTCTACTACGCGCCAGATCCGTCGAGCCAGATCGCCTGCACCATCGGCGGCAACGTGGCCGAGAACTCGGGCGGCGTGCACTGCCTGAAGTACGGCCTCACGCTGCACAACGTGATGCGCGTGCGCGGCTTCACGGCCGAGGGCGAGCCCATCGAGTTCGGCGGCGAGGCGCTCGACGCGCCGGGGCTCGACCTGCTCGCGCTGGTCATCGGCAGCGAGGGCATGCTGGCTGTGACCACCGAGGTCACCGTCAAGCTGGTGCCCAAGCCGCAGCTCGCGCGCTGCATCATGGCCAGCTTCGACGACGTGCGGAAGGCCGGCGACGCGGTGGCCGCGGTGATCGCGGCCGGCATCATCCCGGCGGGGCTGGAGATGATGGACAAGCCCATGACCGCCGCGGTCGAAGACTTCGTGCGCGCGGGCTACGACCTCGACGCCGCCGCCATCCTGCTGTGCGAATCCGACGGCACGCCCGAGGAGGTGGAAGAGGAGATCGGCCGCATGACCGACGTGCTGCGCTCCTCCGGCGCCACCGCCATCGCGGTGAGCAGCAGCGAAGAGGAGCGCATGAAGTTCTGGAGCGGGCGCAAGAACGCCTTTCCCGCCTCGGGCCGCATCAGCCCCGACTACATGTGCCTCGACTCCACCATCCCGCGCAAGCGGCTGGCCGACATCCTGCTGGCCATCCAGGAGATGGAGAAGAAGTACGACCTGCGCTGCTGCAACGTGTTCCACGCGGGCGACGGCAACCTGCACCCGCTGGTGCTGTTCGACGCCAACGACCCCGACGAGCTGCACCGCTGCGAACTCTTCGGCGCCGACATCCTCGAGACCAGCGTCGCGATGGGCGGCACCGTCTCGGGCGAGCACGGCGTGGGCGTGGAGAAGCTCAACAGCATGTGCGTGCAGTTCACCGCCGCCGAGAACGAGCAGATGTTCGGCGTGAAGCGCGCCTTCGACCCCGAGGGCATGCTCAACCCCGGCAAGGTGATTCCCACGCTTCAGCGCTGCGCCGAGTACGGCAAGCAGGTGGTGCGCGGCGGCAGGCTGCCGCATCCGGATCTGCCGAGGTTCTGATGGCAATGGAAAACAACAACGACAACGCACTTCACCAGGTCGTCGAGCGCATCCGCGCGGCAGCCGCGGACGCCACGCCGCTGTGCATCCGCGGCGGCGGCACCAAGGGTTTCTATGGCGAGCTGCCGCAGGGCGAACTGCTCGACATGCGGCCGCTCGCCGGCATCACGAGCTACGAGCCGAGCGAGCTGGTCGTCACCGTGCGCGCGGGCACGCCGCTGGCCGAACTCGAAGCGGCGCTCGCCGAGAAGGGCCAATGCCTGCCCTTCGAGCCGCCGTGCTTCGGCAGCGGTGGCACGGTGGGCGGCATGGTCGCCGCCGGGCTGAGCGGCCCGGCGCGCGCCAGCGTCGGCTCGGTGCGCGACTACATGCTCGGCGCCACACTGGTCAACGGTCGTGGCGAGGTGCTGAGTTTCGGCGGGCAGGTGATGAAGAACGTCGCGGGCTACGACGTCTCGCGCGTGCTTGCCGGTTCGCTCGGCACGCTGGGCGTGATCGCCGAAGTCAGTCTCAAGGTGCTGCCCGTGCCGCCCGCCGAGGCGACGCTCGAGTTCGCGTGCGGCCAGGCCGACGCGCTGCGGCTGCTCAACGAATGGGGCGGAAGGCCGTTGCCGCTGAACGCGAGCTGCTGGTTCGAATACGCCGGCGCGGGCGCGCTCTACCTGCGGCTGCGCGGTGCCGTGGCGGCAGTGGAAGCCGCATGCGAGCACCTGGGCGGCGAGCGCAAGGACAACGCGCGCGCCGCTGCCGACTGGCAATCGCTGCGAGACCAGCAGCTGCCGTGGTTCGCCACCGGCAATGGGCCCGACGCGCTCTGGCGCGTGTCGGTGCCGCAGACCGCGCCCGTGCTTTCCATCGATGGCTCCGCGCCGCTGATCGAATGGCACGGCGGCCAGCGCTGGTACAAGGCGCCTCCCTCGGAGGCCGCGCGCATCCGCGAGATCGCACGCGCGGCGGGTGGCCACGCCACGCTGTTCCGTCTGCCGGACTCGGCCCCGCAGGCCGGAGTGCCGCGCTTCGATGCGCTGAGCGCGCCCGTCGAACGCATCCAGCGCGCGCTGATGCGCGAGTTCGATCCGCACGGCCTTTTCAATCGCGGCCGCCTGCTGCCCGCCAACTGAGAACAAGAACAGAGACATGCAAACCGAGCTCGCCCCCGAATTCAAAGGCACCGACGAAGGCCGAGAGGCCGAAGCCATCCTGCGCAAGTGCGTGCACTGCGGCTTCTGCACCGCCACCTGCCCGACCTACCAGCTGCTCGGCGACGAGCTCGACGGCCCGCGCGGGCGCATCTACCTCATCAAGCAGGTGCTCGAGGGCAAGGCGCCGACGCGCAGCACGCAGCTGCACCTCGACCGCTGCCTCACCTGCCGCAACTGCGAGAGCACCTGCCCGAGCGGCGTGCAGTACGGCAACCTGGTCGACATCGGTCGCAGGATCGTCGACGAGAAGGTGCCGCGTCCCGCGATGGAATCGGCGCAGCGCTGGGTGCTGAAGGAAGGCCTGCCGTCGCCGCTCTTCGGCCCCGCGATGAAGCTCGGCCAGTCGGTGCGCGGCTTGCTGCCCGAGGCGCTGAAGGCCAAGGTGCCCGCGAAGCAGGAGGCCGGCGCATGGCCCGCGGCCACGCATGCGCGCAAGGTGCTGATGCTCGCGGGCTGCGTGCAGCCGTCGATGATGCCCAACATCAACAGCGCCACCGCGCGCGTGCTCGATGCGGCTGGCATCCAGGCGGTGATCGCGCCCGAGGCCGGCTGCTGCGGCGCGGTGAAGTTCCACCTGAACGACCAGGACGGCGGCAAGGCGCAGATGCGCGCCAACATCGACGCGTGGTGGCCGTACGTGGAGCGCAACGAGGTCGAGGCCATCGTCATGAATGCATCGGGCTGCGGCGTCACCGTGCGCGAGTACGGCCACATCCTGCAGCACGACGCGGCCTACGCGCTGAAGGCCGCGCGCATCAGCGAACTCACGCGCGACCTGAGCGAGCTGCTGCCCGATCTGGTGCCTGCGCTGAAGGCCCGCGTGAAGGCGCCCGACGGCGTGGTGGCCTACCACCCGCCGTGCACGCTGCAGCACGGCCAGAAGCTGCGCGGCGGCGTCGAGACGCACCTGCGCGCGCTGGGATTCGACATGCGCGTGGCGATGAACGAATCGCACCTGTGCTGCGGCTCGGCCGGTACCTACTCGGTGCTGCAGCCCGAGCTGGCCTATCCGCTGCGCGACCGCAAGCTGGGGCACCTGAAGCAGCTGCAGCCCACCACCATCGCCTCGGCCAACATCGGCTGCATCACGCACCTGCAAAGCGGCAGCGGCGACACGCCGGTGCGGCACTGGGTCGAGCTGCTGGACGCGGCGCTGCTGCCGAATCCCAAGGCCTGATCGCAGGCATCGTCGGACAAGGGGGAGGGGGTTGGTCCGACTCGCCCGGCGCCGGTTCGCGGCGCATCATGGCCGCACCGAATCTGCAAGGAGAAAGCGCCATGTCTCATCTTCTGCCTGCATCCTTCACCTCCGCCACGCTGCGCCGCGTGCTGCTGGCCTGCGTCTGCGCGGGCGGTGCGATGGCCGCGCAGGCCCAGGGCGCCATGCCGCCGTGGCAGGGCGCCGGCTCGGCGCGCTACGTGTGCGGCGGCATCGGCTCCGACGAATCGACGGCGATGCGCGCGGCCATGAAGGAACATCCGCTCGCGCTGCTGTTCGCGCGCGCCGACGGCGCCTACATGGCGAACGTCGACGTGACCATCAAGGGCGGCGATGCCAACAACGCCGCGGCCCTGGCGTTCCGCGCCAGCGGCCCGGTCTGCCTGGTCGACGTGCCGAACGGGCGCTACGTGATCGACGTCGCGGCGCCCGGCGGCGCGGTGAAGAGCCAGACCGTGACGGTGGGCGGCGGGCCGAAGACGGCCGACTTCAGGTTCTGACGAGGCGGCCGCAGGCCGTTCAGGCCGCGGCCAGCGCGGCTTCGACGTCGCGCTCGAGCGAGGCCGGCGTGTCCAGCGGCGCGTAGCGCTTGAGCACCGTGCCGTCGCGCCCGACCAGGAACTTCGTGAAGTTCCACTTGATGGCCGTGCTGCCGAGCAGGCCGGGCTTTTCCTTCGTGAGCCACTGGTAGAGCGGCGCGGCGTTGCTGCCGTTCACGTCGATCTTCTCCATCATCGGAAAGCTCACGCCGTAGTTCTTCGTGCAGAAGGCGCCGATCTCCTCGTTGGTGCCCGGGTCCTGCCCGCCGAACTGGTTCGAGGGAAAGCCCAGCACCGCGAGCCCCTTGTCCGCGTACTTCTCGTGCAGCGCCTCCAGCCCCGCGAACTGCGGCGTGAAGCCGCAGTTGCTGGCGGTGTTGACGATCAGCAGCACCTTGCCCTTGAAGGTGGAGAGCTTCACCGGCTTGCCGTCGATCAGGTTCGCTTCGAAGTCGTAGACGCTGGCCATGCTGTTTTTCCTCAGGAGGGAGAAGAAGAGGCGCGATCATCGCGCCGCGCGGGCGTTCGCGCAAACGCCGCCCAGACGGCGCCGAGCACGATCAGCGCGCCGCCCATGAGGATGCGCGGGTCCATCTCGGCCGCGCCCAGCGCCACCGACGACACGCTCGCGAACAGCACCTCCGACAGCATGATCACCGAGGTCGCGGAAGCCGTGAGCCGCGCCGCGCCGTACTGCAGGCACACGTTGGCGAAGACGAAGGCCGTGCCCAGCAGCGCGGCCCAGCCCAGCCAGCCCGGCGAGGCGCGCAGCGGCGAATCGAACGCGCCCAGCGCGGTGCCGCCGAGCGCCGCGACGCCGGCCACGAAGGCGCAGCCGCAGAACATCGCCAGCGCGCGCGATTCGCCCGGCGCCTGCCGCAGGTGGCGCAGCGCGATGTTGGTGACGGCGAAGCCGAAGCCCGCGGCCATGCCCAGCCAGTCGGGCAGGCTCGAGGGCACCGGCCAGTCGGTGCCGGGCGCCTTCAGCACCACCGCCACGCCGGTCAGCGCGAGCGCCACGCGCGCCAGCGCGCCGCCGGTGGGCCGCTCGCCGAGCAGCAGCCAGGCCAGCAGCACGCTCCACAGGGGCATCAGGTAGAACAGCAGCACCACGCGCACCACGTCGCCCTGCGTCACGGCCCAGTTGAAGCCCACGTTGGTGAAGCCGGCCGCCAGGCCCAGCACCACCAGCATCGGGAAGGCCGCGAAGCCTTTCCACGCATGCCGGCGCAGCACGCCCATCGGGACGGCGATGGCCAGGTAGATCAGGCAGGTGGTCCACAGCGGATGCAGCCCGTGGCCCGCGATCTGGCGGAAGGGAAACCAGGACACGCCCCAGACGAAGGCGTTCAGTAGCAGGGCGAGTGCTGGCATGGTGGTGGAATTTTCGTGGGGCACCGAGGAACCGGCTTTGCCGGGCCTCCGGTGCCGCCCCCGGCGAGGGGGTTGGCGCAGCGACACGAAGTGCGCGCAGCCTGGGGGAGGTCAATGATGTTTATCGCTGCGGGCGATGGCCAGCAGGTGCTCGACTTCCTCGGGATACTTCTTGAGGTTGTTCTCGTGCCAGCGCTTGATGATCCACATGCAGCCGGCCACCACGAGGCCGAAGGCGGTGATCGCGCCGTAGGCCGAGAGGCCCAGGCCGGTGCACACGCTGTAGAAGCCGCCGAGCAGGAGGATGCAGGCCTGCTCGTTGAAGTTCTGCACCGCGATGGAACGGCCCGCGCCCATCAGGTTGTGGCCGCGGTGCTGCAGCAGCGCGTTCATCGGCACCACCAGGAAGCCGCCCAGGCCGCCCAGCAGGATCAGGAACGGAACCGCCAGCCACACGTTGCCGATGAGGTTCATGCAGATCACCATCAGGCCCATCGCGATGCCCATGGGGATCACGCGCGTGGCCATGTCCAGCCGCATGCGCATCGAGGCGACGATGGCGCCCACGGCGGTGCCGATGGTCACCACGCCCGTCAGCGCCGAGGCCTGCGTGGTGTTGTAGCCCAGCGCCAGCGAGGCCCAGGCCAGCACGATGTACTTGAGGTTGCCGCCCGCGCCCCAGAAGAGGGTGGTCGTGGCCAGCGAGATCTGGCCGAGGCGGTCGCGCCACAGGCGGGCGTTGCAGTGCCAGAAGTCGGGCAGCAGCGCGGCGATGTTGCGCGCCAGGCCCTGCTCGGGGTTGGAGCGCAGCGGACGCATCTCGACGCCGGTGTGCGGGATGCGCGTGTTGAACCAGGCCGCCAGCATGTAGACGAAGATCAGCACCGCGAGCGCGGCATCGGCAGGGGTGTCGATGCCGGTGTCGATGAGCGGGAGGTCGAAGGCCAGCAGCTTGCTGGAGACGGCATGCCCCACCAGCGTGCCGCCGAGCACGATGCCCAGCAGGATCGAAGCGATGGTCAGGCCCTCGATCCAGCCGTTGGCCTTGACCAGCTGCGACGCCGGCAGCAGCTCGGTCAGGATGCCGTACTTGGCCGGCGAGTAGGCCGCCGCGCCCAGCCCCACGATCGAATAGGACAGCAGCGGGTGCGAGCCGAACAGCATCATCACGCAGCCCACTATCTTGATGGCATTGCTGATGAACATCACCTTGCCCTTGGGCAGGGCGTCGGCGAAGGCGCCCACCAGCGGGGCGAGCACCACGTAGAAGACCGCGAAGATGGGCACCAGAGCCGCGCGCTGCCACTCGGGCGCGCCGGAACTTCGCATCAGGTCGACCGCAACAACGAAAAGCGCTTGGTCGGCCAGTGACGAAAAGAACTGGGCCGACATGATCGTGTAGAAACCGCGCTTCATCGATGGGCTGGCTGGCCAGAGGGTCTGCTGGCGGTAGTGAAAAAGTGTCGCCGCAAGGGCGAATGGGCGGTTATAGCACGGGGGTGCGACATCGAATCCTGCATCCCCACCGTGTTCGACCCCATTCCCGAAGATGCTAAAACGTGGTCTGCATTCTCCCCGAGCCCTTCCCGAAGACCCCCATGCCGCGCCCCATCCTCGCCACCGTCCACACCGAAGCCCTGCGCCACAACCTGGAGCGGGCGCGCCGTTCGGCCCTCGAAGCCCGCGTCTGGGCCGTCGTCAAGGCCAATGCCTACGGTCATGGAATAGAGCGGGTCTATGAGGGTTTGCGCGGTGCCGACGGCTTCGCGCTGCTCGACCTGGCCGAGGCCGAACGCGTGCGCGCCCTCGGCTGGCGCGGCCCGGTGCTGCTGCTGGAAGGCGTTTTCGAGGCACGCGACCTGGAGCTGTGCTCGCGCCTCGACCTCTGGCACACCGTGCACTGCGACGAGCAGATCGACATGCTCGCCGCCCACAAGACCCTGAAGCCGCAGCGCGTGTTCCTCAAGATGAACTCCGGCATGAACCGCCTGGGCTTCACGCCCGAGCGCTTCGGCTCCGCCTGGACCCGCCTCAACGCGCTCACGCAGGTCGACGAGATCTCCCTCATGACCCACTTCAGCGACGCCGACGGTGACCGCGGCATCGCCCACCAGCTCGAGGCCTTCGAGCGCGCCACCCGCGACCTGCCGGGCGAGCGCTCCATCGCCAACAGCGCCGCCACGCTGCGCCACCCCGACCGCACGCGCGGCGACTGGGTGCGCCCCGGCGTCATGCTGTACGGCGTCGCGCCCGACTTTCCCGAGCACGATTCGGCGCACTGGCAGCTGCAGCCCACCATGACGCTGTCGACGAAGCTGCTCTCGGTGCAGACGCTGGCCGCCGGCGACACCGTCGGCTACGGCTCCAACTTCACGGCCGAGGGCCCGCTCACCATCGGCGTGGCGGCGGTCGGCTATGCCGACGGCTATCCGCGCCACTGCGGCACCGGCACGCCGGTGCTGGTGAACGGCGTGCGCACCCGCATGGTCGGGCGCGTGAGCATGGACATGATCACCGTCGACCTCACCGGCGTGCCCGACGCAAAGTTCGGCAGCGAGGTCACGCTGTGGGGCAAATCGGAGAAGACCGGTGCCGTGCTGCCCATCGACGAGGTCGCGCGGGCAGGGGGCACCATCGGCTACGAACTCATGTGCGCGGTGGCCCCGCGCGTGCCCTTCGCCGAGCCGGAACCCGCCTGAAGCCGTGAAGGTCCTTTCCAACTGGCGCTCCGTGCGCCTGTGGGAAACACAGGTGGAGCGCGAGCTCCACCGCAAGTACAGGCTGCGCACGCACGGCATCCTGATCGGCAGCTTCACGCTGCTGCTGATGTGGGGCGTCTCCGCGCTGCAGATGCACCTGCTGCACGTGGATTCACTGGCGGTGCGCTACTTCCTCACGCTGGGCGCGGGCTACCTCGGCTACCTGCTGGTGCTGCGCTGGTGGGCGAAGCGGCTGGTCGAGGAGCGCGGGTTCGACCTGAACGTCGACGCGCCCGACTTCGAGTTCGGCGGCGGACGCGGCGGCAGCAGCGGCGGCTCGCACGGCCACACGAGCATCGGCGAGGCCTCGGGCGATGGTGGCGGCAGCGGCCTCTCGGATATCGCCAGCGGCGCGCTCGACGTGGCCGGCGGCGCGGACGAGGGCGCGGTCGTCGTCGTTCCGGTGATCGCCATCTTCCTCATCTGCGCGGCCGTCCTGTTCGGCGCGGGCTCGCTCGTGCTGCTGTACTTCAGCTGGGACGCGCTGCTGGCCGTGGCCATCGAGATCGCGTTCTCCTACGTGTCGGCGCGCGCGGCGGTGCGCGTTGCGCGCGAGGGCTGGCTCATGGCCGCGGTGCGGCTCACCTGGAAGCCGCTGCTGGGCGCGGTGATCTGCGCGGTGGCGCTGGGCGCGCTGCTCGACCACTTCATGCCGCAGGTCAATTCCCTGCCCGAGGCCGTGCGCGTCCTGATGAAGAAGCACTGACGCCGAGCGCGCCGAGCAGGTGATCGACCAGCGCCCTGCACTTGGGCGCCATGAAGCGGTTGGGCGGGTACAGGATGTACGCGTGCCCCTGGTAGTTGCCGCGGTACTCCCAGCCGGGCAGCACGCGCACGAGGCTTCCCGCGTCCAGCGCCTCCTGCGCGACGAAGGCCGGCACCACGGCCACGCCCAGGTCGGCGAGCGCGCCTTCGAGCCGCACCTCGCTGTGGTTCGAGACGTAGCGGCCGCGCACGATGACTTCCGTCTCCTCTTTTTCTCCCTCTTCCTTCTTCCTGAACCGCCAATGGTTGTCGCGCTCGTGCTCGCCCAGTGAAAGGCAGCTGTGCGCCGCGAGGTCGCCCGGGTGCGCGATGGCGGCGTGCTGCTCCAGGTAGCGCGGCGACGCGCAGAGGATGTGCTCCACCGGCATCAGCTGCCGCGCCACCAGCCCCTCGGGTGGCTTCGTCGTCAGCCGCACCACCAGGTCGACGCCTTCGCGGATCGGATCGACGTCGCGGTCGGCCACGATCAGCTGCACATCCACTTCGGGATAGCGCCGCAGGAACTCGAGGACGTGCGCATGCAGTACGCGCCGCGCAAAGGCCTTGGGCGCGCTGATGCGCACCAGCCCGCTGGGCCCGGCCGCGAACTGCTCGCCGATCTCCATCGCGCCCTGCGCCGCCAGCACCAGCTCGCGGCAGCGCGCGAAGGCCTCGGCGCCGGGCTCGGTCAGCCGCAGCTGGCGCGTGGTGCGCTGCAGCAGCTGCACGCCGATCTCCTTTTCGAGTCGCTTCACCTGCCGGCTCGCCGCCGACGGCGTCATGCCCAGCAGGTCGGCCGCGGCCGAGAAGCTGCCCAGCTCGGCGACCCGCACGAAGGTCACCATCTCCGGCAGCACCTTGAGAAATGAATTCGTTCCCACGACGCAATAGTCCTGTTCCGGCCGACGGCTGTGCGGCCCGGGTGATGCCCGGAACAATTTCCTGCCCGATGGATGCGTCGGGTTTTCGGAAATGTTCACGGACGGCGGAAGCGGAGTATGGATTCAAAGACGAAGAAGCCGGCGGGCGTCGGCCTTGCCGAAGTGATGCTGCTGCTGGTGGCGGCGGTGTGGGGCGGCAGCTACGCGGTGGCCAAGCAGGCGACGCAGCAGCTGCCCGTGCTGGAGTTCATCGCTCTGCGCTTCGGCCTCACCTTCGTCGTGCTGCTGCCCGCGCTGAAGCCGCTGTTCGGCGCGGGGTGGCGCCAGGGCCTCGCGGTCGGCGGCCTGCTCGGAGCGAACCTGCTGGCGATCTTCGTCTGCGAGACCTTCGGCGTATCGCTCACCACGGCCAGCAACGCCGCCTTCCTCATCAGCCTGTGCGTCGCTCTCACGCCCTTCGTCGAATGGTGGCTGCTGGGCCAGCGGCCGGCGCGGCGCATGTTCTGGGCGGCCGGCCTGTCGGCGCTGGGCGCGGCCATGCTCTCGGCCACATCGCCCGCCGAGCTTTCGGTGGGCTGGGGCGACGGCCTGATGGTGATCGCGGCCTTCCTGCGCGCAGTGATGGTCTGCATGACGCGGCGCCTCGCCGGGCATCACGCGATGCCGGCGCTGACGCTCACGGCCGTGCAGTCGGGCGTGATGGCGCTCGGCGCGGCGGTGCTCTCGCTCATCGCCTCGCCGGCCGGCGGTGCCTGGCACATGCCGCCCGCCACGGCCTCTTTCTGGTGGGGCATGGCGTACCTCGTGCTGCTGTGCACCGTCTTCGCTTTCTTCGCGCAGAACCATGCGGCCTCGCGTTCGAGCCCGAGCCGCGTGTCGCTGCTGATGGGCAGCGAGCCGGTGTTCGGCGCGCTGATCGCGGCGTACGGCTTCGGCGAGCGCATCGGGCCGTGGGGCTGGGCAGGGGGCTTGCTGATCGTGGGCGCGGCGTGGTGGGTGACGATGCCGGCGAGGGAGGGCTCGGGCCGCGCTGTTGCGGGCGACACAGCCTGAGAGGAGCGCGTCCGCCGTGTCATGCTCGTGCGATGAACGACGACTTTTCCGTTTCCGCGGGTGCCCAAGCGCTGCGCGGCACGATCACGGGCAACCCGGCGGGCGATGCGCCTCGCGTGCTGGCGCTGCACGGCGGCGGCCAGTCCTCGCGGCGCGGCATCCAGTAACTTCTTGCGGGGCTCGCGCATAGCGGCGTGGCCAGCGCGTCCTTCGACTTCTCCGGCCATGGAGAAAGCACCGGGCAGGTCGAGGGTTCCCGCCTGAGTGAGCGAGTGGCGCAGGCGCTGGCCGTGGCCGGCCATGTGGCGCCGGGGCGTGCGCTGTCGCTGATAGGTACGAGCATGGGCGGCCACATCGCGTGCTCCCTGATCGAACGGCTGCAGCCGCCCGCGCTGGTGCTCTTCTGCCCGGCCGCCTACGTGGCCCAGGCGCAGGACGCGCCCTTCGGCCCGAGCTTCCAGGCCATCCTGCGCTCGACCGCCGACTATGCGAGCTCACCGGCCTTCACGGCGCTCGAAGGCTTCGAAGGCCGGCTGCTGCTGGTGTACGGAACGGCGGACGCAGTGATTCCCACGCAGGTCCTCGACCAGTACGAAAACCGGGCCTGCAGGGCGAAGTCGGTCGAGGTCGTGCGGCTCGAGGGAGCGGGGCACAAGCTGCACGACTGGCTCCAGTCCCATCCGCGGGACCATGAGCGGGTGCTCGACGCGGTGCTGGGAACGTTGGCCTCTTAGCCGGAGAGAATCCGCGCCGGGAGGAATTACGTTCACATGATCTCGAACAAGCAAGGAAGGCGCGCCGCCTGGCGCGCATGTGGCATTGCGCTGGCTGTCGCCGGCTTCGCGGCGCACGCCGAGCCCGATGCGCCGGCACCGGCGGTGCAACAACAATCCGCGGAAGCCGCCGCCGATGCGCCCGCCGCACCTGTCGCGGTGGTCGAGCCGGTGACGCCGCAGACCCGCGTGCGCTTCAGCCGGGGCATGTACAAGCCCGGCATCGAACAGCTTCGCGTGGTCCGCCGCGAAAACACGATGAACAACATCGCGGGGCAGGTCGCCCTGAACATCGCGCTGACGGCGATCGCGGGCCGCGTGAGCGTCGGCGCGCAGGGGTTCTCGAAGGACGATCTCGGCGGCACCACGCTCGAGGCGCTCAAGGACGATCCGGCGGGCGCCAACCCCGCCATGAGCGAGTTGGTCGACGCGCTCAGCAAGGTCGCCACCGGCATCTACCGCAAGCGCGCCGAGGCCGCGTACGCGACGGCCCTGACGGACGGCTCCACGCCCGAGGAGATCGAGGAAGCGCGCAAGGTACAGGCGGTGGCCGACACGCCGCTGCTTCCGGGGTCCTGGCATCTGGTCTACGAGAACCTCACGGGCTCTGACGAGCTGTTCCGCCTGAAGTTCGGCGCCGAGCTTGGCCGCGCGGGCTTCATGCGTCCGCCTGCCACATGCTTTTATCAGTCGGAGCCGGTCGCCTGGAACGAATGGCAGGCCGACAACTGGCAGCGGCTGCGCGAGGAGCGCGCCAAGGCTGTCGCGCGCTGCACGGAGACGCTCGCGGCCACGCCCGAAAAGTTCTGGTAGGCCAGTCCCCGGCTACGCCGCGCGAAACGCCTCGGCAGCCGGCTGGCGGCTCGGCTGCCTCATCGCCAGCAGCTCGTCGTCGGCGCACAGGATTGCGAAGGCCCGATGCTTCTCGCCGAAGCTCATGACGGGGCCGGCGTGGTGCAGCGAGCGGTGGTTGAAGGCCACGACGTCGCCCGGGTCCACCTCGTAGCCCACGATGTCGAAGGCGCCTCGGTTGGCCTCGATGTCGGGCAGCTCGGGGGCCTGCGCCTCGTCGTCCGCCGGACCGATCCAGCCGGCTCGCCGGTAGCCCGTCTTCCAGAGGTGGGAGCCGCGCACCACTTCCGGCGCGGTCTCGCGCGGCATGTGGTCCACGGGCATCCACAGGTGGACGATGCGGTGGCTGTCCGCCAGGCCGTAGGACATGTCCTGGTGCCAGGGCGTCGTGGTCGCGGCGCTCACGTCCTTGTCGAAGAGCAGTTGGTCGCAGATCCAGCGCAGCCGCCGCGTCACGGTGAGCTGCCCGGCGATCTCGCTGGCGCCCGATTCGGACACCACGCGCTGCAGCACGCCGTCGTGCCGCTGCTCGATGCCGTCGCGCGCCAGCTCTATCCACCCGGGCGAGACGATCCCGCGCAGGCACACGACGCCATCCCGCAGGAACCGGAGGCGCTCGTCGAAGCTCACGCCGCGAAGCAGTGGGTTGCTCATAAGGATCTCCTCCAGCGCCGGTCCCTACCGGGTTCAGGCGCGTTGCTCCCCGTTCGCCCGCATCAGGAAGAACAGCCAGGCGATCATCAGTGCGGCCATGCAGGCAAAGCCCCACGTCATGGCGTGGACGGTCTGGATGTAGGAGACGGGCGTGCCCGCCGCGAGCATCGCGACGGCGAACACCACCGCGCCGATCACCGAGCACAGCAGCAGGGCGCCGGGCCGCGAGGCCGCCCTGAAGCCGGTGCGCAGGCACATCGTCAGGCCGAAGATCGCGGGCGCGTAGAAGAAGGGCGAGAAATCCATTCCCCTGTAGTTCGCGCCGAAGGCCAGCACGACGAGGCGAGGGCCCAGCAGGCCCAGCACCACGCCCACGGCCTCGGCGACCACGAAGCCCAGCAGCACGAAGCCGGCGAAGTCGCGGAAGGACTTCTTCCTTTGCGCCTCCTGTGCCGACTTCCAGTTGGCCGCCAGCTGCGGCAGCAGGTAGTAGCCCAGCGCCGACAGCACGTACTGCATGGGCAGCAGGAAGGTGATGTAGATCTTGAGCAGGCCGCCCTGCTCGGCATCGGCCGAGGAGCCCAGCAGCAGGATGGCGCCGCCCGTCATGATCCAGCTCATGAACTGCGAGAGGCTGGCCTTCCAGCCGTAGGCCATCGATTCGCCGACCGTCAGGCCCTGCGCGTCCCTGGCTGCCGGCAGCGGTTGAACCGTGTTCCTCACGTTGCGCAGCACGAGGAAGAGAAACGGGATCTGGAGAACGGAAACCAGCAGCAGGGCTTCCTTCCAGCTCGCCGGCCTCTCGGCGTTCAGCACGACGACATAGCCCGCCGCGATGAGCGCGCCTGATACGCACAGCACGCCGTAGCGCCGCCCCGCGAGCAGCAGGCTGCGCGAGATCCAGAAGATCTCGTAGCCCACGATGAGGGCCGCGCCCACCCATTGCAGCTGCCCCGGAAAGGCCGCTATCTGCCAGGCCAGGTAGCCGAGCAGGGAGAACAGGACCACCAGCGCCCACGCCAGCCACGCGGTGGACCGGTCGACGTAGTAGCGCCTGATGAGCAGGGGCTCGTGCACCATCGCCATGTGCAGGATGTACTGGAAGCTGACCACCGCCAGGAAGGCGGAGGCCACGCCGAAATCGGAGGGAGAGAGCACGCGCGCGAGGGCGAAGCTCAGCAGCAGCTGGCTCGCGCTGTAGATGCACTGGTCGGCAACGGCGAAGACCGGACCACCGAGGCGCCTTGCCAGACCGGACAGACGTTTCATTCCACCTAGTCCGATATCGAAAGCAATACGGGACTTGACGTCGCCTTGACGGTGAACCCCTCGCCCGAGCGGCTGCCGCAGCTGCCTTCGCGCATCTGGGGAAAGAAGTCGACGCGCGTGCACTTGCTGCCGTTCGCGCCGGCGGGGACCGACACGGTCTTCTCGCCGCCCTGCGTCCACACCACGTTCAGCAGGGACTGGCCGCGGCGCAGCACCAGCCGGCTCGTGCCGCCGGCATCCTGGTACGACACCTTCTGCGAGTGCCGGACGATCTTGAGGAATTCGGTGAGCGCCGAGTAGGCCTCCTTCTTCTCGCCGCCCTTCGACTTGAGGCCGAAGTTGTCTTCCTTCGAGAAGTAGGAGTCGCCGCGGTCGCGCCACGAATAGAGGTTCAGCAGCTTGATGCCCGCGGCTACGTTGATGAGGTATTCCCGGAAGACCAGCGCGGCCTGCGCGCCCTGGTTGCGCACCGGCATGTACGAGGCATAGCCCCATTCAGAGGCGACGATGCCGGTCTTGTTCAGCTGGCGGCGGTCGAGCTGCACGCGCAGCTTCTCGTAGTCGGCCAGCGCCGTCTCGGGCACCGAGCGGTAGGGATGGATCGAGATGTCCGTCAGGCAGTCGCTCTTGGCGGCCGAGACGAAGGCGTCTTCCAGCTCGGGAGGCACCTTGCCGTTGCTGCCGCCGACGAAGGGCAGCTTCGCGAAGCCGAATCCGATGATGATGTTCGGCCGGATCTGCTGCTGCTCCAGCTTGCTGCAAAGCGCCGACGAGGCCGCGCCGAACTCCGGGACCAGTTCGGGCCGCAGGAAGGTCTTGAGGTCCGGCTCGTTCCAGACTTCCCAGACGGCGACGTCGGCCGAATGCGCCTTGATGAAGTCGCCCGCGAAGTCGGCGAACAGGCTTTCCTTGCTGGCATTGCCGGGGCCGCGGCGCAGGTCGCCGGGCTCGTGGCCCCAGATCTCCTTGCCGCCGAACAGCGTCACGATGGCGTCGAGCCTGGCCTTGCGCACGCGCTGGATGAGCTTCGGGTAGTCGATCAGCGTGGGGTTGACGCTCTTCAGCGGAGGCCGCACGCCGAAGCGCACGAACTCGAAACCGGACGCGCGGATCTCGCGCAGGTCGTCGTCGGTGATGGTCGCCGGGTCGATCTGCACGCTCAGCGCGACCGGGTACTCCGAGCTCAGCGTGCCGATGCCCCGTGCGGCGGCCGGCCCGGTCGCGGTGACCGCCGTGGCAGCGACGAGCAGGGCGCCGAGCCATCCGGCGAGCCTGCGGGAAAGAGGGCCGGAAGTCCTGGAGGTCATGGCGGTCTTCATGGCAGCACCGATTCCTTGTACAGGTCGACGATGGCGGTGTTCATGCGCTGAGAGGTGAACTTCTCCTCGAAGATCCTTCGCCCCGTCTGCCCCATCTGCCGCAGGGCCAGTTCGGGCATGCGGTCGATCTCGCGCAGCATCTGGTCGATGTGGTCCAGCTCGAAGAGCCGGCCGCTGCGGTCGTTCTCGACGATGTCGACTAGGCCGCCCACGGCGGATGCGAACACGGGCTTGCTCCTGGCCATCGCCTCGACGGCGACGAGGCCGAAGCCTTCCCAGCGCGACGGAACGATGATGGCGTCGCAGGACTGGTAGACCGCGTCGAGCGCGTCCTTCTCGAGCCAGCCCTTGAACTCCACCCGCGCGGGCTGCGCGAGCTGGAGGTCCTTGCGCACCGAGTCGCCGACCACGATCAGCCTGAAGTCGGGCCTGACCCTGGCGTAGGCATCGAGCAGGAGGTCGATGCCCTTCTGCCGGTCGAGCCGGCCGACGAAGAGGATCGTGCGCGGCCCGGCTTCGCCGTCGCGAAGCGGCAGGCGCGCCGGCGCGGGGCTCACGGAGTCGATCCCGTTGGGAATGCAGGTGCACCGCCGGATGCCCGACTTCGACGCGATCCGCACCTCGTGGCGGCTGATGCAGATGATGGCGTCGCTGCGCGAGGACAGCAGCCGCTCGATCCAGCGGTAGGCCGACTTCTTGTAGCGCGACGCCGCCTGGTCGAAGGCCCAGCCGTGGGAGCAGTAGACGATCTTCACCTCGCTGGGTATCTGGCCGAGCAGCGCCATCGAGCGCACGATGCCGCCCGCGATCGAGCTGTGCAGGTGCAGCACCGAGGGGCGCTCCGTCTCGATGATCTTCTTCACGCGCGCGGCGTAGCCCACCAGCGACAGCGGGCTGCGCGCGGTGGGCACCACGTGGGCGCTTTCGGGGTTCAGCCAGTCGACGTTGCCGGGCAGGATGAACTTCACCTGGCTGATTTCCGGCGAGTTCCGCTGGAAGTTCGAGACGATCCGGAGATAGGTCTCCAGTCCGCCCTTGAGCGTTTCCGCGACGTGCAGGACTTTCATGGAATTCACTCCTCGGCTCAGATCAATGCGTGGGTTCCGGCGATGACGGCGGACTGCAGCTCGTGCAGCCGCTCACGGTCGTTTCGTGCCTGGAGCAGTGCCAGCACGGAGGCCTTCAGCTCGTCGTGCCGGGGCGAGAGGCCGAACAGGTGCTGGGTGCGGTTCGTGAGCTGGAAGAAGGACTCGACCTTCTTGTCCCAATTCATGCCCAGGGAGGGAATGCCCAGGCTGTAGGCGACGATGTTCGCGTGCAGCCTGTGGGCGGCGATGCAGGAGCAGGCGCTGATCAGCGTGACGAGGTCGTCGGGGCGCTTCGGAACGGCGAACGAGAAGTTCGCCGCCGTGGCGCGGGAGGAAATCTCGGCCAGGACCTTGTTGTCCTCCGCCGCGCCGTTCGTGAAGTACAGCACCCGGGCGCCTTCGGCCTGCAGCGCTTCGGCCAGGCCCGAGAAGAACTCCGCCGAGCCGACGGTGCGCGTGCTTCCGTACTCGGAATTCATCACCAGGGCATCGAGGCTGCTGACGCAGATGCCCACGTCCCACTTCTTCTCGGGCGAGAGTTCTTCCGAGAAGGCGCTCGCGCAGACCAGCGCCGGGTCGGGAACCACGCTGATCCGGCTGCGCGGAATGCGGAAGAAGGCGTGCAGGTTGTTCGCCGAATCCACGTCGCGCGTGGCGTAGAAGACCGGCGCGGCGTTCTGGAGGAACTTGCCCACGAGCAGCTTTCCCCAGAAGGACCATCTGGCCGTGACCCCGACCGACACCACGGCTACCTTCTTCCCGCGCAGCAGCCTGCCCAGGAAGAAGAGCTTCGACGGAAAGTTCAGCGCCACGTCGCAGAAGAGCTGGCCGCCGCCGACGATGACCAGGTCGGCATCGGCCACCGCTGCCTGCCATTGCCTGCGCCAGTTCAGCAGGTAGTTCTTCAGGCAGTACGCGAAAACGATTGCGGAGCGCAGCACCGAAGGCAGCTTCTGGAAGACGCCGAACGCGCCGCCGCCGCGCAGGTTGGATTCGTCGAACGCGACGCGCCCGGCGATGTCGAGGAACTCGACCTTCACGCCCGGGTACTTCATGTCCGCGATGTGGGCCAGCGAGGCCGCGATGACGCCGTCGCCCAGGTTGTCGCTGAACGGCACCGCGCAAATCAGGATTTTTTTCATCTTTGAATTGGCTTGTTTCCGGAAACCTTGATGGCGATCAGATAAAGCATCACGGAAGTCAGATGCCTGGTGAAACTGCCGAGGTCCGGTTCGAATATCAATTGAACGAGGATGTGCGCGACGAAAAGACTGCCGAAGAAACGGGGCTCGAATTGCTCCGGCTGCCGCCTGGACCTTCGCCGCGCCTTGTAGAGGATCAGCAGCATGGCGAAGATCATCAATTGCATGAACGCGTCGCTCGGCGTCTGGAAATAGATGACGGGCGTGATCAGCACCGTTGCCGCATAGACGTAATTCACCAGGAACCCGGGGCCGGTGGCGGGCGACGCGATATTGGTGAATGCCGTGCGGTTGTCGCTGCCGATCTGTTCCGCATAGGCATTGGAGGTGTCGCGCGGCGATTGCAGCGTCTGCAAAAGACTGGAGGGCGCGGCCAGAACCGCGCCGGCGATCACGATGGCGGCCAGCACGTGGTATTTGAGCGGGCGCCGCCAGAGGTAATGGACGATGAAGAATACGCCGACGATCAGCAAATAGTAATTGCGGACGAAAACGCCATAAATCGCATAAAGGCCGAGAAAGGCCCCGATGGTGAAAAATCTGGAAGTCCGGAAATAGATCGTCGTCACGGTGATGCACATGGTCATGAGCAGCACCACCGTCTCTTTTGACGGGGCGAACATGTTCAGCATGATGCAGGGCGCAATCAGCAGCAGCCGCGAAAAGAAATCGCCGGCCCTGCGGATCTTGTGCGTCGCGAAAAAAAGAAATATCGCGCTGCTGATGCAGGTGAAGACGTCGAGGTTGTCCGATCCGATGATGCTGAACAGCGCGGCCGTGACGGCGAACGAATTGTCCATTTCGTCCGTTCCGCCGTAATTCAGGATCTCGAGGATCTTTGCCGAATCGACGCTCCATTTCTCGGGAAGCATTTCCCGGAAATACGCATAGATGATCACGTACACGAACACGATCAGCACTCCGGCAATCGAGTACTGGTTGAAGCGGCGCGTGCCTCTTCTTGTTGTTGTTCGTGGTGTCGCGGCCGGACCTGGAATGGCGTGGCTCATCCGCATGTGGATTCCAATCCGATCATTTGCAAAGCGAAAGAAGGTCTGTCCGGCCTTGCGGCGCGGACTCCGTGGAAGACGTACTCCGACCGATCCGGCCGGAGCCGATCACCCGGGACCGACGAGATTCATCGCGACCCGTGACCGGCAGCAACCACCCAGATGGTCCTGAAGAAGATGTCGACGTCCTTCCCGACGGAAAGGGTCTCGACATATCTCACGTCGAGCGCGACGCGAGCGTTGTAGGTCAGCTGGTTGCGCCCGCTGACCTGCCAGAGGCCGGTAATTCCGGGCCGCACGGCGCAGTAATGCGACCAGTTGTGGCCATAGAGCTCCTTCTGCTCGAGCATGCAGGGGCGGGGGCCGATCAGGCTCATGTCGCCCATCAGCACGTTCCAGAATTGCGGCAATTCGTCGAGGCTGGTCTTGCGGATGAATTTGCCGAACCGGGTGATGCGCGGGTCGTCGTCCAGCTTCTGGTATTCGTCCCATTGGCGGCGCGCCTCGGGATTGTTCTTCAGGTGCTCTTCCAGCACCTGGGCCGAATTGGCGATCATCGAGCGGAATTTGTAGAAGCGGAATACCCGCCCGTTCTTTCCGTATCGCGGCTGGTAATAGAGCACCGGCGCGCCGGAACTGGCGAAAACGCACAGGCCGAGCAGCACGAAAAGCCAGCCGAAGGCGGCAAAGAAGAAAAGAGCGGCGCCGATATCCACCGATCTTTTCGCGACCTTCAGCAATGGCGAATGGCTGATTCCGGATTGCGAGCCGCCGCGGGCCATTTCACCGCTGGCCTCGGAGATATCCCAGCCTTGCGGTACGAGCGATTCCTCGGGACGGAGATTGCCCATGGGGTTTTTCCATCCGGATTTGAAGCGCGACAAGATTTCCCGTCGAAATGCTTTCATTTTTGACGCACCTTTCCTCATGCGGGCAAATGCCCGCAGATCCTCGGTTATGGCCCTGTATTTTTGGCCGACACTACCCGCACAAATGCCTCTTAGTGTCTGCAGTGCAGAAACTATTGCGCGGCCAAATGACTCGATGAAGGCAATACGAATGAACTAACAGCCATTTGTAGTGCCTTTTTATTCCGAATACTATTTGAGTATTTAATCGATGCGCCAGGCTGAAACCCGTCGCATGATTTTGAATTTAACTCCAATTCAGTCGGTCTAAGTGGAATCCCTGTTGGTATTGTATGTGTATTGCAACTGTTTGTAAGCGCCGTATTTGTAACCCCCGCTTCCAGCGTGGCGGCGGCTTAAATCAATAGCATTCAGAATTACGCCATTTACAGTTCTGCCAGCATGGGCGAGCCTTCTGACGGTTTCGTTCAATTCGCCCAGCTGGGTCTTTTCGGCTCGTGCCACGAGCAGCAGGGTGCTGGCGAGCGGTGCCACCGAGGCGGTGTCGGCGGCCACCAGGACCGGGGCGGTGTCGATGACCACGAGGTCGTACTGCGGCGACAGCTTTTCCAGCACGTGCACGAAGGACTCGCTGGTCAGCAACTCCGCAGGGTTCGGCGGCAGCACCCCCGTGGTCATGATGTCCAGGTTGGGCAGCACGGCAGGGCGGATGGCCTGCTTGAAGTCCAGCGTCCCGGCGATCAGTTCCGACAGGCCGGAGGAGCGCGGGATCGAGAAGAACTGGCTGACCCGGCCCTTGCGCAGGTCGGCATCTATCAGCAGCACGCGCTTTCCGGTGGCCGCGGTGATCGCCGCGAAGTTGACCGAGATGAAGGTCTTGCCAACGCCGGGCGTCGCGCCCGAGATGAGCAGGCGGTTGTTGGTCGCCTCCAGCATCGCGAACTGCAGCGCCGTGCGCAGGCTGCGCAGGCTTTCCACCGCCGGGTCCTCCGGCTGCAGGTGCGCCAGCACGTGCTTGCCGGCAAGCTTGTTCTCGATGTTCCTGTCGATGGTGCGCTGCGCGGCGCTGAGCGGAACGCTGCTGTAGACGTTGAGGCCGGTGTGGTTCTCGATCTCGGCCGGATTGCGGATGCCGCCGAAGAAGGAGCTGCGCGCGATCGCGGCGCCGAAGCCGGCGGCCAGCCCGAGGATCGCCGCCAGCGCGATGACCAGCGGCCGCTTGGGCCACACCGGTTCTTCCGGAACGATGGCCTCGTCGAGCAGGCGAACGTTGCCCACCTTGCCCTCCTTGGCCAGCCGCATCTGCAGCGAGCTGTTGAGCAGCGACACGTACAGGTCGGTGTTCACCTTGATGTCGCGCTGCATGCGCACCGTGTTCTGCTGCAGCTCGGGCATCTTGCGGATGCGCGCGTCGACGGTGGCCAGCGCGCTCTTCCAGGCGGCGACCTGCGCGTCCAGCGTCTGCACGTTGGGATGCTCGCTGGTGAAGCGCGAGGTGAGCTCGCGCCGCTTCTGCTCCGCCTCGAGCAGC
Source organism: Variovorax sp. YR750 (assembly GCF_900109805.1). Lineage (NCBI taxonomy): Bacteria > Pseudomonadati > Pseudomonadota > Betaproteobacteria > Burkholderiales > Comamonadaceae > Variovorax > Variovorax sp. YR750. The sequence goes on from NZ_FOBJ01000018.1 coordinate 129,950, forward strand.
TTGGACTGCAGGTCGACCGTCTGGGTCAGCGCGTTCTTCGCCTCGTCGTCGAGGCTGACGGTGCCGTTCTGGTTGCGGTAGCGGTTGTAGATGTCTTCCGACTGCTCGAGCTGCTTCTTGAACTGCGGCAGCGCGCCGTCGAGGAAGCCCAGCGTCTTCTCCGCCTCGGCCGCCTTGCGCTCCATGTTCTGGCGCACGTAGAGCCGGCCGATCTCGTTGAGCAGCTGCGTGAGCTTCTCGGCGTCGGGGTTCTTCCAGCTCACGTCGAGCACGCCCGACTGCTTGCCCTTCTCGACCACCTTGAGCGCGTCCTGCAGCGCCAGCAGCGTGAGCTGCGTCGAAGACCGCACGAGCACGAACTGCGCGCCGGGCTTGGCCTCGACGCTCGTGACCATCAGGCTCAGGTTGCCGTTGGGAACGCCCGGCACCTTCGCTTCCATCAGGGTGCCGATGCGGCCCTTCATCGGCGTGTCGATGTCCGGGTTGCTCAGCTCGTACTGGCCGTCGGTGCCGAGGGTCAGCGTGAACTTCTTGTCCTCGAAGTCGACGGGCACGTCGAACTTCGGCACGAGGATCTTCTCGGTGCCCGTCACGTAGCCCGAGAGCCCCATGAAGCCGGGGTCCGAAAGCTCGGTGGCGCGGCGCGCGAGCCAGCTGCCCACGAAGGGCGCGTAGCGCGGCCGGGCGCTGATGTAGAGCTTGGTGTTCTCCACCGCCTTGCCGAGGATGGCGCGCGAGCGAAGTATTTCGATCTCGCCCGCGGCCGGCGTCTTCACGCTCAACAGCGAAGAGGCCGCATCGCCCAGGAAGCTCCCGGCCGAGTTGCCGGAGTCTTCGACCTGCACCGCGACGTTGCCTTCGTAGACCGGCTTGCCGAGAAAGGCGTACGCCGTGCCCAGCAGCACGGCCACGACGGCGATGGCCGCGACGAGCCAGCGGTTGTCGATCAGGATGTCCAGGTACTCGGCCAGGTTGATGCCATCACCATCCTCTTCCATGGCTTGCAGCGGCAGCGCGGCTTGCTGGGTTGCGTTCATGTCGTTTGCTGCTCGGGTTTTGTGATTTTCAGAATGCGGTCGATCCATGCGCGGGTGCCGGCATCGATCAGCGCCAGGGCGTGCTCGAACGCGGCTTCGTCTTTTCCATAGGGATCGGGCACGTCGTGCCCGTCGAATTCGGCGATGCGGAACACCTTGCCGCGCACGAAGGGGTAGGTCGACTCGAGGTGGCGGCGCTGATCGCGGTCCATCACCAGGATCAGGTCGGCCTGCCGGCACAGAAGCTGGCTCACCTGCTGCGCGACGTGGCCCGAGATGTCGAGGCCGCGCTTCTTCATGAGCGCCTGGGCCTTGGCGTCGGCGGGCTTGCCGATGAGCGCACCGGTGCCCGCGGAGAACACGCGCAGCCCCGGCAGTCCCGCTGCGAGCAGGCCCTCGGCCATGGGGCTTCGGCAGATGTTGCCGATGCAGACGGTCAGCACGGCTCTCATCGGTGGTTCATGTAGACCTGGTCGCTGTTGTAGAGCGCCTGGGTCGCCGGCAGGATCAGGCTGGCCACCCGGTACCAGGTGACCAGCGGCACGGAGTCGATGTAGACCACGTCGCGCGGCTGCAGCGGAAAGCGGTCGGCCAGCGCGAGCGCGGCGGGGTTCTTCGCGTTGAGATGGAAGACGGCCGGCGTGCTCCTGGCGCCGCCGGCGTCGTTGCTGCCGCCGCCGTTGCGCACGACGTAGATCTGCCCCGTGTTCGCGGTGCCCAGGTTCGCACTGCCGGCCTCGCCCAGCGCCTCGTTGAGGCTGAGCTTGCCGTTGTGCATGGTCAGCGCGGAAGGCTTGAGCACTTCGCCCATCACGAACACCTTGCTCTCGTCGCGGTTGCGCACCTGCACCACGTCGCCGCTCTGAAGCGGGATGCGGCTGGCGCCGACGCCGATGTCCTGCAGCTTCGGCAGGTCGATGAGCGTGGTCCTGTCGCCGCGCGTGAGCGTGATGAACGAGCGGTCGCCCGCGGCCGTGATGCCGCCGGCGCGGTTGAGCGCCTCGGCCAGCGTCATCGGTACGTCGGTGAAGATCTGCAGCCCCGGCGAGTTCACCTCGCCTTCCACGAAGGCGCGGCGGCTTCTGAAGGACTGGATGCGCACCGTCACCTGCGGGTCCTTGATGTACCTGGCGATCTGCTTGGCGATCAGGTCGGAGGCCTCGATCTCGGTCAGGCCCTGCATCTTCACGCGCCCGATGTACGGAAAGCTGATCTGCCCCGAGGCGTCGACGATGAAGCCGGGCGCCACGCTGATGCCGGTGGGGTCCACCTGCTGGGAGATCACCGCGCCGGCGTGCGGCAGCAACTCGGGGTGGTCGTAGACGACCACGCCCACCACGTCGCCCGGCCCGATGGTGTAGACCGGCGCTTCGCCGAACAGCGCCTTCACGTCCGGCGGAACGGCAGTGGGCCGTGCGTCGGCCATGGCCCGGATGAGGCTCGGCGAGATCGGCACCAGCCCGCCTTCGGCCGGCATGCCGTCGGCCGCGAGGGCCGGCGCGGGACTCTGGTCGGGCTCGTAGGCCACCACCGAGCCGAAGCCCGGCGCGCAGCCCTGAAGCGCCAGCGCACCGGCCAGGGCGGCGATCCACCCCGTCAGGTACAGGTAGCGGGTCAAATGGAACTCCATTGCGAACTTGGTTATTTCAAAAACTGCGATTGCACATGCAAAGCCCGAGCCTGATTTGGCATCGATTGCGCCGGTTAATTCTTTTTATTGAGGGAGGTTTATTCCGGGCAGTCGACGATTTATCGGCAGGTCGGCGAGAGCGCGAATTGTCGCTGCCTTCGCAAGGCAACTTTTTGGTGGAGTAGACGCAAGTGACGTGTCTATTCGTGCGTCGACCACGCCAGCCACAGGGTCATGTTCCGGCAGGCCTGCCGCCTGCCTGTTTTCACTGGGGAAATGAGGCGAGGAATGCCCGTTTTGCAGGCTGTTCCGAAGGCCGGAAATTGCGACCTATTTATTACCCCGCACAGCCGGGAGATTGTGGTTTTCGATCCACAAAGTCAGGTTGTATAGGGTTTTTGATATTGCGTTCGAATTTGTAAAGAAATGTGTCTCGGTAGGAGGCGGCTGACAAGCCGTGGGCCGGGAACATCAAAGTGCCTGCCGGAGGCAACAAATGGCTTCGGCGAGGCAATGATCGACTGGAATGCTGCGGAATCCGGCAGACAGTACGTTTTTCTAATTAATCCGGAAATTGAGCGCCCCTCGACGGGGCTGAAAGCACCAACTGCGTGCAATGGCGTTCCATGAAGCCGAAGAATGATTTCAGGCTAATCTGGAGCGTATTCCGTACGGGTTCTGATTTGCTCGGAGCCGGGCAAGACTTTTGTATTGCCTGTTGATGCCCGCAATTCCTGGAGCCGGAATATGTTTCATATTACCGATCATTGAAACCGGGGCCAACCGGTGCAAAGGACCGGATAAATCAGAAAAAAGGGTTCATGAGCGGCTGCCACTGCCGCTCGAGGCGCCAAATACAGGAGAAATATTGTGCCGAACCCTGGCGAATTGAATGCGAATGTTTCTGTGCCGGGGTACGAAATGGGGCCCGTTGCAGGCCCCGCGGCTCATTGCTCGCGGTCGTCGCCGGGGTGGCCGAGCTGGTTCTTGGCCGAGCGCACGCCCCGCACGACAAGGTAGAGCGCGCCGCCGGCAACCACCACGAAGCCGGCCACGGCGAGGCCGCCCATGCCGAAGGCCCACCACCAGAACAGGCCGCTGATGGGCAGCAACACCAGCGCCACCAGCAGCTCGATGAAGATCAAACGCATCCGTCTCCCCTTGTTCTCAGACATGCAGGCAGCCTTGGTGGTGTGTAATAAATCGCTACGTGCATTTTGAGTGGCGAGAGGATAGCCCAAGAAGAAACGCGGGTGTACAGGGTTTGCGGCCCCCCGCAACCCCCAACCCGTCGTTCTTCAGTCTGCGAGCCGAACCTGTGCGCGGCCTGACTGGCGCCGGCCGGCCCCGATCGGCGATCCCGCCCCGGGGATCAGTACAGCCCGAGCTGCCGCGTGCGCAGCCGCGCCAGGCCGAGCAGCGCGTCGGTGAACGGCGTGGCCACCGCCGTCAGCTCGCCCAGTTCGCGCACCACCGTCACCAGCGCGTCCAGTTCCACCGAGCGCCCGGCCTCCACGTCCTGCAGCATGGAAGTCTTGAACGCGCCCAGCTTCTTGGTGATCTCGTGCCGGTCTTCCGGACTCTGGGTGATCTCGATGCCGATGCGCCGGCCGATCTCCTTGGCCTCCAGCATCACCGCCGAGATGAAGCCGCGCACGTAGTCGTCGCCCATGATCAGGTCGGTGGTGCAGCCGGTGAGGGCGCTGATCGGGTTCACCGTCATGTTGCCCCACAGCTTGAACCACACGTCCTTCTGGATCTGCGGCGACAGCGTGGTGTCGATGCCGGTGCTCTTCAGCAGCGCCAGCAGCTTCTGCACGCGCGGCGTGGCCTCGCCCGAGGGCTCGCCGATGATCAGCCCGTTGCCGAAGTGATGCCGGACCACGCCCGGCGCGTCGAGCGAGCAGCTCGCATGCACCACGCAGCCGACCACGTTGCGCGACGGAATGGCGCGCGCGATGGCGCCGTCGGGGTCCACGGCCGCGAGGCGATGGCCGGTGATCGGGCCGCCGAAGCCGCCTTCCAGGAACCACCACGGCACGCCGTTCATCGCCACCAGCACGATGGTGTCGGCGCCGATCAGCGGCCCGATGCGCTCGGCCACGCCGGCCAGCGCGGGCGCCTTCACCGCGATGACCACCAGGTCCTGCACGCCCAGGGCCTCGGGGTCAGCCACCGCGTTGACGGGCACGCGCGTGCGCACGTCGCCGCGCATCAGCGACAGGCCGTCGCGCTGCAATGCTTCGAGCGTGGCGCCTCGCGCCACCACGTTGAGGCGCTCCCCCGCCTGGGCGAGGCCGACGCCGATCCATCCGCCGATCGCGCCGGCGCCGTAAATGCAGATCTTCATGAGCTTGGGTCGTTCCGGTTCAGTTGCGGTAGGAAGGATCGATGCGGTCCACCTGCCGCACCAGCGCATTGAACACGTCCTGGCCCGCGCCGTGCTCGGGGCTGAACTGCAGTGCGTCGCGCGTGCAGCGCCGCGCGATCTCCTCGCTCACCGGAATCGCCTGGCCCATCGAGAAGGTCGCCATCTGGATCTCGCAGGCGCGCTGCAGCGTCCAAAGAATGGCGAAGGTCTGCGGCAGCGTCTGCCCCCAGGCCAGCAGGCCGTGGTTGCGCAGGATCACCGCGTTGCGGTCGCCGATGCTCTTCAGCAGGCGCGGACCTTCGTCGGCATGAATGGTGATGCCCTCGAAGTCGTGGTACGCCACCATGCCGTGCAGCTGCGCCGTATAGAAATTGGTCTGCTGCAGGCCTCCCTGCAGGCAGGCCACGGCCACGCCGGCCGTGGTGTGCGTGTGCATCACGCAGTGGGCGCCTTCCAGGCCGTCGTGAATGGCCGCATGCACAGTGAAGCCGGCCGGGTTCACCGGGTACGACGAACCGTCGAGCACCTTGCCCTGCAGGTCGATCTTCACCAGGTTGCTGGCCGTGACCTCGCTGTAGTGCAGGCCGAAGGGATTGATGAGGAACTGCTTCTCGCCACCCGTCACGCTGTCGGGCAGGCGCACGGTGATGTGGTTGTAGATCATCTCCGTCCAGCCCAGCATCGCGAACACGCGATAGCAGGCCGCGAGCTCTTCGCGCGCGGCGCGCTCGTCCGGGTGGATCGAGGGATGGACCAGCGCCGAGGTCGACGATGGCACGGGATTGGCGAGTGTGTTCATGGCAGTTCCTTCATGTGTTTCAACCCTCCGCGGTGAAGCCGACCTCTTTCACGATCGGCGCCCACTTGGCGGTGTCTTTCTTCAGCAGCTCCGTCAGCTCGGCCGGCGTGGAAGACATCGCTTCCAGGCCGAAGGTGCCGAGGCCGTCGATCACGTCCTTCTGCGCGAGCGCGCTCTTCATTGCGGCGTTCAGCTTCGCCACCAGTTCGGGCGAGGCCTTGGCCGGCAGGAAGAAGGCGAACCACTCGCTGTGCGCCATGTCCTTCAGGCCCTGTTCGCCGAAGGTGGGCACTTCGGGCGCGAAGCGGCTGCGCTTGGCGCCCGACACGCCCAGGATGCGCACCTTGCCGGTGGGCAGGTGCTGCGTGATGTCGCCGATGGGGCCCGATACCGCCGAGATGTTGCCGCCCAGCAGGTCGAGCATGGCCGGCTGCGTGCCGCGGTAGGCCGCGTGCTTGAGCTCGACCTCGCCCTTCTTGCCCAGCAGAGCGCCGATGAAGTGCGGCGTGGAGCCGGCGGCCGGCGAGCCGTAGTTGGCGCCCGCCGGGTTCGCCTTGGCCCAGGCCAGGAACTCGGGCACGGTCTTCACGCTGGCGGGCACGGCCGGGCCCACGGCGAAGCCGAAGTCGAAGATGCAGGCCAGGCTGACCGGCGTGATGTCGACCATCGGGTCGTACGGCAGTTTCTTGTAGATGTGCGGGTAGATCGTGAGGATCGAGGTCGGCGTCTGCAGGATGGTGCTGCCGTCGGCCGGCTTGCCCTTCACGTAGCCCACGGCGATCTGGCCGCCCGCGCCGGTGCGGTTCTCCACCACCACGGTCTTCGCGTAGTCCCCGCCGAGCTTCGTCGCCAGGCGGCGGCAGGTGGTGTCGGACGTGCCGCCGGCCGCGAAGCCGGTGACGATGGTCGCGGTCTCGAGGTTCGTCGTCGCCTGCGCGAAGACGTTCTGGCCAAGGCTGGCCATCAAGGCGGATGCACTGGTGGTCTGCAGGATCTGGCGGCGCGTGAAGCTCATGGTGTCTCTCTCCGGACGGTGGTTATGGAGGGTCGATCAGGACTCGTCGCGCAGCCAGGTGACCGCGCCCGAGTGGGTCACGGCGCCCTGGTGGGCAGGGCGCACGGTGAGCGCGTATTTTTCCAGCAGGCCGCCGCGCGCGACCCCCGCGTTTACCTCACGTCCGGCGAGCCGCGCAGCGATTTCTTCGGCTGTGAGATCGACCGTGATCGAGCGCGCCTCCGCCCGCGCGTCGATCGACACCATGTCGCCGTCGCGCAGCGCGGCGATCGGGCCGCCATCCGCCGCCTCGGGCCCCGCGTAGCCGATGCACAGACCGCGCGTCGCGCCCGAGAAGCGCCCGTCGGTCAGCAGCGCCACCTTGTCGCCCATGCCCTGGCCGTAGAGCAGGGCGGTGATGCCCAGCATCTCGCGCATGCCGGGGCTGCCCCTGGGCCCTTCGTTGCGGATCACGATCACGTCGCCCGCCTCGTAGCTGCGGTTCTGCACGGCCGTCTGCGCCTCTTCCTCCGAATTGAAGACGCGTGCCGGGCCGCGGAACACGAGGCCTTTGAGCCCGGCCGTCTTGAGCAGCGCGCCGTCGGGGCACAGATTGCCCTTGAGCACCGCCAGCCCGCCGTCGCGCGTGATCGGGTTGCCGGCCTCGCGCACCACGCGGCCGTCGGGCGCGAGGGCGCCGGCCAGTTCCTCGGCCATCGTGCGGCCGGTGAAGGTGAGCGCGTCGCCGTGCAGGAAGCCCTGCTCCAGCAGCGTGCGCAGGATGACGCCCGCCCCGCCGATGTAGAACACGTCGCGCGCCAGGTACTTGCCGCCCGGGCGCAGGTCGGCAATGAGCGGCGTGCGCGCGAAGATCTCGGCCACGTCGTCGAGGTGGAACTTGATGCCCGCCTCGTGCGCGATGGCCGGCAGGTGCAGCGCCGCGTTGGTCGAGCCGCCGGTGGCCGAGACGACGGCGCAGGCGTTCTCCAGCGCCTTGCGCGTGACGATGTCGCGCGGAAGCGGACCATCGCCCAACACCGCCTTCATCAGCTGCTTCGCCGCGCGGCGCATCAGCGGCGCGCGTTCGCTGAACACGGCCGGCACCATGCTGGAGCCGATGGGCGCGAGGCCCAGCGCCTCCGACACCATGCCCATGGTGTTGGCCGTGAACTGCCCCGCGCAGGCGCCGGCGGTGGGCAGGCAGGCGCGGCTCATGGCGTCGAGCTCGTCGTGCGTGGCGGTGCCGGCCAGCACCTTGCCGATGGTCTCGTAGGTGTCGACCACGTTGAGGTCCTGCCCGTCGGGGCCCGGCATCTGGCCCGGCAGCGCCGAGCCGCCGTGCACGAACACGCTGGGCACGTTGCAGCGGACCATGCCCATCATCAGCCCCGGCAGGTTCTTGTCGCAGGCGCCGATGGCGAAGATGCCGTCCCACTGGTGGCCGCGCGTGGAGGCCTCCACGCTGTCGGCGATGAGCTCGCGCGAGATCAGCGAGAAGCGCATGCCCGAATGCGCCATCGTCAGCCCGTCGCTGATCGACACCACCGGGCATTCGTGCGGCGTGCCGCCGCCCGCGTAGATGCCGGTCTTGGCGTGCTGCGCCTGGTCGCGCAGGTTGAGGTTGCACGGGCTCATCTCGCCGCCCGTGTGGAACACGCCGACGTGCGGGCGCGCGATGTCCTCGTCGTCCTGGCCCAGCGCGTGCAGGAAGCTGCGCGTGGTCGCGCGGATCGTGCCCTCGCGGATGGTGGCGGAGCGGAAGCGCTTGGGTGTCGGATCGGTTGGCGTGGTCATCGGACTGGCTGGCGTCGGCTGGCTTGATTGCGGGAGGAAGTCAGAACATGCCGTTCTTGTTCGCGGCTGTCTCGGGCACAGGCTGCACCACGTCCCAGTGCTCGACGATCTTCCCGTTCTCCAGCTTGAAGATGTCGACGATGGCGCTGCCGCGCGTGCCCGGCTCGCGGATCGCGTTGACGTGCAGGATCACGTAGTCGCCGTCGACGAAGCTGCGCTTGATCTCGCTCCTGGAGTTCGGAAACTTCTCGCGCAGGAAGGCGATGAACTTGCGGAAGCCCTCGGGCCCGTCGGCCGCCGTGGGGTTGTGCTGCACGTAGCGGTTGCCCACGTACTGCAGGGCCGCGTCGGCGTCCTTCTGGTTCAGGCCCTTCTCGTAGAAGGCGAGCACGGCCTGGCGGTTGGCTTCCTGCTGGGCGGTCGTTCCGGGCTTGCCGCCGCCCATGGGCGCGCAAGCGGCGAGGAAAAGAGTGGCGGACGCGGCCATGGCGGCCCAGGTCATGCGATGCATCGTCAAAACTCCCTGGTTGAAGAAGAAAAGGAAATCAGTAGCCGTTGGGCGTCTGCGCGCCCTGGGCGTTCTTGAACTTGGCCGCCAGCTGCTTCGCCGCTGCCGTCAGCACGATGGTGTCCACGCCCACAGCCACGAACAGCGCGCCGGCCGCGAGCCACTTGCGCGCCTGCTCCTCGGTGGTCGACAGGATGCCCGGCGCCTTGCCGGCCTTGAGGATGCGCGCGATGGCGTCGGCGATCACCGCCTGCACCTCGGGATGGTTGGGCTGGCCCACGAAGCCCATCGAGGCCGACAGATCGGCCGGGCCGATGAACACGCCGTCCACGCCCGGCGTGGCTGCGATGGCATCGAGGTTCTTCATCGCCTCCACCGTCTCGGCCTGCACCAGCAGGCAGGTCTGGGCGTTGGCCTCGTGCAGGTAGTTGGGGTAGGCCTGCCAGCGCGAGGCGCGCGCCAGCGCGCTGCCCATGCCGCGGATGCCCTCGGGCGGGTAGCGCATGCCTTGCACGAGCCGCGCGGCCTGCTCGGCCGTGTCGACCATCGGCACGAGCAGCGTCTGCGCGCCGATGTCGAGGTACTGCTTGATGAGCGTGGTGTCGCCCACCGGGATGCGCACGACGGGGTGCGAGCGCTCCGATTCAGGCTGAGCCGACCATGCGCTCGAAATGCCCTGCAGTTGCGCGAGCACAGAGCGCACGTCGTTGGGCGCGTGCTCGCCGTCGACCAGCAGCCAGTCGTAGCCGGTGCCGGCCAGGATCTCGGCCACGTAGCCGTCGGCCAGCCCGACCCAAAGGCCGATCTGGGGCTTGCCGGCCGCGAGGGCCTGCTTGAAGGTGTTGATGGGGGTGTGCATGGTTTTCTCTTCAGGCGAAGCGGAACGAGATGGAGCCCAGCGGGCCGTAGTCGGCATGGAAGGTGTCGCCCGGCACGGCGGTGGTCGGCCGCGTGAACGAGCCGCCCAGCACCACTTCGCCGGCTTCCAGGCACTCGTCCCAGGGCGCGAGCTTGTTCGCGAGCCAGGCCACGCCGGTGGCCGGGTGGTTGAGCACGGCCGCGGCCACGCCCGATTCCTCGATCACGCCGTTCTTGAAGAGCAGCGCGCTCACCCAGCGCAGGTCCACCGCGTCGGGCTTCACCGGACGGCCGCCCATCACGATGCCCGCGTTGGCGGCGTTGTCGGAGATGGTGTCGAACACCTTGCGCGGGGCCTTGGTGTGGCGGTCGAACTGTTCGATGCGCGCGTCGATGATCTCGATGGCGGGTACGACGTAGTCGGTAGCGGCCAGCACGTCGAAGATGGTCACGTTCGGGCCCTGCAGCTTCTTGCCGAGGATGAAGGCCAGCTCGACCTCGATGCGCGGCGCGATGAAGCGCTTGAACGGGATGTCGCCGCCCTGCTCGAAGAACATGTCGTCCAGCAGCGTGCCGTAGTCGGGCTCGTCGATCTGGCTGGACTGCTGCATGGCGCGCGAGGTCAGGCCGATCTTGTGGCCCTTGACGGTGCGGCCCTCGGCGATCTTGGTCTTCACCCATTCGCGAGAGATGGCGTAGCCGTCCTCGACGGTCATCTCGGGAAAGCGCTTGGAGAAGTGCTCGACCTGCACGCGCGACTTCTCGCTTTCGTGCAGCTCGGCGGCCAGTTGGGCGATGGTGGCTTTGGAGAGCATGTGGGTCCGTTCTTCTCTTGTTGTCGTTCAGCTCTTGTTGAACAGCGGATGCAGGTTGCTGTGCTTGCCGTCGTACACCTGCCCCGGGCTCTCGTCGATCTGCAGCGTGATGCCGATGTGGCGCCTGTCGAAGATCGGCGCGAAATGCGCGCGCACGTCGGCCAGCAGCTCGTCGCCGGCCTTCTTCTTCACCGCCTCGGAGCGCCCGGTGGCCATGCGGATGTTGAGGTACACGAAGGCGTAGTCGGCCTTGCCGTCGGCCACCGCGTAGTGCGCGGCGGGGTAGGCCAGCACGCGCGTGCCGCCGATGGGGAACACCGGCTTGTCGGCCTCGTCGCGCTGCTTCAGCATGGTGTCGGCCAGCGTGCGGCACAGGGCCGACATGTCGGTCTCGGCCTCGATGTTCGGCGTGTAGAGGATCACGAGATGGGGCATGAGTGCTGCTCTCCGCTTATTCCACCGACATCGTCGCGGCCGTGCAGGTCACCGCGAAGATCGGGATCGCCTTCATGTGGAAGATCTCGCCCTTGCCGCGCGCGGCCGCCGCCACGCTGATGAAGGTGCGGATCTCGAAGCCGCCCTGGCCCGCTTCGCGGTAGGTGACCTCGTCGCCGTAGTCGCCCTGCGAGAGCAGTGCTTCGCGGTCGTTGGCGCACCAGCGGCGCATGAACTCGGCGTCCCATTCGGCGTTGACTTTGCCCGAATCGGGGGTGGCTGGCCAATGCGAGATGCCGCCCGTGCCCACCAGCGCGATGCGCTCGGGAACCTTGTCGCAGGCGCGGCGCAGTGCTTCGCCGAAGGCCCACGCGCGGTGCAGCGGCGTGAGCGGCGGGCCCTGGCAGTTGATGTTCACGGGGATGACCTTGGTGTCGAACTTCGGCGTGAGGAAGTTCAGCGGCACCATGATGCCGTGGTCGAACTTCCATTCCTCCGCATAGGCCACGTCCACCGTCTGCATCACTTCGCGGATCAGCCGCTGCGACAGCGCGGCGTCGCCGGGGATGCGGTGCTTCTCGATGCCCAGCCACTTCGGGTCTTCGATGGGGCCCTCGTAGCTGTCGGCCATGCCGATCGCGTAGGCCGGCATGTTGTTCATGAAGAAGTTCGCGAAGTGCTCGGCTGCGATCACGATCACCGCGTCGGGCTTCGTCGCGCGCATCGCTTCGCCGAAGCGATGGAACTGCGCGTGGAACTCGTCCTTCACGGCCGGGTCGGCAAGATGCGCGCGGCCGGTGATGCCGGGGGCGTGGCTGCACACGCCTGCGAATACGAGACTCATACGCCCGCCACTTTCTCGTCGGTTCCGGTTGTCATTGCGTAGATGCCCGCGCGCACCGGGCCGTACTTGCGCACGCCTTCGCGCATGGCTTCGAGGTAGTCGGCCCATGGAATGCCCAGCAGCGGCGCGAAGTGCATCAGCAGCTGGCCGTTGCAGCCGAGCACGTAGAGCTTGCCGATGTCGCCGGTGTCGATGGCCTCGCGTTCCTCGTCCGTGAAGTCGTAGGCGCCCAGCAGCGCCGCGCGCGTTGCGCCGCCTTCGGCATAGCGCCGCTGCACCTCCTGCTCGCGATTGAGCGCGAACAAGAATTTCTGCATCGCATAGAGGCTCATCGTTCAGCCCTCGATCTGGATGTTGGCCTTGCGGATCACGTCGCCGTACTTCGCGATCTCGCTCTGGATGAAGGCCGCGAAGCGCTCCGGCGTGCCCGACAGCGAGGCGATGCCGCCCTTCTGGAAGGCATCGGTCACGGCGGAGCTCGCGAGCGCGCGGTTCACCTCTGCGTTCATGCGCTGCACGACAGCGTCGGGCGTGCCGGCCGGGGCCAGCAGGCCGTTCCACGAATTGGACTCGATGGGCACGCCCTGTTCGGCCAGTGTGGGTATGGCGGGTGCGTACTGCGAGCGCTGCGCGGTCGCCATGCCCTGCGCCACCAGCTTGCCGCTCTGGATGTGGCCGCGGAACTCGGGCCAGTTGCCGAACATCATCGTCACCTGCCCGCCGAGCAGGTCGGTGAGCGCGGGGCCCTGGCCCTTGTAGGGCACATGCACGATGTCCAGGCCCATCTGCAGCTTGAGCATCTCGCCCGAGAGGTGGGCCGAGGTGCCGTTGCCGAAGGAGGCGAAGCTCAGCGTGCCCGGCTTCGCCTTGGCGGCGTTGCGCAGGTCGGCCAGCGTCTTCAGGCCGCTGTTGGGATGCGTGGCGAGAACGTGCTCCGACATGCCCATGAGCGCCACGGGGCGCAGGTCTTTCTGCGTGTCGTAGGGCAGCTTGCGGATCAGCGTCTGGTTGGCCGTGAAGCTGTTGGCCACGCAGACGAAGGTGTAGCCGTCGGGCGCGGCCTTGGCGGCGGCGTCCACGCCGATCACCGTGCCCGCGCCGGGCTTGTTGTCGACGATCACCGGCTGGCCCAGCGTCTTCGACAGCTCGGTGCCGATGAGGCGCGCGACGAAGTCGGTGGTGCCGCCGGGCGTGAAGGGCACGATCACGCGGACCGGCTTGTTGGGCCACGTACCCTGTGCGCGCGCCAGCGAGGGCAGGGCTGCGAATGCAGCCGCGCCTTGCAGCAGCGTGCGGCGTTGCATGCTCACGCCACGCCCCAGTGCGGAATGTGGTGCGAGCCCAGCGACACCGCCACGTTCTTCGGCTCGCAGAACACTTCGTAGCTCCAGGTGCCGCCTTCGCGGCCCGTGCCCGATGCCTTGGTGCCGCCGAAGGGCTGGCGCAGGTCACGCACGTTCTGGCTGTTGACGAAGCACATGCCGGCCTCCACGGCTGCGGCCACGCGGTGGGCCTTGCCGATGTTCTCGGTCCACACGTAGCTGGAGAGACCGTACTGGATGTCGTTGGCGAGCTCGATGGCGTGCGCCTCGTCCCTGAACGGAATCAGGCAGGCCACTGGACCGAAGATCTCGTCCTGCGCGATCTTCATGCGGTTGTCCACGTCGGCGAACACGGTGGGCGCCACGTAGTTGCCGCGCTGAACGCGGTCGGGCAGGTTCGACGGCGCTTCCAGCCCGCCGCACAGCAGCGTCGCGCCTTCCTTCGGGCCCAGCTCGATGTAGCTGCGCACCTTGGCCAGGTGGGCCTGCGAGATCATCGGGCCGACGATGGTCTTCTCGTCCAGCGGGTCGCCTACCGTGATGCGCTTCGCGCGGTCGGCGAACTTCGCGGCGAAGTCGGCGTAGATCGACTGCTGCACCAGGATGCGCGAGCCGGCCGTGCAGCGCTCGCCGTTGTTGCTGAAGATCATGAACACGGCCGCGTCGAGCGCGCGGTCGAGCTCGGCGTCGTCGAAGATCACGAAGGGGCTCTTGCCGCCCAGTTCCATGCTGAACTTCTTCAGGCCCGCGCTCTTCACGATGCGGTTGCCGGTGGCGGTGGAGCCGGTGAAGGAGATGGCGCGCACGTCGGGGTGCGCCACCAGCGGCTCGCCGGCTTCCTTGCCGTAGCCGTGCACCAGGTTCAGCACGCCGGGCGGAATGCCGGCTTCCAGCGCCAGCTCACCGAGGCGTGCGGCCGTCAGCGGCGAGAGCTCGCTCATCTTCAGCACGGCGGTGTTGCCGAAGGCCAGGCAGGGCGCGACCTTCCAGGTGGCCGTCATGAAGGGCACGTTCCACGGGCTGATGAGCGCACATACGCCCACCGGATGGAACAGCGTGTAGTTCAGGTGCGTGGGCGTGGGATAAGTGTGGCCGTCCACCCGCGTGCACATCTCGGCGAAGTAGTAGAAGTTGTCGGCCGCGCGCGGCACCAGCTGCTTGCCCGTTTGCGCGATGACCTGGCCGCAGTCGTTGGTCTCGGTCTGCGCGATCTCGGGCACGTTCTTCGCAATCAGGTCGCCGAGCTTGCGGATGAGCTTCGCGCGCTCGGGCGCGGGCATGCCGGCCCATTTCGGGAAGGCTTCCTTGGCGGCGGCTACGGCCGCGTTCACCTCGGCCTCGCCGCCGGAAGCGACTTCGGCCAGCACTTCCTGCGTGGCGGGGTTGACGGTCTCGAAGTAGTCCGTGCCCTTGACGGACTTGCCGCCGATGAGATGGTCGATCTGTTGCATGAAGAGAGTCCGGTTCAATCAATCCAGTTTGATGTCGCGCGCCTTGATCAAGGCGTGCCATTTCTTGCGCTCCGAATCGGTGTAGCGCGTCATTTCGGTGGCGTCGGCGGGGCGTGCCTCCCAGCCGGCGTCGTAGAGCTTCTGCTTCACTCCGGCATCGGCCATGGCCTTCTGCAGTTCGCTGCCCAGCTTCGCCTGCACTTCCTTCGGCGTGGCCGCGGGTGTCACGAGGCCCTGCCATGTGTAGGCCTCGACGTTGGCGAAGCCGAGTTCCTTGGCGGTGGGAACGTTGGGCAGCTGCGGCACGCGCTCGCCCGACATGGCCAAGAGCGGGATCACCTTGCCAGCCTTGACGGCGCTCACGCCGCTGGGCAGGTCGAGCATCATCAGCGCGACCTGTCCGCCCATCAGGTCCTGCAGGGCCGGGGCGCCGCCCTTGTAGGGCACGTGCAGCATCGATACGCCGGCCTCGCGCTGGAACAGTTCGTAGGCGAGGTGATGCGGGCTGCCGGTGCCCGGCGTCGCGATGCTGTACTTGCCGGGCGAGGCCTTGAGCGCGGCCAGCAGCGCCTTCGCATCGGCGATGCCGGCATTGGGCGCGGCCGTGATGATCAGCGGCGAGCGGCCCATCATGCCGACGAGCGCGAAGTCTTTCTCGGCGTCGTAGGGCAGCTTCTTGTAGAGCGCGGGGTTGTAGACCAGCACGCCGTTGTCGGCCGAGAACACGGTGTAGCCGTCGCCCGGCGAGCGAGCGACGTTCTCCGACGCGATGATCGCGCCCGCTCCGGGGCGGTTGTCCACCAGCACCGGCTGGCCCATCTGCTGCGAGACCTGCGCGCCCACGGTGCGCGCGAGGAAGTCGGTGCCGCCGCCCGCCGGGTAGCCGACCACCCAGCGCACGGGCTTGGCGGGGTAGGCGGTCTGCGCGACGGCGGCGGCCGAGATGGCCAGCGCGAATGCGGCTGCGGTGAACTTGAGGAGCTTTCTGCCGGTGATCATGTCGTGTTGTCTCCGCTGATCTGGTTATGGATATGGCAAGGAAAAAGCGCGCCGTGACAGCGCGCCGGCTCAGGCGGCCGCGATGGTGTTGACCAGCGCGCCGACGCCTTCGATCTCGGTGACGACCACGTCGCCCGGCTTGCAGTCGACAACCCCGTCGGGCGTGCCCGTGAGGATCAGGTCGCCCGGCGAGAGCGTCATGAAGCGGCTGAAGTACTCGATGAGGAAGGGTGCGTCGAAGATCATGTCGCGCGTGTTGCCTTGCTGCGTGACCGTGCCGTTGACGGTGGTGCGCAGCGCGAGCGCCATCGGGTCGGCGATGTCGGCCGCGTCCACGAACCACGGGCCCAGCGGCGTGCAGGTGTCGCGGTTCTTCACGCGCAGGTTGGGGCGGTACCAGTTCTCGAGGTAGTCGCGGATGGCGTAATCGTTGGCCACCGTGTAGCCGCCGATGAAGTCGTAGGCGTCGTCGCGCTTCACGTTCCTCGCGGTCTTGCCGACCACGATGGCGAGCTCGCATTCATAGTGCATGAACTGCACGCCGGCGGGGCGGTGCGTTTGCTGGCGGTGGCCGATGAGCGTGCTCTGTCCCTTGACGAACACCAGCGGCTCCTCGGGCGCCTTGAACTCGAGTTCCTTGGCGTGGTCGGCGTAGTTCAGGCCCAGCGCGAGGATGGTGCGCGGGCGCGCGGTAGGCGCGAGCGGCGGCAGCCACACGAGCTGCTCCTGCGGCACGACGCGGCCGTCTTCCAGCCGCACGGCGGCGTCGGGCTGGCCGTTGAATTCGTGGCTGGTGCCGGTGTGTTCGCGGCCCTCGAAGATGACGCGTGCGTGCTTCATGCGGCTTCCTTCGCCAGCGTGTTGCTCAGGGCTTCGAAGCCCGGTGCGGAGATGTCGATGCGGTCCCCCGCGCGTGCCAGCGGGCGGCCGGGGCCGCAGCCGAGCATCAGCACGTCGCCGTGCGCGAGCGTCATGAATTCGCCGACGTCGGCAAGCAGCTGCCGTGCGGGGCGCACGAGCTGCGAGAAGTCGAGCGACTGCCTGAGTTCGCCGTTGATGCGCACCTCGACGCGGAAGCTCGCGGGGTCGGCGACCTCCTGCGCGTCGCGCAGCACGGGGCCGATGCCGAGGAAGCCGTCGACGCACTTGAACTTGACCGGCGGGCGGAAGAAGCTCGCGTGCGGGATCGACAGGTCGTTCATCAGCACGAAGCCTTCCACGTCGCCCTCGGCGCCGATCACCATGCCGATGCTCGCGCCGACTTCCACTTCGGGCACCGCGGCGGGCACGATGATGGCGCTGCCGTGCGGGCTCCAGGTGTTGGCCGTCTTCACATAGAGAACGGGCGCCTTCGGCGGTGCCTTGTACGGCGGCTGCGTCATCTGCGGCGCGAGGGCTTCTGCCTCGGCGCGGAAGTTGAGCAGGGTGCCGTACACCGTGCCCGTTGGCAGGAAATGGGGAGTGATGCTGCTCATGGCGAGGGTTGCTCCAGTGCGATCAGTTCGTCGAGCAGCCCGTAGAGCTGCGCGAGCTTGGCCTTGCCGAGGGACTTTTCCATCCAGTCGTAGTGCGCCTCGATGCTGCTTCCCAGGCGCTTCACCAGCTTCATGCCGTGCGGCGTGGCCTCGACCACGGTGCGGCGCTGGTCGGCCGGATCGCGCGCGCGGGTGATGAGGTTGTCGCGCTCCATGCGCGCGAGCACGCCGGTAAGGCTGGGCCCGAGGATGAAGGCCTCGCGCGCCACGCGGCCGGTGTCGACCGCGCCGTGCTCGCCCAGCACGCGCAGCACGCGCCACTGCTGGTCTGACAGCGCGTGCTCGCGCAGGCTGGGCCGCGTGTGGGCCATCACGGCTTCGCGCGCCTGCAGCAGCAGGCGAGGCAGGTTGCGATGAGTGAATGTCGTGCTCAAGGCTTGTCTCTTCCGAAATTACTTAACATGTTAAATGAATCGTCGAAGCTTTCCTAGTGGGCTGTTTCGATCGATTTCAAAACCTAGGGTATGCACGGATGAGCCGTGCGGCTTGCTTCAGCGCGCGGCGGGTGGTTCGCGGCGGCGCCGGTCGGCCTTGGGCAGGTCGGCCGACGCGACCATCGCCTCGCCGCGCGCATGCAGGCGCTGCAGCATGTCGTCGAGCAGCGCGACCTCGGCGGTGTCCAGCGCGCCCAGCAGTTCGGTGTTGATCGCGCAGACCAGCGGATAGAGCTCCGCATGGAGCTTCGTGCCCGCCGAGGTCAGGCGCAGGCGCACATGGCGCCGGTCGCCGGCGGGCTGCTCGCGCGAGACCAGGCCCTTGTCGACCAGCGAGCTCACCGCGCGCGAGGTGCGCGCGCGGTCGAGTTGCGCGTGCTCGGCCAGTTGCGACGAACCCAGCGCGCCATGGCCCGCGAGCGTGGCGATGAGCCGCCATTCGCGTCGCGTGATGCCGAAGCGCCCCTCGCACAGCCGGATCACCATGCTGCCCGCCACCGACAGCAGCCGGCTGGTGCGGTAGAGCAGCAGGTCGTCGAGCGTGCGCGGCTGTGCGTGCATCGGCATAGGGTTTGCCCGGGCAATGATTGATTAGATGAACCAATTGTCGGCGCTCTACATTGGCCGCGATCCACCGCGCCCCACCGGCGGAAGAGAACGGAGACGAGACAGATGACGACAGACCCGCAGTTCCCGCACCAGCCAGGTCGCCGCCGTGCGCTGGCCGTGCTCGGCGGCATGGCCCTCGCGCCGCTGGCTGCAACCGTGCAGGCGCAGCCGGCCATCGCGCCGGGAACCCCCATCCGCGTGCTGATCGGCGTGCCCGCCGGCGGCACGCAGGACGTGCTCACGCGCGCCATCGCACAGGAAGTGCGCGAATCGCTCGGCCCGCTCATCGTGGACAACCGCTCCGGTGCCGCCGGGCGCATCGCGGTCGAGGCGGTGAAGACCGCCGCGCCCGACGGCCGCACGCTGCTGCTGGGCACGGCCAGCATGATGACCATGTTCCCGAGCGCCTACAGGAACCTGTCGTACGACCCGATCAAGGATTTCCAGCCCATCATCAACGCGGCGCGCTTCGAGCTCGCGCTGGTGGTGCACAAGGACGTGCCGGCCAACACGCTACCCGAGTTCATCGCATGGGCGAAAAAGCAGCCGGGCGGCGCGAGCTTCGCGTCGTACGGCGCGGGCACGCCTTCGCACTTCCTCGGCGAGATGCTCAACCGCGCGGCGGGGCTTTCGATGGTGCACGTGCCCTATCGCGGCTCCACGCCGGCGCGCCAGGACGTGATGGGCGGCACCGTGCCGGTCTACTTCGACACCGTCGGCGGCGCGCTGCAGATGGTGCCGGGTGGCCGCGTCAAGGTGATCGCCACCAGCGGCGAGAAGCGCTCGCCGCTGATGCCCAGCGTGCCCACCTTCGTCGAGGGCGGCCTGAAGGACGTGGTGGCGACCGCATGGTTCGCGTACTACGCGCCGCTGAAGACGCCGAAGCCCGTGGTCGACCAGCTGCGCGCCGAGTTCATGCGCGCCGTGAACTCACGCGAGGTGCGCCAGCAACTGCTGCAGAACGGCATGTACCCGGTGGGCGACGGCCCCGAGGCGCTGCTGAAGACGATGCGCGAGGACATCGCGCGCTGGGCGGCGATCATGAAGGCGGTGAACTTCCAGGCGAACGACTGAGGGGCCTCGCCCGTCCGGCCACCTAAACTCGAAGGATGGCCAAGGACAAAACACTTTTCGTCTGCAGCGAATGCGGCGGCACCAGCCCGAAGTGGCTCGGCAAATGCCCCAGCTGCGGC
The DNA here is from genome assembly GCF_900109805.1 of Variovorax sp. YR750. Taxonomy (NCBI): domain Bacteria; kingdom Pseudomonadati; phylum Pseudomonadota; class Betaproteobacteria; order Burkholderiales; family Comamonadaceae; genus Variovorax; species Variovorax sp. YR750. The sequence goes on from NZ_FOBJ01000018.1 coordinate 149,578, forward strand.
GCATGGAACACGCTCATCGAGCAGGTGGCGGGCGCGGGCAGCGGACCCGCCAACAACCGCTTCGGCACCCAGTTCGCATCGCTCGCGGGCGCATCGGAGCTCGCGACGCTTTCTGAAATCGAGGCGACCGACGTCGCGCGCACGCCCACCGGCATCGACGAGCTCGACCGCGTGCTGGGCGGTGGCATCGTCTCGGGCGGCGTCACGCTAATCGGCGGCGACCCGGGCATCGGCAAGTCGACGCTGCTGCTGCAGGCGGTCGATGCGCTGCAGCACGCCGGGCAGAACGCGCTCTACGTCACCGGCGAGGAAAGCGGCTCGCAGGTGGCGCTGCGCTCCAGGCGGCTGGGCCTCGACCATTCGCAGGTGCAGGTGCTGGCCGAGATCCAGCTCGAGAAGATCATCGCCACGCTCGACGCCACGCGCCCGGCCATCGCGGTGATCGACTCGATCCAGACCGTCTACTCCGACCAGCTCACTTCGGCCCCGGGCTCGGTGGCGCAGGTGCGCGAATGCGCCGCGCATCTCACGCGCTTCGCCAAGACCAGCGGTACGGCCGTGGTGCTGGTGGGGCATGTGACGAAGGAGGGCGCGCTCGCCGGTCCGCGCGTGCTCGAGCACATGGTCGACACGGTGCTGTACTTCGAGGGCGACACGCATTCGAGCTTCCGCCTCGTGCGTGCCATCAAGAACCGCTTCGGCGCGGTCAACGAGATCGGCGTGTTCGCGATGACCGAGCGCGGCCTGAAGGGCGTGACCAACCCGAGCGCGATCTTCCTGAGCCAGCATGCCGAGCCGGTGCCGGGCAGCGTGGTGCTGGTCACGCTCGAAGGCACGCGGCCGATGCTGGTGGAAATCCAGGCGCTGGTCGACAACGGCGGGCCCAGCCCGCGCCGTCTCTCGGTGGGCCTGGACCGCGACCGCCTCGCGATGCTGCTGGCGGTGCTGCATCGCCATGCGGGCGTGGCCTGCATGGACCAGGACGTGTTCGTGAACGCGGTGGGCGGCGTGCGCATCAGCGAGCCCGCGGCCGACCTGGCCGTGATGCTGGCCATCACCTCCAGCCTGCGCGGCAAGCCGATGCCCAAGGGCTTCATCGCATTCGGCGAAGTGGGCCTGGCCGGCGAGGTGCGCCCCGCGCCGCGCGGGCAGGAGCGCCTGCGCGAGGCCGCCAAGCTGGGCTTCAGCGTCGCGGTGGTGCCGAAGGCGAACGCGCCCCGAAAGGGCGCGAAGGAAATCGAGGGGCTGACGATCCACGCGGTGGATCGCATCGAGGAGGCGATGGAGGTGGTCCGCCGCCTCGACTGACCCGGTCTTTCACCGGAGCGGGATGCCGGGAGAAAAAATGACCCGGCGCGCGCGGTGGCGCGCCGGGCCTACCCTCCCTATCCCCCTATGTGCATCGTGAATGCCGGTCCGCTGTTGAGCACGCATTGGCCGCTGCCCAACGTGGCCGAGTTCATCGAATACTGGCAACTCAGGTTGCCGCCGCGGCTGCCGGTGGCGTTCGCCACGCCGGCGGTCCGCGAGCCGGCGACCCGGGTTGCCTCTCCCTGGAACTGCTCACCGCCGATCTGCGCGTTGAAGTGGCCGCGGCCGTTCATGTCGTTGGTCACCGTGCCTGCGACGACGCCGTAGCGCGAGGCTTCGGCGTTCGACGGATACAGCCGCGCGGCGAAGGTCTGTGCGACCGGGCCCGGTGCGACGGCGTAGGCCTGCGAAGGCGGCGCCGAGGGAGCGGGTTGTCCGAGCGGCACGACGTAGCAGCCGCTGAGCGCGGCGGCCGTGAGCGTGGCGGCGAGGGTGAGACGAACGAATGTGACGGAGCGCGGAATGGTCATACGCTTTTCGGTGGCCCGGGCAGATGCCCGTGCGGCGAAATGTGCCAGCCGATGCGCCCACGCAAAGTGCTTTTGAGGCCGAGTACCGTTTTTCGCCCCTTGCGGTAGTCGGGGTGGCTACTTCGAAGGGCACTCGAGGGGCGGCGACAATGCGCGCCATGAATTTCAAGAACTTTCTATTGCCTCTGGGCGCCATCGTCGTCATGGCGCTGGCCTGGCGCGCGGCCGGATGGGGCGGTGTCGCCCTGGCCGGCGGCGCGATCGTGATGTTCCTGCTGCTGCACTTCAACCGCGCCATGCAGGTGCTCAAGCGCGCAGCCGAACGGCCCGTGGGCTACGTGGCCAGCGCGGTGATGCTCAACGCCAAGCTCAAGCCGGGCGTGACGCTCATGCACGTGATCGCGATGACGCGCGCCCTCGGCGAACTGCGCTCGCCCAAGGACGAGCAGCCCGAGCACTACCGCTGGACCGACGGCGGCGGCTCGTACGTCGATGCGATCTTCAACGGCGGCAAGCTGCAGAGCTGGACGATGACGCGCCCGGAGGCACCGGCTGACGACGAGGGCAGCAACAGCCCCGCAGCCTAGGCCGCGTTCCCCTTGCGCCGGGGCTGCCGCCAGGGCGGATTCGCCTTCGCATGGTGGCGCGCCTCCTTCGCGAATTCGGCGCACACGTGCGTCATGAGGTCTGCCGAGCGGTAGACCAGGAACACGTCGAAGTCCGGCAGCTCGTCGGCAATCGGCAGCTTCTCGAGCAGGTGGGGCTGCAGCCGCAGCGGCCCGGCTCCATGGAACACGAAATCCGACCACATGCTGATCAGGTCGGTCTGCGTGGCCAGCTGCAGGCCCAGCAGGTTCGACGCGCTCTGCACCATGCGCTTCGGCATCTCAAGCCCGTGCATGTTCATCGTGCTCACCAGCGGGCTGCCCGCGTCGTCGATGGGGTCGAGTACCAGCCAGTCGGCGTCCAGCAGCGGCTGCAGCCTGCGCACGCGCCGCAGCGGATGACCGGTGCGCACCGACAGGTGCATGGCCACCGAGAACAGCGGCTCCCATTGAAAGGCGTTGGTGCCCGGCCCGTTGCAGGTGGAGACCAGCCCCAGGTCGAGCCGGCCTTCGCGCAGGCCTTCGAAGATCTGCTGCGGCCGCAGTTCGAAGCCGCGCAGCGCCACGTTGGGAAAGCGCTTGCGGAACGAGGCCATCGCATCGGGCAGCGGCCCGCTCGACGCCACGGCGGTGAAGCCGATGTTGAGCTGCGCCTCGTCGTGCCCGCGGATCGCCTCGATGTCTTCCAGCGCGTGCCGCAGCTCCTGCTCGACCACGCTCGCGCGCTTGACCAGCGCCGTGCCGTAGGCCGTGAGGCTCACGCCGCGGGTGGAGCGCGACATCAGCGTCACGCCGAGTTCGCGCTCCAGCTCCGAGATGGTCTTCGACAGCGCAGGCTGCGTGGTGTGCAGGCTGCGCGAGGCCTCGTGGATGCTGCCGTGCTGCGCCACCGCCAGCAGGACGCGCAACTGTTGCAGCTTCATCGTGGTGCCGATCTGCCGGAAAGATGCGCCTTGGGGCTTGTCCCGATGGCTTCCGGTGCCTGTTTATGACGGGGATGCCGTTTGGTTATCAGCATGAAAATTTGTGATTCTTCGCCGCAGCGCTTTGCCTGAATACTCCGCCGCGAACGGGCCCCAGGGTTATGCAGAGGCCCCCCGCAACCTGTACGTGGAGTGACATTAGATGAGCGAAGCCGCATTGCCCGCAAGCCCGATCGGGGGCTCTTCACCAGCCGCCGCTCATGCGCCCCATGCCGCGCAGGGCAAGGGAAAGCAGAGCCAGTTCCGCCTGATCGCCGCCTGCTCGCTGGGCAATGCGCTGGAGATGTACGACTTCACCGTCTACAGCTTCTTCTCGCTGCTGATCGGCAAGCTGTTCTTCCCTTCCGACAGCCCCTACGGCTCGCTGCTGCTCGCGGTGGCGACCTTCGGCATCGGCTTCGTGATGCGGCCGCTGGGCGGCGTGATCATCGGCAACTACGCCGACCGCAAGGGCCGCAAGGCCGCGATGACGCTGACCATCGGCCTCATGGTGCTCGGCACGCTGTGCATCGCGTTCGCGCCGCCGTACGCGTCGGCCGGCGTGTTCGGCTCGCTGATGATCCTCGCGGGCCGCCTGCTGCAGGGCTTCTCGCTCGGCGGCGAAGTGGGCGCTGCCACGTCGATGCTGATGGAGGCGGGCGGCGTCAAGGGCCGGGGCTTTCGCGTGAGCTGGCAGCTCGCGAGCCAGGGCGTGTCGGCGCTGCTGGGCGCGCTCACCGGCGCAGCGCTGTATGCCGCGCTGCCGCAGGCCTCGCTGGAGAGCTGGGGCTGGCGGCTGCCGTTCCTGCTCGGGCTGCTGATCGCGCCGGTGGGCCTCTACATCCGCGCGCACCTCGAGGAAACGCACGTTGCCGAGAGCCACGAGTCCAGCCCCATCGGCCGGCTGCTGCGCAACCATGGCGGCCTGGTGCTCAAGGGCATTCTCGCCACCACCGCCGGCACGGCGACGATGTACCTCGTGGTGTTCTTCATGCCCACGTACATGATCCGCGTGCTGCACATGCCGCCTTCGCTCTCGCTGCTGTCGGGCTGCGTCACGGGCATCACGCTGTTCGCGGTGTCGCTGGTGGCGGGGCGGCTGGCCGACCGGCTGCCGAACCGCAAGCCACTGGTGATCGGCTCGCTGCTCTTCAGCGTCGTCGCCGTGGGCCCGGTGTTCTGGCTCATCAGCCACTACCCGAGCGTGCCGCTGGTGCTGGCGCTGTCGGCGCTGCTCACCGCGAGCGTGAACATCGGCACCACGCCGATGTTCCTGATGCTGCTCGAAATGCTGCCGGCCGGCGTGCGCGCCAGCGGCATCTCGGTGATCTACAGCGTGGGCGTGACCATCTTCGGCGGCTCCTCGCAGTTCATCGTCACCTGGCTGCTCGCGAAGACCGACAACCCGCTCTCGCCGGCCTTCTACATGATGGCCTGCGGGCTGCTGAGCCTCGGCGCGCTGCTGAGCCTGCGCGAGCGCAAGGCCGGCTGACCATCGAATCCCCATCCGACGACCTCCTTCACATGACCCGCGAACTCAGCCCCCAGACCACCAAGCTTCTTTCTCGCCTGCTGCCGCAGGCCGACGTCGACACGCAGGCCTTCGTCGACATCCGCAGGCAGATCCACGCCAACCCCGAACTCGGCTTCGAGGTGAGTGCCACCAGCGAGCTGGTCGCCAACCTGCTGCGCAGCTGGGGCTACGAGGTGCACACCGGCATCGGCCGCACCGGCATCGTGGCGCAGCTCAAGCTCGGCAGCGGCACGCGCCGCCTGGGCATCCGCGCCGACATGGACGCGCTGCCCATAGTCGAGGCCACCGGCCTGCCGTACGCGAGCCGCAACCAAGGCCGCATGCATGCCTGCGGGCACGACGGCCACACGGCCATCCTGCTGGCGGCGGCCAAGGCGCTGGCGACGGCGCGTGACTTCGACGGCACGCTGAACCTGATCTTCCAGCCCGACGAAGAGAACCTCTGCGGCGCGCGCGCGATGATCGAGGACGGCCTGTTCGAACGCTTCCCCTGCGATGCGGTGTACGCGCTGCACAACGCGCCGGGCGTGCCGGTGGGCACGATGATGGCGATCGAAGGCCCGGTCACGCTGTCGTCCGACGTGGCCGACGTCACCATCAAGGGCGTGGGCGGGCACGGCGCCATGCCGCACCGCGCGCGCGATCCGGTCGCGGCCGCCGCGGCGGTGGTGACGGCCCTGCAGACGGTGGTGGCGCGCAACGTGGCGCCCGACGACACGGCGGTGGTGTCGGTCGGCTTCATCCGCGGCGGCGCCACGCACAACGTGATTCCGCAGTCGGTGTCGCTGGGGCTGAACGTGCGCGCGGCCCGGCCCGAGACGCGCGCGCTGGTCGAGCAGCGCATCCGCGAGATCGTGAGCCTCACCGCGCAGGCGCACGGCGTGGAAGCCGAGATCGACTACCGCCAGCTCGTGCCGCCGGTGGTCAACACCGCGGCCGAGACCGAGCTGGCCGCGCAGGTATGCGCCGAGCTGGTGGGCGAGGAGAACGTCGTCAGGCAGGCGCCCAAGGGCTTCTCGGGCAGCGAGGACTTCGCCTGGATGCTCTCCGAGCTGCCGGGCTGCTATCTGCTGCTCGGCAACGGGGAGGGCGAGTTCGGCGGCTGCATGGTGCACAACCCCGGCTACGACTTCAACGACCAGGTGCTGCCGCTGGGTGCCGCCTGCTGGGTTCGCCTGGCGCAGACCTACCTGGCGAAGACGTGAACAAACCTGCTGCGCAACCCGATCTTGCACCTGCGGTCCTCACCGTACGCGAGTACGGTTCCGGTCCTCGATGCGAGCTCGGGCTGCTCGCGACGGTTTCTTCACGTCTTCGGCGCGCCCTGACCTGAGGCCTAGAACGGCGCGTCTTCTTCCTCGGGCGCATCGGCCGGCACGGTCGTCGTGGGCGCGGCTGCAGCAGGCTTCGGCGCTTCGTCAGGCGCCGCCGCCGAGAAGGCCGCCTCGCCGCCCAGCGCGTCGAGCAGCGCGGGCACCAGCTGGCCCAGCTCGCCCGTGGCGATGGCCACGTCGGCGTCGAAGTTGTCTTCCTTCTTGCCGCCGGCCGCGCCGTCGCCCGTGCCTTCGAGGAAGGCGATCTTGCGGATCAGCAGGCCGTGCGTGAGCTCGAAGGACACGCGGTCGTCCCAGGTCAGCGCGAGGCGGGTGGGGCGCTTGCCGTCGGTGATGTGCTGCTTCACCTCGTCGATGTCCAGCGGGTGCTTGGCGTAGCGCACCACGGCCTTGGAGTCGTCGCCCGCCTTGAGCTCGCACTCGCGGTCGATGGTGAAGCCGGCCGGCGGCTCCTGCGTAAGCAGCCAGTTGGCCATGGCCGCGGCGGGCTCGATCTGGGTGTTGATGAGGGCCACGGCGAAGCCGTCGAGCGACTTCACGAGGCTGGTGACCACTTCGTCGGCGCGCGAGGCGTTGCCGGTGTTGATCACCAGGCGGTTCTCGGCCTTGTCGATCCACACCGCGACGCGGGCGCTGCGCGTGAAGGCCATGGGCAGCAGTTCGAGCGTGATGTCTTCCTTGAGCTCCTTCTTTTCCTTCTTGCCGGGCTTGCGGCCGGTGGTGGCCTCGATCTGGGCGCAGCGCTCGTCGACCTTGCGGCGCACCACCGAGCCGGGGACCTGCTTGCTCTCGATCATGTATTCGACCAGCCACTGGCCGTCGATGGACTCCACCAGCGGGCCGTTGGCCTCGCCGCGCGGCTCGATCCAGCCGGCGGACTTTTCCTGCGAGGGGCCGCAGGGCTCGAAGCGCTGCTTGCCGAGCCCTTCCTCCGCCTCGGCCAGTGTCTGGGACCAGGCGGGTTCGATGCGATAGACGATGACGTTCTTGAATACGGACACGGAAACCCTTTTTCCAACGGTTTGGACAGCCGGCCATTGTCGGGCACCCCGGAAACTCCGCCGCCGTAAAATCGCAAGCTTTTGCGACTTCCCTCCTTCGTCGCACTACCCCCACACCGCTTCCCAAACAAAGGAATCAGGAAATGAGCTCGATCCCCCCCTCGCTGGACGACCGTGACGGCAAGATCTGGATGGACGGCGAACTCGTGGACTGGCGCGACGCCAAGATCCACGTGCTGAGCCACACGCTGCACTACGGCTGCGGCGCCTTCGAGGGCGTGCGCGCCTACAAGACGGCCGACGGCAGCACTGCGATCTTCCGCCTGGCGGAGCACACCGAGCGCCTGTTCAACAGCGCCAAGATCCTGCGCATGAAGATCCCCTTCACGCAGGAACAGCTCAACGAGGCCCAGAAGCAGGTGGTGCGCGAGAACAAGCTCGAGAGCTGCTACCTGCGCCCGCTGATCTGGATCGGCTCCGAGAAGCTGGGCGTGAGCCCCAAGGGCAACAAGGTGCACGCCATGGTCGCGGCCTGGTCCTGGGGCGCCTACCTGGGTGAAGAGGGCATGAAGCGCGGCATCCGCGTGAAGACCTCCAGCTACACCCGCCACCACGTCAACATCACGATGACGCAGGCCAAGACGGTGAGCAACTACACCAACTCGATCCTGGCCAACATGGAAGCGCTGGACGACGGCTACGACGAGGCGCTGCTGCTCGACGCGAGCGGTTTCGTGTCGGAAGGCGCGGGCGAGAACATCTTCGTGGTCAAGGGCGGCGTGGTCTACACGCCCGACCTGTCGGCCGGCGCGCTCAACGGCATCACCCGCAACACCATCCTGCACGTGTGCAAGGACCTGGGCCTCGAACTGGTGCAGAAGCGCATCACGCGCGACGAGGTCTACGTCGCCGACGAAGCCTTCTTCACCGGCACCGCAGCGGAAGTCACGCCCATCCGCGAACTCGACCGCGTCGAGATCGGCAACCGCGGCGACGGCGGGGCGCGCGGCCCGATCACCGAGAAGATCCAGGCTGCCTTCTTCGACATCGTGAACGGCAAGAATCCCAAGTACGCACACTGGCTCACGAAAGTCTGAGAAGAAGAGAACCCATGTCCACCAATGCAGTAGTCGAACTCCTGGCCAAGGAGCTCAATCATCAGGGCGGCGTGTTCTGCCCCAGTCCCAAGGCCGACATGAAGCTCTGGAACAGCCACCCGAAGGTCTACCTCGACGTGGCGCGCACCGGCGAGGCCAAGTGCCCGTATTGCGGCACGGTGTACCGGCTGAAGGCCGGCGAAGTGGTGTCGTCGCGGCACTGATAAGCCGCTGAACCGACCGGCCCCGGTCGTCCGATGCCTCTTCAGGCAGCCGGGCGGGCGGGGTCTTTTTCCAGGCTCTCCAGGCTCTTCAAGCGCGAGGGCAGCAGGCCGCGCCACGGAGCCGGGTCATTCTTCTCCTGCGCGAGCCGCAGGTAGACCATCGAGATGAAGAGCAGCGCCAGGCCGATCTGCGCATCGCGCATGGCCGAGTTCACGCTCGAGGCGATCAGCGCGATCAGCGTCGCCGCCAGCGCATAGCGGCCGGCGATGTCGGGCCGCTTCCATGCCTGCCAGACGGCGGCGACCATGATGAGGAGCAGGCTCAGCAGGGCGGGAAGGCCGCCCTGCGCGCCGACCCACAGGAAGTCGTTGTGCGGCATGTTCGAGTCGGCGAGCAGGGCCGGGCCGCGCTTGTGCCACTGGTCGGTCCAGCCGCCGATGCCCCAGCCGGTGAACGGGCGGTCGGCAATCATGAGGCCGGTGTCGCGGTACATGTAGTAGCGGATGGCCCAGCTGCCCTTGAAGACCGCGCCGGCCTGCGCCTCCTCGATTTCCTGCACGCCTACTTCGACCTTGTGCTGCAGCTGCGGCAGCTGGTAGAGCCCGGCGCCCATCACCACGGCACCCAGCACCAGCGCGCCCACCAGCATCTTCAGGTGGCTGCGCCACTGGTGGATGCACACCACCGGAATCACCAGCAGCAGCGCGAGCACCGAGGTGCGCGAGGTCAGCGGCAGCGCCACCACCAGGCCCAGGCCGAGCAGCAGCACGAAGGCCGGAATGGCGCGCAGCGGCCTGTGTGCGGCGATCTGCGCGATGCCCCACACCGCGGCGGTGGAAGCCACCACGCTGAACAGCAGCGCGTTGCTGATCGATTTGTTGCCCACCTCCATCACCACCGCGCGCAACGGCGACCAGATGTTGAAGCCGCCGACCGCGTAGAAGACGACGACCAGCACGATGTTCAGCACCGCCACCAGCAGGAAGCCGCGCAGCGCCCAGATCGCTTCCTCGCGCGTGAGCGCCATCGCCATCAGCATCGTGAGGCCGATGCGGATGCCGTGGAACAGATTGGAGCCGGTCTCGGGGTAGTGCGGCCCGATGGCCAGCACGATGAGGGTCCAGGCGAAGTAGGCCATCGCCGGCCACCACAGCGGGTTGGCGCGCAGCCGCGCATAGCGCTCGCCCAGGCCGCCGGCCACCAGCATGGTGAGCAGCAGCAGGATGGCCGAAAGATAGGTGACGCCGACCGGCATGAACACCACCAGCCCCCAGAACATGGCCGCGGGCCGAACGATGTGCGATCTCTGCATAGGGGCGGGATTTTAGGTGGCCATCTTGGAGCTGACCTGACTTCTCCCCAGGCTTCGCGCACTTCGTGTCGCTTCGCCAACCCCCTCGCCGGGGGCGATGCCTCCGGCCCGGCAAAGCCGGTTCCGCGGCATCCCCGCGAACTGCCGGGACGGGGGCAGTGTCAGTGGCTGCGCGCGGCCGCTGGCAGGCGGATCACGAAGCTGGCACCGCCACCGGGGCGGTCTTCGCAGCGCACGCTGCCGCCGTGCCGCTCGGCGATCGACTTCACCAGCGCCAGTCCCAGGCCCACGCCGCCGTTGCGCTCGCTGGCGCCGGGCAGGCGGTAGAAGGGCTCGAAGATGCGTTCGCGCAGGGCGGGCGGCACGCCCGGGCCCCGGTCGTTCACGCGCACGGTGGCATAGCCGTTGGCGCTGCCCAGTTCCACCGCGATCTCGCCGGCGCCGTAGCGGCGCGCGTTCTCCAGCAGGTTTCGGATCGCCCGGCGCAGCAGGCGCGACACGCCCGGCACGGTGAGCGTTGTGTTGTCGGTGCCGTCGGCAAGGTCGAGCTCGGCGTTGACCTGCGAGCATTCCTCGGCCGCCAGGCCGGTCAGGTCGACCGGCTCGATGGTGCCCATGTCGGCCTCGCTGGCGTCGAGACGGCTGGCCAGCAGGATCTCGTCGATGAGCTGGTCGAGCTCGCCGATGTTGCGCGAGATCTCCTCGCGCGCCGACTGGCTCGGGTGCTCGCCCATCAGCTCCAGGCCCATGCGGATGCGGGTGAGCGGCGAGCGCAGCTCGTGCGAGGCGTTGGCCAGCAGCGACTTGTGCGAACGCACCAGCTGCTCGATGCGTTCGGCCGACGCGTTGAATCGTTTGGATAGATCAGCCACTTCGTCCTGCCCTTCTTCTGTCACGCGCACCGAGAGATCGCCTTCGCCCCAGCGCTGCACGCCGCGCTGCAGCGATTCCAGCCGCTGCGTGATGCGCCGCACGATCGGGTACACCCCCAGCGCCACCGCCACGCCCACCAGCGCGATCATCCAGCCCAGGCCGAAGGGCGTGCGCCACGGCGCGAAGCCGCCGGTGCCGGTGGGCCGCTCGCGCGGCGCCACGCGCAGCGTGATGGCCTTGCCGTCGCTGAGCGTCACGTCGAACTCCAGGCCCTGGCCCGGCACGCGCAGGGCGGTGCCCGCGCCGATCGGCTTGTCCTGCGCGTCCAGCACCACCACGTTGCGCGGCACCGGCGCCAGCCGCTCGCGCTCGGCCTCGGCGGCCTCGCGCACGATCCAGTTGGCCATCAGCGTGAGGATCACGACGCCGCCCACCACCGCGAGCCAGATGCGGACGTAGAGATGGCGCGAATAGAGATTCAGCATGTTGTTGCGATGCGGCCGCCGCCGGGCCGCCCCAAGGCGAGCCGCGCCTCCCCCTCGGGGGAGGGCGCATTACACGGAGCGAAGCGAGTGAAAAGCCGGGGGGCAGACATTTCTAGTCTTGCTGCTTGGCGAAGACGTAGCCCACGCCGCGCACGGTAAGGATGCGCTTGGGGTTCTTCGCGTCGACTTCGATGGCGGCGCGGATGCGGCCCATGTGCACGTCGATGGAGCGGTCGAAGGCTTCCAGCTCGCGGCCGCGCACGGCTTCCATGATCTGGTCGCGCGTGAGCACGCGGCCCGCGCGCTCGGCCATCGCCGTCAGCAGGTCGAACTGGTAGGAGGTGAGGTCTGCGATCGCGCCGCCCACGGACACGGTGCGCGCGTTGCGGTCGATCTCCAGCGTGCCGAAGCGCATCACCGACGAAGCCTCGGTCTCGGTGGCGCTCTCGGAGCGGCGGCGCAGCACGGCGCGGATGCGCGCCAGCAGCTCGCGCGGCTCGAAGGGCTTGGGCAGGTAGTCGTCGGCGCCGATCTCCAGGCCGATGATGCGGTCCATGGGGTCGCCCTTGGCGGTGAGCATCAGCACCGACACCTTCGACAGCGGGCCGGGCAGCGCGCGGATGCGGCGGCAGATCTCGAGGCCGTCGGTGTCGGGCAGCATCAGGTCGAGGATCACCAGGTCGGGCGCGTGCTGCTGCAGCTGCTCGAGCCCGGCGGCGCCGTCGCCGGCATGATTGAACGCGAAGCCCGACTGCGTCAGGTATTCGCCCACCATCTGCGCCAGGCGGGCGTCGTCTTCGATCATCAGGAGTTGGGGGGTGCTCATGCGCTTCATGGTCGTCCACCGGGAGCAAGAGGGCTTGAACGCTCCGTAAAGTTGGGTAAACCTCGGCAACCCCTGTCAACCGGCGATGCTGCGAAAAGCATAGCGCCGGCCGCAGTGGCCGTGGGCTCAGTCCCGCGCGAGCGGCCGCAACTGCAGCCGCAGCGACAGGGACGCGGAAAGCGGCAGGTCGACCGGCGAGCCCGCGCCGCCGACATTGCCGTCATCGAGATGTGCCAGCGATTCGAAAAGCCCCAGCGACGCGGCCATGGGGTTGATCTCGGCCAGCGACTTCGCGGCTTCGGAGCGCGGCGGCGTGGCTGCAGCAGCCGTGCCGTCTTCGCTGACCAGCGACCAGTCGAGCGCCGCGACGGTGCGCTCGCTCGGCTCGCTCGCGATCACCAGCGCCACCGCGAGCAGGCCGCGGCTGTCGGTGACGGACGTCAGCGCGCCTACCGTGGGGGCGTCGTAGCCCACCAGCAGCACCGGTTCCTGGTCGCAGGCGGATTGCACCGCGGCCTCCAGCAGGCCCGACGCGAAGCTGTGCTCGTAGGCGGAGACCGCGTTGCTGGCCGCCATGCAGCCGGTGCCGATGGTCCAGTAGCCCACGGCCGCGTTGTGCACCGAGTTGTGGAACTTGGTGGGCGACAGGCCCTTCGGATCGCTCGCGAGCGTGCTGCACATGTAGTCGTTGATCGACAGGTCGCCGTGCGCCGACGTGAACACGCAGGGCACATCGGCCGCGTTGCGGCCCGAGCCGGCGAGGGCGGCCGCGGCCACCTCGAGCGCCAGCGCCACGGTGTCGGGCGCGCGGCGGCGCTCGGCCGGGGCCAGCACCTGCGGCGACGGGCGTTTCGCGGGCGGATCGGCCAGCGCGCCTTCGCCGCGGAAGGCGGCGCGCGCGGCGTCCCAGCCGGGCAGAGTGGGAGTCCAGAAGGCCGGGCCTTCGATGTAGAGGGTGGGGGGCTTGGGGGCGGCCTGGTTCATGTCGTTCATGCCGCCTTGCCGAAGACCAGCGAGCAGTTGTTGCCGCCGAAGCCGAAGGAGTTGCTCAGCGCGTAGCGCACCTCGCCGCGCGCGGGCTCGAGCCGGATCTGCGGGCCGAAGCCTTCGTCCAGCGTGTGGGTGTTGACGGTGCCCGGCATCAGGCCGCGCTCGATGGCCAGCAGGCTGATGACGGCCTCGACGATGCCCGCCGCGCCCAGCGTGTGGCCCATGAAGCCCTTGGTCGAGCTGGCGTGCGTGCGTGCCGGGAAGCGGCGCGCCACCAGCGCGCCTTCGACCTCGTCGTTCTTCTGGCTCGCGGTGCCGTGCATGTTGATGTAGTCGATGGCCTCGGGGGCGAGGCCCGCGCGCGCCAGTGCCTCGTCGAGCGCGCGCTCGGCGCCCAGGCCCTCGGGGTGCGGCGTCGACATGTGGTGCGCGTCGCTGGCTTCGCCGTAGCCCAGCAGGTGCAGCGGCGCGGCATCGGTGCCCGTCTGCACGCGCTCGACCAGCGCGAAGCCCGCTGCCTCGCCCAGGCTGATGCCCTTGCGTGCGGCGTCGAAGGGCCGGCACGGCTCGCTCGACACCAGTTCGAGCGAGTTGAAGCCGAACAGCACACTGCCGCACAGCGTGTCGGCCCCGCCGACCACGGCCGCGTCGGCCAGGCCCAGGCGAATGAGCCGCTCCGCCGAGGCGAACACCTTGGCGCTCGACGAGCAGGCGGTGGAGATGGTCTCGCTCGGGCCGCTGATGCCCAGCAGCTGCTGCGCGAACATGGCCAGCGAATGCGGCGTGTGCACCGCGGCGCGGCGCTGCTCGGGCGGGAACATGCCCTGCGCATCGAGCCGGGTGTAGGCCAGCTCGGTCTCGCCGATGCTGGCGGTGGAGGTGCCCAGCACCAGCGCGATGCGCGATGCGCCGTACTTCTCGCGCGCCGCGGCCACCGCCTCGACGAAGCCGTCGGCCTGCAGGCCCATCCAGGCGAGCCGGTTGTTGCGGCAGTCCCATTGCGCGAGCGGCTCGGGCAGCCGGACGTCCTCGACCCCTTCGACACGGCCGATCCAGGTGGGCAGCGGCGCGTCGCCGAAGTCGTTGGCGCGCAGCCCGCTGCGCGACTGCGCCAGAGCGTCGGCCAGCGCTTCCTTGCCGACACCGACGGCGCAGGTGGCCGTGTAGGCACTTATTTGAAGAGGAGAAATTCGGGACGGCACGATCTTGGAGGTGTTGGGCTGTCGGTCAGGCAGACGATGGGCGCGCGGAAAGGAAAACCTGAAAGGGCGCGGCGGAGAAAGGATATTGAAAGAAACGAATGTATACCGGTACAGCCTACCAGTTGCGCGGCCCGTGCAGCGTCGGCCGTTTCCTATAAGGCGCAGGCCCTGTAGACCCCTATTGACGGCCCTGGGGGCTTGTGGTCGTCAGCCGCGAGGCCAGCGCCACCAGCACCAGCACCGGCGCGCCCAGCAGCGCGGTGCCGACGAAGAAGCTGCTGTAGCCGTAGGCGTCGACGAAGGCGCCCGAATAGCCGGCCAGGAACTTCGGCAGCAGCAGCATCAGCGAGCTGAACAGGGCGTATTGCGTGGCCGAGTAGCTGATGTTCGTGAGGCTCGACAGGTAGGCGATGAAGGCCGCCGAGGCGATGCCGCCGGCCAGGTTGTCGGCCGACACCACCGCGATCAGCGCCGTCAGGTCGTGCCCGCGGGTGGCCAGCCAGGCGAAGAGCAGGTTGCTGGCGGCGCTGAGCACCGCGCCCAGCATCAGCACGCGCATCACGCCCAGGCGCATCGACAGCACGCCGCCGACGAAGGCGCCCACCAGCGTCATGATCACGCCGTAGATCTTGCTGACCGAGGCCACCTGGTCCTTGGTGAAGCCCATGTCCACGTAGAAGGGGTTGGCCATGATGCCCATCACCACGTCGCTGATGCGGTAGATGGCGATCAGCGAAAGGATCAGCACCGCCTGCCACTTGTAGCGGCGGATGAAGTCGGCGAAGGGCTCGACCAGCACGTTGCGCAGCCATTCGGCGGCGCTGCGGGCCTTGGGCAGGGCTCCCGGCACCGGCTCGGGCGAGAGCAGCACCGTGACCACGCCGACGGCCATCGAGGCCGCCATGACCAGGTAGGCCGTCTTCCAGGCGCCGTTCTGGTAGGCGGCGGCGCCCGTGGCCGCCACGGCGGGCGCCACCTCGGCCCAAGCCGCGACCCACAGCACGCCGGCACCGGCCCAGATCATCGCGAGCCGGTAGCCTGTCTGGTAGGCGGCGGCCAGCGCGGCCTGCTTGCGCGCCTCGGCCGATTCGATGCGGAAGGCGTCCAGCGCGATGTCCTGCGTGGCCGAGCCGAAGGCCACCAGCAGCGCACACCAGACCAGCGGCGTGAGCCCGTGGCGCGGATCGTTGACCGCCATGCCCGCCAGCCCGGCGATGACCATGCATTGCGCCAGCAGCAGCCAGCCGCGCCGGCGGCCCAGCAAGGTGGTGAGCGGCGGCAGCGGCAGCCGGTCGACCAGCGGCGCCCAGACCCACTTGAAGCCGTAGGCCAGCCCGACCCAGCTCAGGTAGCCGATGGTGGTGCGGTCGATGCCCGCCTCGCGCAGCCGGAAGCTCAGCGTGCCCAGCACCAGCAGCAGCGGCAGCCCCGCCGAGAAGCCCAGCGCCAGCATGCGCAGGGTGGCGGGTTCCAGGTAGACCTTCAGCGCGTCGCGCCAGGGCGGTGAGGGGGGCGTGGGGGTTTCTGCGGGCGAGGCGGACATGTGCCCCGGATTGTCCATGAGCAAGGCCCCGGGCTTCCCGCCTTCTTGTCTTCATTTGTTCCTATCATCCCGCTCCTATGTGCACACGATGCGATCGCCCCGTTTCCGCCCTTGCGGCTCCTTCCGCAGCTTCCGCCTGGAATCCCCGGCGGGCCTTCCTGCTGGCCGCCGCCGGTGCGGTCCTCGCGAAGCCGGCCCTGGCGCAGGTCGAGGTGGGCAAGCCTTCGGTGGCGCGCAACATCGTGCCGGTCGAGCAGATCGAGGCGGCCGGCGTGCAGCAGTACGGCCAGCTGCTCGAGCAGGCGCGCGCCAAGGGGGCGCTGGCGGGCGAGAGCAATCCGCAGCTGCAGCGCCTGCGCACCATCGCCAGGCGCCTCGTTCCTTTCGCCACGCCGTGGAATTCGCGCGCCCGCGACTGGAAGTGGGAGGTCAACCTCATCGGCAGCAAGCAGATCAATGCCTTCTGCATGCCCGGCGGCAAGATCGCCTTCTTCACCGGCATCCTCGACCAGCTCAAGCTCACCGACGACGAGGTCGCGATGGTGATGGGCCACGAGATGGCCCACGCGCTGCGCGAACACGCACGCGCCCGCATGGCCAAGAGCGCGGGCACCGGCGCGGCGCTCTCCATCGGCGCGCAACTGCTCGGATGGGGGCAGGTGGGCGACCTGGCCGCGCGTGCCGGCACGCAGCTCATCACGCTCAAGTTCAGTCGCAGCGACGAGTCCGAGGCCGACCTCGTGGGGCTCGAACTGGCGGCGCGCGCGGGCTACGACCCGCAGGCGTCGGTGTCGCTGTGGAAGAAGATGGCCACGGCTTCGAAGAACCAGGGCGGCCTGAGCTTCCTCTCGACGCACCCCAGCGGACCTGACCGCATCGCGAAGCTCGAGTCGAACCTGCCGAAGGTCGAGAAGCTGTACCGCGAAGCAAAGAAATAGCTCGCCCCCAGGCTGCGCGCACTTCGTGTCGCGCACGCCTTCCCCCTGCCGGGGGCAACACCTGCGGCCCGGCAAAGCCGGTTCCGCGGTGTTTCGCGAAAACTCCACTCCCCATTCTGTTTTTCTGACTGACGCGCGCCGCGCGTGAGTCGCATCGCATCGCGTCGCGCCGGCGGTCACTGGCACGCCGCTTGCATCACAACATGTGTACATGTTTGGATGCCTGAAGATGGTGCATGAAGAAAACCCGAAGAGCGGATCGTCCGAAGCGGCCTGGATTGCCAGGTTCGCCTCGCCCGTGGCGCACGCGCAGGCCGCGGGGGCGCTGGATTTCGCCCTGCCGCTCGCCGGGCTGCGCTTCGCGGTCAAGGACAACATCGACGTGGCCGGCGTGCCCACCACGGCCGCCTGTCCGGCCTTCGAGCGCCTGCCCGCGGCGCATGCGGCCGTGGTGCAGCGCCTGCTCGAAGCCGGTGCATTGCTGGCCGGCAAGACCAACCTCGACCAGTTCGCCTGCGGCCTGAACGGCACCCGCTCTCCTTATGGCGAGGTGCCCAACGCCTTCGACGCGCGCTACGTGTCGGGCGGCTCCAGTTCGGGCTCGGCCTACGTGGTGGCGAGCGGCGAGGTCGACTTCGCGTTCGGCACCGACACCGCCGGCTCGGGCCGCGTGCCGGCCGGGCTCAACAACATCGTCGGTCTCAAGCCTTCGCGCGGCCTGCTGAGCGCCTTCGGCGTGGTGCCCGCGGCGCAGAGCGCCGACTGCGTCTCCATCTTCGCGCGCACCGTCGCCACGGCGGTCGACGTGCTGCTCGCCGCCGCGGGCCACGACGCGCGCGACCCGTACTCGCGCGACATCGACCTGCGCCGCGAACCGCTGCCAGCGCGCTTCCGCTTCGGCGTGCCCGACAGGCTGAGCTTCTTCGGCGACGCCGCCGCCGAACAGGCATTCGGCGAAGCGGTCGCGCGGCTGCTCGCCATGGGCGGCACGCCCGTCACCATCGCCTACGCGCCGCTCGCCGAAGCCGCCGGGATGCTCTACGAAAGCGCGCTGGTCGCCGAGCGCTACGCCGCGGTGCGCGAATTCTTCGACGCGCACGCCGACGACGTGATCGAGCCCGTGCGCGGCATCCTCGAGAGCGGGCGCCAATACGACGCCGCCGACGTGTTCGAGGCCCAGGCACGGCTGCGCGCCATCGCGCAGAAGGTCGAGCCGATTTGGCGCGACATCGACGTGCTGCTCGTGCCCACCGCGCCCACGCATTACACCCGCGAGCAGATGCGTGCCGACCCGGTCGTGCTCAACCGCAACCTCGGCGCGTACACCAACTTCGTCAACCTGCTCGACTACGCCGCGCTCTCTGTGCCCAGCAGCCTGCGCGCGGACGGCCTGCCTTTCGGCATCACGCTGATCGGCCCCTGCGGCAGCGATCTCGCACTGGCCGAACTGGGCCAGCGCTATCACCACGCGACCGGCCTCGCGCAGGGCGCGACCGGCGAGCCGCTGCCCGCACCGCGCGCCATTCCGGGGCTCGCCGCGCCGGGCGCCGGCCTGCTGCCCATCGCGGTGGTCGGCGCGCATCTGTCGGGCATGCCGCTCAACGGCCAGCTCACCGAGCGCGGCGCGACGCTGCTGCGCGCCACAACGACTTCGCCCTTCTACCGGCTGCATGCATTGCCGGGCACGGTGCCCCCCAAGCCCGGGCTGCGGCGCGTGGCCGCCGGGGCAGACGAAGGCGGTGCCGCCATCGCGCTCGAGGTGTGGGCCGTGCCGCTCGCCCAGGTCGGCAGCTTTCTCGCGCTCATCCCGTCGCCGCTGGGGCTGGGCAGCGTCGAGCTGGCCGACGGCAGCTGGGTGAAGGGCTTCATCTGCGAAGGCCATGCGCTGGCCGGCGCGCAGGACGTGACCCATCACGGCGGCTGGCGCGCCTACGTCGCGAGCCTGGCCACCCCGAGTTCCAACTGATCAGGAGTTCCGATGAGCATTCAAGAAAACTCTCCCGCCGCTCGCCAACGACGCCAACTGCTGCAGGCCGGCGCCGCTGGCCTGGCCGTGCTGGCCGCGCCCGCCATCGTGCGCGCGCAGGGCGCGGCGACGAAGCTGCGCATCGGCTTCTGGCCGGTGGCCGCGGGCCTGCCGTTCTTCGCGGCGGTCGACAAGGGCTACTTCAAGGAGGCCGGCCTCGACGTGGAGCCGCTGAAGTTCGCCGGCGCGCAGCAGGTGATGGAAGGCATGCTCGCCGGCCGCTGCGACGGCAGCGCCAACGGCACCGGCTCGGCCAACCTCGCCATCGGCGAGATCGCGCAGCCCGGCCTGTTCAAGATCTTCTGCACCAACCCGAGCAACGCGAAGTACGTGCTCGACGAATTCATCGTCGCCAAGGACAGCCCCGTGAAGAGCGTGGCCGAGCTGGCCGGCAAGAAGGTGGCCTCGGGCCCCGGCATCCAGAACGTCACGCTGTGCAAGACCATGCTCGAGCGCGCGGGCGCCAAGGGCGCGACCGTGAGCGAGCTGCCCATCGGCCAGCACGTGGCCGCGCTGGTCGCGGGCCAGGTCGACGCCTGCTACACGCTGGAGCCCACCGGCACGGTGGGCCGCATGAACGGCACCACGCGCGTCGTCGAGGCCGGCGTGGTCGCCAAATACATCCTCGGCGACCCGATGGCGCCCTGGCACGGCGGCGCGGCCAGCCTCACCAGCGAGTTCATCAAGAAGAACCCCGAGATCGCGAAGAAGTACATCGCCGCCTACGCACGCGGCGTGGAACTGGTGCGCACCAAGCCCGACGAGGCACGGCAGTTCATGAAGGGCTACACCGCCATCGAAGGCAAGCTCACGGCCGAGGTGCCGCTCGCGTCGTACATGCTCTACAACGAGTTCAAGCCCAGCGACGTCGCGTACTTCCAGAAGTTCTACGACCTGTTCACCGAGAAAGGCATCTTCGAGAAGAAGGTCGCGGTGGATACCCTGCTCTACAAGGCCTGACGACCATGGCCGAAGCAAGCACGACCACGGCCGCGCCGTGGACCCCGCCGGCAAGTGCGGCCACCGCGGCACCGAAGCCGCCGTTGCGCGACCGCATGCTGCCCTTCATCGGCCCGGTGGCGCTGTTCATCGTGTGGGACCTGGTGGTGCGGCTCGGCTTCATCAAGCCGATCCTGCTGCCTACGCCCGCCGACACCATCGCAGCGCTCATCACCGGCCTGGCTGGCGGCCCGCTGCTCACCGACTTCGCCATGACCGTGTGGCGCACCGTGCAGGCCTTCGTCATCGCGGCGTTCGTCGGCGTGCCGCTGGGAGTGCTGCTCGGCAGCAACGAGAAGGCGTACCGCAGCGTGGAGTTCCTGATCGACTTCTTCCGCTCCACGCCGTCGTCGGCGCTCATTCCGCTGTTCCTGCTGATCTTCGGCGTGAGCGACGTCAACAAGGTCGCCATCGCGGCCTTCGGCGCGCTGCTCATCGTGGTGTTCAACAGCGCCTACGGCGTCATCAACGCCCGCAAGCAGCGCGTGATGGCGGCACGCGTCATGGGCGCCTCGCGCTGGCAGATCTTCAAGGACGTGCTCGTGTGGGAAAGCCTGCAGCCCAGCTTCGTGGGCCTGCGCTCGGCGGTGTCGATGGCGCTGGTGATCGTCATCGTGGCCGAGATGTTCATCGGCTCCGACACGGGGCTGGGCCACCGGATCATCGATGCGCAGCAGGTGCTCAACGTGAAGAGCATGTACGCGGCGATTCTTGCGGCGGGTGCATTGGGCTACGCGCTCAACATCCTCTTCCTTATTGCAGAACGCCGCATCGTGCACTGGAGCGGAAGATGAAAGTCACGCAGGACATCGTCATCAACGGCCCGGTGTACGCCGACGTTCCGAAGCCCGCCTTCAGGCCCGGCCCGGCAGGCACGCACATCACGATCCGTGGGCTCACCAAGTACTTCGCGGGCTGGCCGCTGTACGAGAACTTCGATCTCGACATCCCGAAGCACGCGATCGTCTCGGTGTTCGGTCCCAACGGCTGCGGCAAGTCCACGCTCATCAACATGATCGCGGGGCTCATTCCCATCGATTCGGGCGAGATCCTGTTCGACGGCAAGCAGCGCAAGGACACCAAGATCGGCTACGTGTTCCAGAACTACCGCGAGGCGATGTTCCCGTGGATGCGCACCATCGACAACATCGCCTATCCGCTGAAGCTCGAAGGGCGCAGCAAGGCCGAGGTCGACCGGCGCATGGAAGAGCTGGTGGCGTCCTTCGACGTGAAGTTCGACCTGAAGCGCTTTCCGTACGAGCTCTCGGGCGGCCAGCAGCAGACCGCGTCGATCATGCGCGCGCTTGCGCCCAACCCTGAGGTGCTGTTTCTCGACGAGCCCTTCTCGGCGCTCGACTTCGAGATGACGCTCTTCATCCGCGAGAAGCTGCAGGAGGTGTTCATGCAGACCGGCACCACCATGCTGCTGGTGTCGCACGACCTCGAGGAGGCCGTGTACCTCGCCGACGAGGTGCTTCTGCTCACCAAGCGGCCCACCAGGGTGGCCGAGATCCTGCGCTACGGCGACGCGCGCCCGCGCACCGTCGAGACGCTGAGCACCGAGAGCTTCGTCGCGACCAAGAAGCTCAGCCTCGACATCTTCCAGCGCGAGGTCCGCCGGTGACGCCCGAGATCAACATTCCCGAGGTGCTGGCCGAAGTGCAGGCCGTGTTCGCACGCTACGAGGCCGCGCTGGTCGGCAACGACCGCGCGACGCTCGACGAGCTCTTCTGGAACAGCCCGCACACGCTGCGCTACGGCTTCTCGGAGAACCACTACGGCCATGCCGACATCAGTGCATTCCGCGCCTCGCTGCCCCTGCAGAGCCCGCCGCGCGAGCTGCTGCGTACCGTCATCACCACCTACGGCCGCGACTTCGCGACCGCCAACGTCGAGTTCCGCCGCGAGGGCAGCAGCCATATCGGCCGCCAGAGCCAGACCTGGATGCGCACAGCCGAAGGCTGGCGCGTCGTTGCCGCCCACGTGAGCCTGCTCGGCTGAGCCCCGGCAAGGGCACGTTTTTTGCACCTCAACCTGTAACGGAGAAGAAAGCCATGACCAGCCAATTCAACCGCCGCGATTCGCTCAAGACCCTTGCCGCGCTGGGCGCGGTCGGCAGCCTGGGGAGCTGGAGCGCACTCGCGAGCGCGCAAGCCAAGCCCAAGCCGCTCACGGTCGGCGTGATCTACGTCGGCGCGCGCGACGACTACGGCTACAACCAGGCGCACGCCATGGCCGCGGCCGAGATCAAGAAGCTGCCCGGCGTGAAGGTGGTGGAGGAAGAGAACGTGCCCGAGACCGCCGCGGTGCAGAAGACCATGACCGGCATGATCTCGCAGGACGGCGCGGGCCTGCTCTTTCCCACCTCGTTCGGCTACTTCGACCCGCACATCCTCGCGGTGGCGCCCAAGAACCCCGACGTGCGCTTCTCGCACTGCGGTGGGCTCTGGACCGAAGGCAAGCACCCGAAGAACGTCGGCAGCTTCTTCGGCTACATCGACGAGTGTCAGTATCTCAACGGCGTGATCGCCGCGCACATGACGAAGAGCAACAAGATCGCCTTCGTCGCCGCCAAGCCCATTCCGCAGGTGCTGCGCAACATCAACGCATTCACGCTCGGCGCGCGCTCGGTCAAGCCGAACATCACCTGCAGCGTGATCTTCACGGGCGACTGGTCGATGGCGGTGAAGGAAGCCGAGGCCACCAACAGCCTGGCCGACCAGGGCTGCGACGTGTTCACCATGCACGTGGACGGCCCCAAGGTGGTTGTCGAGACGGCGGCCAAGCGCGGCAAGATGGTCTGCGGCTACCACGCGAGCCAGGCCAAGCTGGCGCCCAATGCCTACCTCACCGGCGCCGAGTGGAACTGGCTCACCGCCTACAAGACCGCCATCGAGGCCGCGCAGAGCGGCAAGCCGCACCCCAACTTCCTGCGCGGCGGCCTGAAGGAAGGCTACGTGAAGATGTCGGCCTACGGCCCCATGGTGCCCGACGCCGCGAAGAAGCATGCCGACGAGATCAAGGCGAAGATGATCGCGGGCAGCTTCGACATCTTCAAGGACGGCATCAAGGACAACAAGGGCGCGGTCGTGGTGCCGGCGGGCAAGGTCCTGAAGCAGACCGACCTCGAACTCGAGAAGATGAACTACCTCGTCGAAGGCGTCGTGGGCAGCGTCTGACCTTCACTCCGTCGACGACATGCTGCGCCCCGCGCTCTTCAAGGAACTGGCCCTGCCGGTGTTCGCCATCGCGGCGGCGCTGCTGCTGTTCGGGCTGGTGGTGGCCTTCGCCGGCATCGACGCGGTGGAGGTGTGGGCCACGCTGTTCAAGGGCGCGTTCGGCGATTGGTTCTCCTGGCAGAACACGTTGCAGCGCGCCGCGCCGCTGATGCTCACCGCGCTGTGCGTTGCGCTGCCCGCGCGCGCAGGGCTCATCGTCATCGGCGGCGAGGGTGCGCTGGTTCTGGGCGGGCTGGCCTGCGCGGCGCTGGCGCACGCGGTGCCGCTGCCCGGCAATGCCATCGGCACGGCGGTCGTGTGCATCGCGGGTGCCGTCGCCGGTGCGCTGTGGATCGTGCTCGCGGGCTGGCTGCGCCAGTACCGCGGCATCAACGAGACCATCAGCAGCCTGCTGCTGGCCTACATCGCCATCGGCATCTTCAAGCATCTGGTCGAAGGGCCGCTGCGCGACCCGGCCAGCCTCAACAAGCCCTCGACGCATGCGCTCGCCGACGGGCTGCTGATCGGCGGCATCGGCGGCTCCGACGTGCACTGGGGCCTTGTGATCGGCGTGGTGGCCTGCCTGGGGCTCGGCTGGTGGCTGCGCGCCACGGCCTCGGGCTTCTCGGTGCGGGTGGTGGGCGGCAATCCGCGTACCGCGCAGCTCGTGGGGCTGCCGGCGACGCGGCTCATTCTTTCGGCTTGCGGGCTCGGCGGCGCATGCGCCGGGCTGGCTGGCGCCATCGAGGTGGCGGCGGTGCACACCAACGCCAATGCCTCGCTGATCGCTGGTTACGGCTACGCGGGCATCCTGGTGTCGTTCATCGCGCGGCACAACCCTGTGGCCATCGTGCCGGTGGCCATTCTGTTCGGCGGCTTCGGTGCGGCGGGTAGCCTGCTGCAGCGGCGCGTCGGATTGCCCGATGCATCGGTGCTGGTGCTGCAGGGCATCGCCTTCGTGCTGATCCTCGCGAGCGAAGGCCTGCGCACCGTCGACTGGAAGAAGTTCGGCGACCGCATGCTGCCCGAAGCCAGGAGCTACACATGACGGCCGATCAGTGGATCGCGCTGCTCGCCGGCGTCGTCGGCGGTGCGCTGCGCGTGGGCGCACCGTTCCTCTTCGTGAGCCTGGGTGAGTGCCTCACCGAGAAATCGGGCCGCATCAACCTGGGGCTCGAAGGCGTGCTGGTGCTGTCGGCCATGGCGGCCTTCGGTGGTGCCTACCTCACCGACTCCGCGTGGCTCGGCGTGCTGATCGGCGCGCTGGCCGGTGCCGCGCTCGCACTGCTGCACGGGCTGCTGTGCTCGCTCGACCGCGTGAACGACGTGGCGACCGGCATCGCGCTGATGCTGCTCGGCACCGGGCTGGCCTTCTACCTCGGCAAGCCGCTGATCCAGCCGCAGGCGCCGCAGATTCCCGCGATTCCTCTGGGCTTCTGGAGCGACAACCCGGTGGTGCGCTCCGCCCTGCAGCTCAACGCGCTGGTGCCCGTGGGCGTGGCGCTCGCGGTGCTGCTGTGGTGGGGTTTCGCGCGCACGCGCGCCGGGCTGCTGGTGCGCATGGCGGGCGATTCGGCGCAGGCGACGCGCGCGCTCGGCTACTCGGTCTCGGGCCTGCGCATCGCGGCCACCACCGCCGGCGGCTTCATCGCGGGGCTGGGCGGTGCATCGCTCACGCTGTTCTATCCGGGCAGCTGGAACGAAGGCATCTCCAGCGGCCAGGGGCTGATCGCGGTGGCGCTGGTGATCTTCGCGCGCTGGAGTCCGCTGCGTTGCGTGGGCGCCGCGCTGCTCTTCGGTGGCGCGGGCGCCATCGGGCCGGCGCTGCAGTCCATCGGCATCGGCTGGGGCTATCACCTCTTCAACACCGTGCCCTACGTGCTCACGCTGGTGATCCTCGTGCTCACCTGCAGGCCGGGCAGCGCCGCCGCCGGCAGCCCCGGCGAACTCTCATCGACAAGGAGCTGAAAGCCATGACGACAAAGACCGTCGCCGCCGAGCCTTATGCCTGGCCCTACAACGCCAACATGCGCCCCGAGAACACGGCGCTGATCGTCATCGACATGCAGACCGATTTCTGCGGCAAGGGCGGGTATGTCGACGTGATGGGCTACGACCTGTCGCTGGTGCAGGCACCCATCCAGCCGATCGCGCGCACGCTGGCGGCGCTGCGGCCGCTGGGCTATCACGTCATCCACACGCGCGAAGGCCACCGGCCCGACCTCGCCGACCTGCCGGCCAACAAGCGCTGGCGCTCGCGGCAGATCGGCGCCAACGGCGTGGGCATCGGCGACGACGGGCCGTGCGGGCGCATCCTGGTGCGCGGCGAGCCGGGCTGGGAAATCATTCCCGAGCTGGCGCCGCTGCCGGGCGAGGTGGTGATCGACAAGCCCGGCAAGGGCTCGTTCTATGCGACCGACCTCGAGCTGATCCTGCGCACGCGCGGCGTCGAGAACATCATCCTCGCGGGCATCACGACGGACGTGTGCGTGCACACCACGATGCGCGATGCCAACGACCGGGGCTTCGAGTGCCTGCTGCTGTCCGACTGCACGGCCGCCACCGACCATGGCAATCACCTCGCCGCGCTGAAGATGATCACCATGCAGGGCGGCGTGTTCGGCGCGCATGCCACCTCGCAGGCGCTGCTGGCCGCGCTCGGCTGACCGCGATGGGCGCCGCGCCTTCTTCTCACGCCATCGGCGGCCTGCCCGCGGGCAGCGGCGCGCTCGCGCTCGACACCTACGAGCTCACCAAGCGCTTCGGCGACTTCACGGCGATGGATCGCGTGACGATGCGCGTGGAGCCCGGCACGGTGCACGCGCTGCTCGGCGAGAACGGCGCAGGCAAGAGCACGCTGGTGAAGTGCGTGGCCGGCTTCCAGCGCGCGGAGGAGGGCAGCATCCTGATCGACGGGCGCGAGCAGGACATTGCCAACCCGATCGTGGCGCGCGCATTGGGCATCGGCATGGTCTACCAGCACTTCACGCTGGCGCCGGGCATGACGGTGGCCGAGAACCTGCTGCTCGCCGGCGGCAAGACGCCGGCGCTGATCGACTGGAAGCGCAAGCGCGCGGAGCTGGAAGCCTTTCTGGCGACCACGCCGTTCAGCCTCGATCTCGACGTGCGGCCTTCGGAGCTCGCTGCGGGCGAGAAGCAGAAGCTCGAACTGCTCAAGCAGCTGTACCTGAAGCCGCGCTTGCTGATCCTCGACGAACCGACCTCGGTGCTCACGCCGCAGGAGGCCGACGAGGTGCTGGGCCATGTGCGCGAGTTCGCGCGCAGCGGGCTGTGCACGGTGCTCATCATCACGCACAAGTTCCGCGAGGTGATGGCGTATGCCGACAGCGTGACGGTGCTCAGGCGGGGCAAGGCGGTGCATCACTGCCGGGTGGCCGACACCAGCCCGGCGCAACTGGCCCAAGCCATGATGGGGGGCGAGCAGGTTGCGTCGTCGCCGGCGCAGGGGCCGGTCGACAGGAAGCCGGTGGCTGCCAGCGCGCCGGTTGCGCTGAAGGTCGAGGGCCTGAAGGCGCAGGGCGATCGCGGCACGCTGGCGCTGCACGAGCTGAGCCTTTCGGTTCGCGCCGGAGAGATCCTCGGCGTGGCCGGCGTTTCCGGCAACGGGCAGCGAGAGCTGGTGGAGGCTCTCGTCGGGCAACGTCCGCGCCTGGCGGGCAAGGTCAGCGTGATGGGGCGGCCCTACGCCGCGCATCGCGCCGAGAACCGCGAGCTCAAGGTCCGCAGCCTGCCGGAGGAGCCGCTGCGCAATGCATGCGTCGGCGATCTCAGCGTCGCGGAGAACATGGCGCTGCGCGACTTCGACCAGCCGCCCCTGTCGCGCGGCGGCGTGCTGAGCTTTCCGTACTGGCGCAGCCGCGCGCGCGAGTGGATCGCCGAATACGGCGTGAAGACGCGGGGCGAGGGGGCGCCTATCCGCAGCCTCTCGGGCGGCAACGTGCAGCGCGCGGTGCTGGCGCGCGAGCTGGCGGGCGACATCAACGTGCTAATCGCGGCGAACCCGGTGTTCGGGCTGGACTTCGCGGCCGTCGCGGAGATCCATTCGCGCATCGTGCAGGTGCGGGAGAAGGGCGGGGCCGTTCTGCTCATCAGCGAGGACCTCGACGAGCTGCTCGAGCTGGCGGATCGCATCGTGGTGATGAGCGAAGGGCGGATCGTGTTCGAGACTTCGGCTTCTGGAGCCGAGCGGCATGTGATCGGGGCGCATATGGGTGGCGGGCATCACGAGGTGGTCGCATGAGTGCTCCGTACATCGTCGGGGCTCCGCCCGGCGGGTGGCACGGCGCGGCCGCCCCCACTATGCCGGCCGCTTCGCGGCTTCCCTGCGGTGCTCGCGTTTCGCGGGGTCTCGCAGAACTCGCTTCGCTCAGACAGCTGCGAGCCCTTGTCCGCGAAACGCTGCGCTCCTCGGCGGCACAGAGGGGGCGACCGCGCCGTGCCACCCGCCGGGCTCGGTCGTGGAGTGATTGCCGCAGCCTTGGAAACACACTAGGACGAGCATGCGCATAGAACTGGCCAATCCGTTTCCCTACGAGTTCGACATTGATCGGACCGCGCTCGTGCTGATCGACATGCAGCGCGACTTCATCGAGCCTGGCGGCTTCGGCGAGACGCTGGGCAATGACGTTTCGCTGTTGGAGGCCATCGTCCCTGCGACGAAAGCCGTGCTGGAAGCATGGCGGGAGGCGGGTGGCCTCGTCGTGCACACGCGGGAGGCGCACAAGGCCGATCTTTCGGACTGCCCGCCGGCCAAGCGCAATCGCGGCAACCCCACGCTGCGCATCGGCGACGAAGGGCCCATGGGGCGCATCCTCGTCGCGGGCGAGCCGGGCAACCAGATCATCGAGGCGCTCGCGCCCGTCGAGGGGGAGATCGTGATCGACAAGCCGGGCAAGGGCGCGTTCTACGCCACCGGCCTGCACGAGCTTCTTCAGGCGCGCGGCATCACCCATCTGCTTTTCGGCGGCGTCACGACCGAGGTCTGCGTGCAGACCAGCATGCGGGAGGCCAACGACCGCGGCTACGACAGCCTGCTGCTCGAGGACTGCACCGAGAGCTACTTTCCGGCGTTCAAGGCGGCGACGCTCGACATGGTGCGCGCGCAGGGCGCCATCGTCGGCTGGACGGCGCCGGGCACCGCGCTCGTCGCGGCGCTGGAGAAGCCGCAATGACGACCATGGCCCACCGCGCCAGCGACTAACATCCCATCCGTGTCTACCGTTCGCCCCCGCCCAGAAGCTTCCGCTCCAGCCGCCGCCGACGCGTCCGCCTTCCGCACGCGTGCCGACGAGGTCTACGCGCAGCTCAAGCGCGACGTGGCCGACTTCATCCTCGTGCCCGGCGACCGCTTCACCGAAGGCGAGATCAGCGACCGGCTCGGCGTGTCGCGCACGCCGGTGCGGCAGGCGCTCTTCAGGCTGCAGCAGGAGGGCTTTGTCGAGGTGCTGTTCCGCAGCGGCTGGCGCGTGCTGCCCTTCGACTTCGACCAGTTCGAGCAGCTCTACGACCTGCGCATGGTGCTGGAGACCACCGCCGTGCACCGGCTGTGCGAGACCGACCGCCACATCGACCGCGGCCTGCTCGATACGCTGGCCGACATCTGGCTCGTGCCCGCGGCGCAGCGCAGCACCGACATGGCACAGGTGGCGCAGTGGGACGAGGCCTTCCATTGCTCGCTGGTGGCCGCCGCAGGCAATGCCGAGATGGCCCGCGTGCACGGCGACGTGACCGACCGCATCCGCATCATCCGCCGGCTCGACTTCACCAAGCAGCCGCGCATCGACGCCACCTACGACGAGCACGCCAAGATCCTGAAGGCCGTGCGCGCCAACCGCGGCGACCAGGCCGCGATGCTGCTGCGCGCGCACATCGAGACCAGCCAGGCCGAGGTGCGCAAGATCACGCTGCACCAGGTGCATCTGGCGCGGCATGCGGGGAAGGCCTCGACCACGCGCTGACCGGAAGGTCCCCCGAGTCCGGGAACACCGGGGAGGGCCGATCAGTCAGCGGTGATGTTGCCGCGCTTCACCACACCCGCCCAGCGGTCGGCATCCTTCTTCAGCAGCGTGCCGAACTCCGCCGGCGTCGAGCTCGCCGGCACCATGCCCTGCGACTCGAAGGACTTCGCCACCTCGGGCTGCTTCAGCACCGCCGCGATCTCCTTGTTGAGCCGTGCCACCACGTCCGGCGGCGTGCCCTTGGGCGCGAGCACGCCGTACCACATGTCGACGTTGTCGGCGGTCACGCCGGCTTCGGCGAGCGTGGGCACATCGGGTAATTGGGGCAGGCGCTTGCCGCTGCCGGTCGCGATGGCCTTGAGCTTGCCGACCTGGATGTGCTGCAGCGCCACGTGCACCGGCAGGAACATGTAGTCGATGCGCCCACCGAGCAGGTCGGTCACCGCGCCGGCCGTGCCCTTGTAGGGCACGTGCAGCAGCTCGGTGCCCGTGCCCTGCATGAGCAGCGCCATCGAGAGGTGGTGCGGCGTGCCCACGCCCGGCGTGGCGTAGGTCAGCTTGCCGGGCTCCGCCTTGGCTGCGCTCACCATCTGCTGCACCGACGAGGCCTTCTGCACGTTCGGGTTGGTCACCAGCAGCAGCGTGCCCCACGAGGTGAGCGACACCGGGGCGAAGTCGGCCACCGGGTCGTAGCTGAGCGAGCGGTAGAGGCTGCGGTTCATCACCAGCGTGTTGACCTGCACCAGCAGCGTGTAGCCGTCGGGCTTGGCGCGCGCCACGCGCTCGCTGCCGATGTTGCCGCTGGCGCCGGCGACGTTCTCCACGATCACCGACTGGCCCAGCCTGGCGGGCAGGCGGGCCGAGAGCTGGCGGGCGACCAGGTCGATGCCGGTGCCGGGGGTGTAGGGCACCACCAGCGTGATGGGCTGGTCGGGCCAGGCGAATGCGCTGGTGGCGACAGTCGCGGTACTGGCAGCGACGAGCAGGGTGGCGAGGGTTTTCTTGATCAGCGAGCGCATGGTCTGTCTGTCTCCGTGTTCTTCTGTGGGTTGCCTGTTCAGGTTCAAAGGTAGGAAGCGCGGGCCTTCAGGGCCGCAGGGTCGTAGCCGGCCACGCGCTTGTAGTTGTCCGAGATGGCCTGCAGCTCGGCGACGGGCACGACCTCGTCGATGTTGTCGAAGCGCTTGCCGCCCGAGCGCTCGAACACTTCGCGCAGGATGGCGTCGGGCGGGTTGCTGCGGTTGGTCAGCACCACCTCGGTGGTGGCCTTGACGCGCACGCGGTCGTAATCTTCGAGCGCAGCGGTGCCGACGCCCGTCTTCTTCAGCGCGCCCGCGAGGTAGCGCGCGTCGATGATCGCCTGCCCCGCGCCGTTGGAGCCGCGCGGCACCATCGGGTGCGCGGCGTCGCCCAGCAGCGTGAGGCGGCCATGGGTCCAGCGCGGCAGCGGGTCCTGGTCGACCATCGGGTACTCGAGGATGGTGTCGGAGGCGAGGATCAGCGCGGGCACGTCGAGCCAGTCGAAATGCCAGTCGGCGAAGGCGGGCAGGAAGTCTTCGAGGCGGCCCGCGCGGCTCCAGTCGCGCATGGCGGGCTGCGGTGCGTGGATCTCGGCGACCCAGTTCACGAGCTGGTTGCCCTCGGCGTCGATGTCATTGCGTATCGGGTAAATCACCATCTTGCCGACCGAGAGCCAGCCCGCGCGCACCATGCTGCCGCCCGAGAGAAAAGGCTTCCAGCGCGCGGTGCCGCGCCACATGTTCACGCCCGAGTAGCGCGGTGGCCCCTCGTTCGGATAGAGCTGCTTGCGCAGTGCCGAATGGATGCCGTCGCAGCCCACGGCAACGGCGCCGCGCACCGGTGGCGCGTCGGCGAAATGCACCGTGACGCCGTCTTCGTCCTGCTCCACGTGCGTGCAGCGACGGCCGCACACCACGCTGTCGGGGCCGAGGCGTTTCAGCGTCTCTTCGTACAGCACCGTCTGCAGGTCGCCGCGGTGGATGGAGAACTGCGGCCAGTCGTAGCCCGCGTGCTGCCCCGCGGCTTCACGGAAGACCAGCTGGCCGTGCTCGGAGAAGAAGACCGCTTCCTGCGTGCGCACGCCCACCTTGTCGAGGGCCTCCAGCAGCCCGAGTTCGGTGAGTTCACGCACCGCGTGCGGCAGCAGGTTGATGCCCACGCCCAGCGGCTTCAGCTCGGGCACGGCTTCGTACACGCGGCAGGGAATGCCGGCCTGGTGCAGGCTCAGCGCGAGGGTCAGGCCGCCGATGCCGGCGCCCAGGATGATGACTTCGTTGCTCATGATGATCGGTCGTTGCGGTGCGTTCCTGTCTCGGCCCGCATTAGGAACTTTGATCGATCATTTGGGAAATTTAGATGTGATATGGATTTATCATGAATTCATATGAATCTATCGACCCGACAGCTGCGCGCCTTCCTGCAGGTGGCGCGCGTGGGCAACTTCACGCGAGCCGCCGAGCAGGCACACATCACGCAGGCGGGGCTCAGCATCCTGATCCGCGAGATGGAAAAGCAGCTGGGCTGCCGCCTCTTCGACCGCACCACGCGCGTGGTGAGCCTCACGCCCGCGGGCCGGCGCCTGCTGCCGGTGGTGGAGCGCATGGTGACCGACCTCGACGACGTGGCTGCCGAGCTGGGCGCCGAGGGCGACGCCGCACGCCAGACGCTGCGCATCGCGGCCACGCCGCTCGTGTCGTCGAATCTTCTGCCGCAGGTGTTCGCCAGCTTCCGCGAGGCGCATCCGCAGGTGAGCCTGCGCCTGTTCGACGCCGACCTGCGCGACGTGGAGGCGATGGTGACGGCCGGCGAGGCCGACGTGGGGCTGGGCTTCTTCTTCAAGGCCGCGCCGGGGCTGGCGCGCGAGCCGGTGGGGCGGTTTCACCTGATGCGCGTCGCGCCGATGGATGAGGCCGGGGAACCGGGGGCTGTCGGCTCCGCACCCTGGTCGGCATTGCGCGGTGCCGAGCTCGTAGGCTTGCCGCCCGGCAACCCGATCCAGAAGGTGATCGACCAGCATCTCGCCGCTATCGGCCGCGCCGACGCGCAACGGACCTCCTTCAACTTCTTCGGCACGCTGATCTCGATGGTGGAAGCCGGCTTCGGCACCGCCGTGATGCCGACCTTCGCGCTCGCCGCCTGCCGCCGCCACCGCGTGCGCACCGACGTGCTGACCAAGCCGAAGGTGGGGCTCGACTTCTATCGGATCACCAAGCGAGGGGCGTACGAGACGGAGGCCATGCAGGCCTTCGTCGCCACGCTGGAGAAGGCGCTGCCCGAGCTGTCGCGATGATCGGGCGGGCGCCTGGGCGGCCTACAGCTTGAAGTCGTAATCCACCGTGATCGGCGCGTGGTCGCTGAATTTCACGGTCTTGTAGATCTGCTCGGTGCGCGCCAGCGCCGCGGTCTTCGGCGTGGCGAGGTGGTAGTCCAGCCGCCACCCCACGTTGTTCGCGTAGGCCTGGCCGCGGTTGCTCCACCAGGTGTAGGCCTCGCCGGTGGTGTCGGGCTTGAGCATGCGATACACGTCAACAAGGCCCGCGCCTTCGGCGCCGGCGTCGAGCAGCTTCGTCATCCAGGCGCGCTCCTCGGGCAGGAAGCCGCTGTTCTTCTGGTTGCCGCGCCAGTTCTTCAGGTCGATCTCTTTATGGGCGATGTTGATGTCGCCGCACAGCACGAACTCGCGCTCCTTCTTGAGTGCCACGAGGTGGGGGAAGAAGCCCTTGAGGAAGCGGAACTTGGCCTCCTGGCGTTCCTCGCCCGAGCTGCCGCTCGGGAAGTAGCAGCTGATGACGGAGAACTTGCGCTTGGGCGTGTCGAAGCGCAGTTCGAGGTACCGGCCCTCGGCGTCGAACTCGGGGTCGCCCCAGCCCACCACGACCTGGCTCGGAGCGTGCTTGGTGTAGACGGCGGTGCCGGCGTAGCCCTTTTTCTCGGCGAAGTGGAAATGGCCCTTGAGGCCGGCCATTTCCTCGAACCGGCCCTCGATGTCGCTGGCTTGGACGCGGATCTCCTGCATGCAAATACAATCCGGCGCAAGTTCGGCCACCCAGTCGGCCACGCCTTTGGTTGCGGCCGAACGCAGGCCATTGAGATTGAGACTGGTCAGTTTGAACACAAGGAATTTCCGATGGCTGTAGATGGTGAGAAGAAAAGCAGCGCGATCGCACAGGATTTCGTCCAGTTCGCACTGGATGCCGGCGTACTGCGCTTTGGGGAGTTCAAGACCAAGGCCGGTCGGATGAGCCCCTATTTCTTCAATTCGGGGCTCTTCGACGACGGCGGCAAGATTGCCCGGCTCGCCGGATTCTATGCAGACCGCCTGATCGAGAGCGGCCTCGAGTTCGACATGATCTTCGGCCCCGCCTACAAGGGCATTCCGCTGGGCGCCACGGTGGCGGCCGAGCTGGCCCGCCGGGGCCGCAACTATCCCTTTGCCTACAACCGCAAGGAAGCCAAGGCGCACGGCGAAGGCGGCAACCTGGTCGGCGCGCCGCTCAAGGGGCGCGTGCTGATCGTCGACGACGTGATGTCCGCCGGCACCGCGGTGCGCGAGTCGATCGCCGCCATCGAGGCCGCGGGCGCCACGCCGCATGCCGTGGCCATCGCGCTCGACCGGCAGGAAAAGGCCACCGAGAACGGCGTCGACGTGGACCATAGCGCGGTGCAGTACGTGCGCAACCAGCTGGGCCTGTCGGTGATCGCCATCGCCACGCTGGACGACCTGCTGAGCTACCTCTCCGGCGATGCCGCGGCCGACCTGGGCGCTCACCGCGAGCGCGTGCTGGCCTACCGCGCGCGCTACGGCGCCAGCTGAAGAGGCAGGGCCGCCGAACATGCACCATCCCGCACGCGACGATCACGGTACACCGGCCCGCCTGCTGGCGGCGGCATCATTTCTTCTCATTGCCTCCTCGTTCTGCGGCGCGTTGCAGGCGCAACCGCAGAAAGTGGAAGGCGCCTCCGCCGGCATCTACACCTGCACCGACGCCCGCGGCCGCACCCTGACGGCCGACCGGCCCATCGCGGAGTGCAGCGACCGCGAGCAGCGCGAGCTCAACCCGAGCGGCTCCGTGCGCCGCAAGGTCGAGCCGACCTACACCGCGCGCGAGCTGCAGGAGCGCGAGGACCGCGCCCGCGAAGCCGCCATCCAGGCCGCGCGCCTGACCGACGAGCGGCGCCGCGAACGCGCACTGCTGGTGCGCTACCCGAACCTCGCCACGCACGACCGCGAGCGCAGCGAAGCGCTGGCGCAGATCGATGCGGTGACCCAGGCCGCGAAGAAGCGCATTGCCGAGCTGGGCGAGGACCGCAAGAAGATCGACGAGGAGCTGGAGTTCTACAAGCAGGACGTCAGCAAGGCGCCGGGGGCGGTGCGTCGCAAGCTCGACGACAACACGCAGAGCGTGGCGGTGCAGAACCGCTTCATCGCGGAGCAGGAAGAAGAGAAGAAGCGGGTGAATGCGCGCTTCGACGAGGAGCGCACGCGCCTGAAGACGCTCTGGACGCCGCAGAACGGCGGAAATCCCAGGTAACCCCCCAGGCTGCGCGGCACTGCGTGCCGCTTCGCCAACCCCCCTGCCGGGGGCAACACCTGCGGCCCGGCGGAGCCGGTTCCGCGGTGTTTCCCGAAGGGGACGAATTGATCAGGCCAGCTTGGCCTTGAGCAGTTCGGTCACTTGCGCCGGATTGGCCTTGCCGCCGCTGGCCTTCATGACCTGGCCCACGAGGGCGTTGAGCGCCTTCTCCTTGCCGCCGCGGTATTCCTCGACGTTCTTGGCGTTCTTCGCGATCACCTCGTCGAGGATCTTGTCGAGCGCGCCGGCGTCGTTCATCGGCTTCAGGTCCTTGGCCTCGATGATCGCGTCGACGTCGCTGCCTTCGCCGGTCCACAGGGCTTCGAACACCTGGCGCGCGGCGTTGTTGGGCAGGGTGCCGTCGGCGATGCGCTTGACCAGCTGGGCCAGCTGCTGCGCCTTCACGGGAGCGGCCTCGATGCCGATCTCGGCGGCGTTCAGGCGGCGCGCCATTTCGCCGGTGATCCAGTTGCTCGTGAGCTTGGGCGTGGCGCCCGCGTTCACGGCTTCGTCGAAGTAGCCGGCGAGCGCCGCGCTCTGCGTGAGCTGCGCCGCGTCGTATTCCGACAGGCCGTGGTCGCGCACATAGCGCTCGGCCATGGCGCGCGGCAGCTCGGGCATGGCGGCCTTCACGCGCTCGATCCAGTCGGCGGCGATCACCAGCGGCGGCAGGTCGGGGTCGGGGAAGTAGCGGTAGTCGGCCGAGTCTTCCTTGGCGCGCATCGCGCGCGTCTCGCCGGTGTCGGGGTCGAACAGCACGGTGGCCTGCTCGATCTCGCGACCGTCCTCGATCTCGTCGATCTGCCAGCGGATCTCGTAGTCGATCGCCTGCTGCATGAACTTGAAGCTGTTCAGGTTCTTGATCTCGCGGCGCGTGCCGAGCTTCTCGCCGGGCTTGCGCACCGACACGTTGGCATCGCAGCGGAAGCTGCCTTCCTGCATGTTGCCGTCGCAGATGCCGATCCAGGTGACGATCTTGTGCAGCTCCTTCGCGTAGGCCACGGCCTCGGCGGTGGAGCGCATGTCGGGCTCGGTCACGATCTCCAGCAGCGGCGTGCCTGCGCGGTTCAGGTCGATGCCGCTCTGGCCGATGAAGTCTTCGTGCAGCGACTTGCCGGCGTCTTCCTCGAGGTGGGCGCGCACCAGACGCACCGTCTTCTGCTCTTCGCCCACGAAGAACGACACCGCGCCGCCCTGCACCACGGGGATCTCGAACTGGCTGATCTGGTAGCCCTTGGGCAGGTCGGGATAGAAGTAGTTCTTGCGCGCGAACACGCTGCGCGGCGCGATGTGCGAGCCCAGCGCCAGGCCGAGCTTGATGGCGCGTTCGACGGCACCCTTGTTCATCACGGGCAGCGTGCCGGGCAGCGCCAGGTCGACCGCGCAGGCCTGCGTGTTGGGCTCGGCGCCGAAGGCGGTGGAGGCGCGGCTGAAGATCTTGCTCGCGGTGGAGAGCTGCGCGTGCGTCTCGAAGCCGATGATGACTTCATAGCCGCGCACCAGCGGGCCGGTCGGGCGGCCCTGTTGTTGTGCTTCGAAGGTGTTCACTGTCTCGCTCATTTCAGGAGCCCTCCGGCGTGCGCGGGCGCAGGTCGACGCGCTCCTGCTGGAAGCGATGCGCGATATTCAACAGCTTGGCTTCACTGAAGTAGTCGCCAATTAGCTGCAGGCCCACGGGCATGTTGTTGGAGTCCATGCCGATCGGAATGCTCATGGCCGGTAGGCCTGCCAGCGACGCAGGCAGCGTATAGATGTCCGCGAGATAGTCGGCTAGCGGATCGTCACCGTGTTCACCCAGCTTCCAAGCGACTGTCGGAGCGACAGGGCCAGCGATCACATCGCATTTTTCGTTCTTGAATACTTGCTGGAAGTCGTCCGCGATCATCCGGCGGATCTTCTGCGCCTGCAGATAGTAGGCATCGTAGTAGCCATGGCTGAGCACATAGGTGCCGATCATGATCCGCCGCTTGACTTCGTCGCCGAAGCCTTCCGCCCGGGTCTTCTTGTACATGTCGACGAGATCGACGTACTTGTCTGCGCGATGTCCAAACTTGACGCCGTCGAAACGGCTCAGGTTCGAACTCGCCTCGGCCGCGGCAATGATGTAGTAGACGGGCACGACCAGTTCGGTGCGAGGCAGATCCACACGAACCAGCGTCGCACCGAGCTTTCGGTACGTCTGAAGCGCGTCGGTGATTCGAAGCGTAATGTCGCCCGAAACGCGTTCCTTGCGCACCTCCGTGCCGTCGGCCCAATGGTCGTCGGTCCAATCCAGCCACTCCCTGGGTACACCGATGCGCAGGCCTGCGAGCGAATCGTTGAGCAAGCGGCTGAAGTTCTCGGCAGGCCTGTCGATCGAGGTCGAATCACGGTCGATGTCAGGGCCGCACATCGCCGACAGCAGCAGCGCGCAGTCTTCGGCCGAGCGGGCCATCGGGCCGGCCTGGTCGAGGCTCGACGCGAAGGCCACCATGCCGTAGCGCGAGGCGCGGCCGTAGGTGGGCTTGATGCCCGTCACGCCGCAGAACGACGCGGGCTGGCGGATCGAGCCGCCGGTGTCGGTGCCGGTAGCTGCGGGCGCGAGGCGTGCCGCCACGGCTGCCGCGCTGGCGCCGGACGAGCCGCCCGGAATGCGCTCGCGGTTCCACGGATTCTGCACCGGCACGACCTTGTCGTGGCCCACGGCGGGCACGGCGACGTTCTCGTTGGCCGAGCCCATGGCGAACTCGTCGCAGCTCAGCTTGCCGAGCGTGACGGCGCCGGCTTCGGCCAGGCGGCGCACCACGGTGGCGTCGAAGGGCGAGCGGTAGCCCGCGAGCATCTTCGAGCCGGCGGTGGTGGCGAAGTCGGTGGTGACGAAGATGTCCTTGTGCGCGATGGGCACGCCGGCCAGCGCGGGGGCGTCGCCCCTGGCGATCAGCGCGTCGGCCGCGCGGGCCTGCGCCAGCGTGGCTTCCTCGTTCACGTCGACGAAGGTGCCCAGCGACTCGTGGGCCTTCATGCGGCCCAGGAAGGCCTGCGAGGCCTCGACGGCCGAAACCTTGCGCTCGGCCAGCGCCTTCGCCAGCTCGACGACGCTCAATTGATGCAATTCACCGCTGCTGCTCATCATTCGATCACCTTGGGCACGAGGAACAGGCCGGCTTCGACGGCCGGGGCGCTCTTCTGGTTGGCTTCGCGGTTGTCGGGCTCGCTCACCACGTCGTCGCGCAGACGCAGCGTGATGTCCTCGATGGCGGCGACCGGATGGGCCAGCGGTTCGACGCCGGCGGTGTCCACGGAACGCATACGTTCGACTAAGTCGAAAAAGCCATTGATCTGGCTGAGCATGCGCTCGCTTTCGTCGGGAGCCAGCTGCAGCCTCGCCAGCGAGGCGATGCGCGCAATATCGGAAGCGGAAAGTGACATAGGTCG
Organism: Variovorax sp. YR750; assembly: GCF_900109805.1. Lineage (NCBI taxonomy): Bacteria > Pseudomonadati > Pseudomonadota > Betaproteobacteria > Burkholderiales > Comamonadaceae > Variovorax > Variovorax sp. YR750. The sequence continues at coordinate 187,575 of NZ_FOBJ01000018.1, forward strand.
GAACGGCCCAAAAAAGCGGGGGTAATCGCACGCCGGAACGGGTGCTAATACGGGAATCAGAGGGGATTCGGGTATTATCCCGCCTTTGCCGCAACCCCCGCGAACGCGCCGGCTTTTGCGCCAAAAACGATCAATTCACCCCGTCAAACGACCCAAAAAATAGAGCGACGACCTGCCGATGCGCAGGCCGTGCTCAGAGGATTCCGCACATGTTTGGAGCTTTCCGTCGGTACTTTTCCACCGACCTTGCGATCGACCTCGGCACCGCCAACACCCTGATATTCGCCCGCAACAAGGGCATCGTCCTCGACGAACCCTCGGTCGTCGCCATCCGCCACGAAGGCGGCCCCCATGGCAAGAAGGTGATCCAGGCCGTCGGCCGCGAAGCCAAGGCCATGCTGGGCAAGGTGCCCGGCAACATCGAGGCGATCCGCCCGATGAAGGACGGCGTGATCGCCGACTTCGTGATCACCGAGCAGATGATCAAGCAGTTCATCAAGATGGTGCACCCGCGCACGCTGCTCACGCCGAGCCCGCGCATCATCATCTGCGTGCCCTGCGGCTCCACCCAGGTCGAGCGCCGCGCCATCAAGGACGCGGCCGAGGCGGCGGGCGCCACCTCCGTCTACCTGATCGAAGAACCCATGGCCGCGGCCATCGGTGCCGGCCTTCCCGTCAGCGAAGCCTCGGGCTCGATGGTGGTGGACATCGGCGGCGGCACCACCGAGGTGGGCGTCATCTCGCTGGGCGGCATGGTCTACAAGGGCTCGGTCCGCGTGGGCGGCGACCGCTTCGACGAAGCCATCATCAACTACATCCGCCGCAACTACGGCATGCTGATCGGCGAGCCGACGGCCGAAGTCATCAAGAAGAACATCGGCTCGGCCTTCCCGGGCTCCGAAGTCAAGGAAATGGAAGTCAAGGGCCGCAACCTTTCCGAAGGCGTGCCGCGCAGCTTCACCATCAGCAGCAACGAAGTGCTGGAAGCCCTGACCGATCCGCTCAACAACATCGTCTCGGCCGTGAAGAACGCGCTGGAGCAGACGCCGCCCGAGCTGGGCGCCGACATCGCCGAGCGAGGCATGATGCTGACCGGCGGCGGCGCGCTGCTGCGCGACCTCGACCGCCTGCTGGCCGAGGAAACCGGCCTGCCGGTGCTGGTGGCCGAAGATCCGCTGACCTGCGTGGTGCGAGGCTGCGGCATCGCACTCGAGCGCATGGACCGCCTGGGCAGCATCTTCACGAGCGAGTAAAAGGCGAAAGCCATCATCGGCCGGCCTCTGCTTGCGCAGGCCGGCTTTTTGTTATTTGATTCCGCACCACCGTCGGGTCTGAATTCATGCCTCTGGGCACGCTCGATCGCACAGCGCCACCCCTGTTCAACCAGGGGCAGTCGGCACTCAGCAAGCTGATCTTCTTCGGCGCGCTTTCGCTGTTCCTCATGGTGGCCGATGCGCGCTTCCATATCGTGCAACCGGTGCGCTCGGCCATCGGCGCGGTGCTGTACCCGGTGCAATGGGTGGCGCTGAAGCCGGTGCAGGCCGTGCTCGGCGGCGGACGCTACCTCGAAGACCTGCAGACCGCCCAGCGCAACGAGGAAGACGCGCGCAAGGCGCTGATGATGCAGGCCGAGCGCGCCGCGCAGGCCGACACGCTGGCCCAGGACAACGCCCGCCTTCGCGAGCTGCTCGAGCTGCGCCAGACCACCACCACGCCGGGCCGCGCCGCCGAGGTGCTCTACGACGCGGCCGACCCCTATACCCGCAAGATCGTCATCGACCAGGGGCTGGCCCAGGGCGTTCAGCCCGGTTCGCCGGTGATCGACGCACGCGGCGTGCTCGGGCAGGTCACGCAGGTGCTGCCCTTCACGAGCGAGGTCACGCTGGTGATCGACCGCGACCTTTCCATTCCCGTGCAGAACACCCGCACCGGCGTGCGCAGCGTGGCCTTCGGCGACGCCTCGGCCCATGGCGGCGGACTGGAGCTGCGCTTCATGGCCGCCAATGCCGACCTGCAGGAGGGCGACCTGCTCTCCACCAGCGGCGTCGACGGCATCTACCCCGCGGGCCTGCCGGTGGCGAAGATCGAGCGCATCGAGCGCCGCGCCGACTCGGCCTTCGCCCGCATCTACTGCGTGCCGCTGGCGCACGTGACGGCCGCGCGCTACGTGCTCGTGCTCGAGCCCACGGGCACGCCGGCCGCGCCGCCGCCCGCGGCGCCAGCCGTCACCCAGCGCAAGCGCCCCGAGGGCAAGCCCGGTGCCGGCAAGAACGAGAAGAAACCGGGAGTGCGCCCATGATCAAGCGTCCAGGCCAGCAGCAGCTGTTGCTGCCCGTCAGCCCGGTCTTCATGTGGAGCAGCCTCGTGGTCGCGCTGCTCGTCAACATGATCCCCATCGGCCGCGCCGTCTGGATGCCCGACCTGCTGGCGCTCGTCATCGTGTTCTGGGGCGTACACCAGCCTGCGCGCGTGGGCATCGGCGCGGCCTTCGTGTTCGGCCTGTGCATGGACGTGCACCAGTCGTCGCTGCTGGGCCAGCATGCGCTGTCCTACACCACGCTGGGCTTCTTCGCGATCACCATCCACCGGCGGCTGCTGTGGTATCCGGTGGCCTCGCAGGCGCTGCAGGTGCTGCCGCTCTTCGCGCTGTCGCAGCTGATCGAGGTGCTCACGCGGATGATCGGCGGCGGCGTGTTCCCGGGCTGGACGGTGCTGGCCTCGCCGGCCATCGAGGCCGCGCTCTGGCCGCTGGCCACCGCGCTGCTGCTGGCCCCCCAGCGAAGAACGCCGGAACCGGACGAGAACCGGCCCCTCTAAGCCCAGCCTCCCCGCATTTGCCTTCGCACCTGCGCGCGCCTAAGCTCCCATCGCCATGACCGAAATCCGCAACGTCGCCGCCGATCTCGCGCGTTTCAAGCGCCGCGTGATCGTCATCGGACTGGCGGTGCTCTTCGCGTTCGGGCTGCTGGGCGCACGGCTGTTCTACCTGCAGGTCACGCGCCACGAGGACCTGGCCGAGCAGGCCGAGAGCAACCGCACGGCGGTGGTGCCGGTGGTGCCCAACCGGGGGCTCATCCTCGATCGCAACGGCATCGTGCTGGCTTCCAACTACTCGGCCTACACGCTGGAGATCACGCCCTCGAAGGTGGGCGACGTCGAGGAGACCATCGACAGCCTCACGCAGGTGCTCGAAGTCTCGCCGCGCGACCGCCGCCGCTTCAAGCGCCTGCGCGAGGACTCGCGCAGCTTCGACTCCATTCCGATCCGCACCCGCCTGAGCGACGAGGAAGTCGCCCGCTTCGCCGCCCAGCGCTACCGCTTCCCGGGCGTGGAGATCAAGGCGCGCCTGTTCCGCAATTACCCGCAGGGCGAGCTGGCCTCGCACGTGCTCGGCTACATCGGCCGCATCAACCAGCGCGAGAAGACCGCGATGGAGGACTGGGACGAGGAGGACCAGGCCAACTACAAGGGCACCGACTACATCGGCAAGCTGGGCGTCGAACAGAGCTACGAGAAGACGCTGCACGGCCAGACCGGCGTCGAGCAGATGGAAACCTCCGCAGGCGGCCGCGCCGTGCGCCGCCTCGCCAGCCATCCCGCCACGCCGGGCAACACGGTCATGCTGTCGCTCGACATCAAGCTGCAGAAGCTGGTGGAGGACATGTACGGCGACCGCCGCGGCGCGCTGGTGGCCATCGATCCCAAGACCGGCGAGGTGCTGGCCTTCGTGAGCAAGCCCACCTTCGACCCGAACCTCTTCGTCGAAGGCATCGACAACGAAAGCTGGGCGGCGCTCACCGAATCCATCGACAAGCCGCTGCTGAACCGAGCCCTGCGCGGCACCTACCCGCCGGGCTCCACCTACAAGCCCTTCATGGCGCTGGCGGCGCTGCAGACCGGCAAGCGCGGCCCCAGCGTGGTGGTGAACGACCCCGGCTACTTCAACTTCGGCGGCCACCGCTTCGGCAGCCCCGAGGGCAACCTGGGTGGTGTCGACATGCGCCGCTCGATCCAGCTGTCGAGCAACATCTACTACTACTCGCTGGCCAACGAGATGGGCGTGGACTTGATCCACGACTTCATGAAGCCGCTGGGCTTCGGCCAGATCACCGGCATCGACCTCGGCGGCGAGGTGCGAGGCGTGCTGCCCAGCACCGAGTGGAAGCGCAACACCTACAAGCGGCCCGAGCAGAAGAAGTGGTACGCGGGCGAGACCATCTCGCTGGGCATCGGCCAGGGCTACAACAACTTCACCATGCTGCAGCTGGCGCAGGCCACCGCCGTCATCGCCAATGGGGGCCTCAAGCACAAGCCGCACCTCGCGCTGGCCACGCGCGACACCGTGAGCGGCAACGTGGTGCCCCTGCCGCAGCCCGCGGCGGAGAACCTGGGCTTCACGGCCGCCAACATCGCGGTGATCCGCGAGGGCCTGACCAGCGTGGTCACCAGCGGCACCGCGCGCGGCGTGTTCGCCGGCGCCAGCTACCAGGCGGCCGGCAAGACCGGTACCGCGCAGGCGGTGTCGATGGGCCAGAACACCAAGTACAACGCGCGCGCTCTCGAGGAGCACCAGCGCGACCACGCACTCTTCATGGCCTACGCGCCGGTGAACGACCCGAAGATCGCCCTGGCGGTGATCGTGGAAAACGCCGGCTGGGGCGCCGGCGCGGCGGCCCCCATTGCGCGCCGCGTGTTCGACTACTGGCTCGCCGACCAGTACCCGAGCGAGGCCGACATGGCCGCCATCAAGATCGGCAAGGCGACCGCACCGATCGGCAAGCCGCGCGTGGCGAGCGAAGTGGCCTGGCCCGCAGCCTCGGCAACGCCAGCCGCGGCGCCCTGATCCCTGTATTTCTCCCTCTCCCTCTGGGAGAGGGTTGGGGTGAGGGCATCGGCATCGACTTCGAAGCCGTGCTTCATCGGGGGCACGGGGCCCTCACCCTGGCCCTCTCCCAGAGGGAGAGGGGAAAACACACTCAGACCACCGTTCCGCTGACTTCGCCCAGGCCGATGCGCACCGCGCCTGCGCGTTCGCAATAACCGCGGATCACCAGCGTGTCGCCGTCTTCCAGGAAGGTGCGCTTCTCCCCGTTCGGCAGCGTGATCGGCTGCTTGCCGCCCAGCGTCAGCTCGATCAGCGAACCGGCCTCGTCGGGCTTGGGGCCCGACAGCGTGCCCGAGCCCAGCAGGTCGCCCGGCTGCAGGTTGCAGCCGTTCACCGTGTGGTGCGCGACGAGCTGCGCGGCCGTCCAGTAGGCAGCCTCGGTGGTGTTGCCGCGCGTCAGGCGCACGGGCTCCACGCCCTCGGCGCGCATCTTCGCGGTCTGCAGCAGCACTTCGAGCGTGATGTCGAGCGCGCCGCTCTCGCGGTTCGAGGCCGAGTCGAGGTAGGGCAGCGGCTGCGGGTCTCCGGCGGGCCGCTCGAACTTCGCGCGGAAGGGCGCCAGCGCTTCCATCGTCACGATCCACGGCGACAGCGTGCTTGCGAAGTTCTTCGAGAGGAAGGGGCCGAGCGGCTGGTATTCCCAGGCCTGCAGGTCGCGCGCCGACCAGTCGTTGAGCAGCGTCACGCCGAACAGGTGCTCCTCGGCATCGGCGATGGCGATGGGCGCGCCCTGCGCATTGCCGCGGCCCACCAGGAAGCCCAGCTCCAGTTCGTAGTCCAGCCGCTTCGAGGGGCCGAAGCTCGGCTCGGCCGCGTCGGGCGCCTTGGTCTGGCCCTGCGGGCGCTTGAAGACCTGGCCGCTCACGCCGATGGACGATGCGCGGCCGTGGTAGCCGATCGGCACCCACTTGTAGTTGGGCATCAGCGGCTGGTCGGGGCGGAACAGCTTGCCGATGGTGGTCGCGTGGTGGATGCCCGTGTAGAAGTCGGTGTAGTCGCCGATGCGGCAGGGCACCGTCATCTCGGCCTTTGCCTGCGGCAGCAGGGCCTTCGACCATGCGGCCTGCTTGTCGCTGCCTTCGGCGAGGCCGGCGGAGATGGCGGCGCGCAGCGCCTGGCGCTCCTTCGTGCCGGCGTCCATCAGCGCGTTCATGTCGTCGGTGTCGACGAGGCCCGCGGCGCGCAGGTCCAGCACCTGGTCGCCGATGGCGACGCCGATGCGGAAGGCCTCGCTGCTGCCGGCCGTGCGAAAGCGTCCGAAGGGCAGGTTCTGGATCGGGAAGTCGGTGCCGGCCTCGTTGGCCGATGCGACCCAGCTGCGCAGCTTCGGGTCATGGGTGGCGTTCAGTGCGGTCATGGAGGATGTGTCTTTCAGGCAAATGTTCTAAAGGGTCCGGACTCTTTCGGGGAACACCGCGGAACCGGCTTTGCCGGGCCGCAGGTGTTGCCCCCGGAAGGGGGTTGGCGGTCACACGAAGTGGGCAAGCCTGGGGGTGAGCTTTACTCTGCGGTCATGCCGGCCTTCTTGGCCACGTCGCCCAGGCGCTTGTATTCGGTCTCGGTCAGCGTCGTCAGCTCCTGCGCGGTCGAGCCGCGCGGCGAGAAGCCGGCCTGCGCCAGCTTGGCCTTCACGTCGGGCATCGCGAGCGCCTCGACGAAGGCTTCGTTCAGCGCCTTCACGACCGGCGCCGGCAGCTTCGCCGGCCCGTACACGCCGAACCACGGCTCCAGCGCATAGCCCTTCAGGCCCGCCTCGGCCATCGTCGGCACGTCGGGCAGCGAGGGCGAGCGCGTGGGGCCCGCCACCGCCAGCGCGCGCAGCTTGCCGGCCTGGATGTGCGGCAGCGATGCCGGCAGGTTGTCGAACATCACGCCGATGTTGTTGCCCAGCATGTCGGTGATGGCCGGGCCGCTGCCCTTGTAGGCGACGTGCACGAGATCCGTGCCGGTCATCTGCGCGAACATCACGCCGGCCAGGTTCATCGAGGTGCCGGCGCCCGCGGTGGCATAGGGCATGCCCGGGTTCTTCTTCGCGGCGGCGATCAGGTCGGGCACCGACTTCACGGCCGAGGCCGCCGGCACTTCGAGCACGATGGTCGAGGTGCCCAGCAGGCTGATGGCGGTGAAATCCTTGCGCGGATCGAAGGCCATCGACTTGTAGATGTGCGGGTTCAGCGCATTGGTCGAGATCGCGCCGAAGCCGATCGTGTAGCCGTCGGGCGCGGCCTTGGCCACTGCGTCCATGCCGATGTTGCCGCCCGCGCCGCCGCGGTTGTCGATCAGCACTGGCTGGCCCAGCTTCTCCGACACCTTCTGACCCACGGTGCGCGCCACCAGGTCGGTGGTGCCGCCGGGGGTGTAGGGCACGATGAAGCGGATGGGCTTGGACGGATAGTCGGCCGCATGCGTGAGGAAGGGCGCGGCGAGCAGGGCCACGGCCGCTGCGCGACGCGTGAGGGTGAACACGGTCTTCATGCCTTGAATTGATCCTTGAGGCCGGCCCAGCAGTCGGCGTAGTCGGTGTCCAGTGCCGGGCTCTTCAGCGCGAAGTTCGTCGGAATGAACCGGTAGCGGCTCTCGAACATGAAGGCCAGCGTGTTGTCCAGCTTGTGCGGCTTCAGGTCGGCGTGGGTGGCCTTGTCGAAGGCTTCCTCGTCGGGGCCGTGCGGCACCATGCAGTTGTGCAGGCTCGCGCCGCCGGGCTTGAAGCCGCCCGGCTTGGCGTCGTACTCGCCCAGCACCAGGCCCATGAACTCGCTCATCAGGTTGCGGTGGAACCACGGCGGGCGGAAGGTGTTCTCCATCACCATCCAGCGCGGCGGGAAGATCACGAAGTCGCAGTTGGCCGTGCCGGGCGTGTCGCTGGGCGAGGTCAGCACGGTGAAGATCGACGGATCGGGATGGTCGAAGCTGATCGAGCCGATCACCATGAAGTGCGCCGTGTCGTACTTCACCGGCGAGAGGTTGCCGTGCCATGCGACCACGTTGAAGGGCGACTGCTTCATCGGCGCCTGCCAGAAGCGGCCGCCGAACTTCTTGACGATCTCGTAGCCGCCTTCTTCCGTTTCGAAGGCCGCCACCGGCGCCTGGAAGTCGCGCGCATTGGCCAGGCCGTTCGAGCCGATCGGGCCGAGCTCGGGCAGGCGGAAGTGCGCGCCGTAGTTCTCGCAGACGTAGCCGCGCGAGAGACCGTCGGGCAGCGCCACCTTGAAGGCCATGCCGCGCGGCAGCACCGCGATTTCGCCGGGCTTCACGTCGAGCACGCCGAGTTCGGTGGTGATGACGAGGCGGCCCTGCTGCGGCACCACCAGCATCTCGCCGTCGGCGTTCACGAAGGCGCGGCGCTCCATCGAGCGGCCCGCGAGGTACATCAGCGAGCCGATGCCGACCTGCGACTCGGCATCGCCGTTGGCCGCGATGGTGCGCATGCCGTCGATGAAGTCGGCCTTCGCCGCCGACTCGTCCAGCGGCTGGGGATGCCAGCGCAGCGGCTCCGGCGGCAGCGCGACTTCGCGGTCGGCGCCGGTGGTCCACAGCGGCTGCGCATATGGCTGGTAGCGGCCCGACACCACCGAGGGCTGGCGGCGATACAGCCAGGTGCGGCGGTTCTCGTGGCGCGGCGCGGTGAAGGCGGTGCCGGAGATCAGCTCGGTGTACAGGTCGAAGGGGCCGCGCTGCGGGTTGTTGCGGCCCTGCGGCAGTGCGCCGGGCACGGCCTCGGAGGCGTATTCGTTGCCGAAGCCGCTCTGGTAGCGCCGTTCGGAGGACGGGGTTGCTTGGGTCATGTGCTTGCTCTTTCGGGAGTCGCGATGAGGTTGGAATGTGTTCCGGGCCGGGCAGGGGCGGCGCTCAGCCGGCGCGCGCCGCGTCGAAGGCCTCGCGCAGCACGGCCAGCGAGCCGATGTGGTTGGCCAGCACGAGCACGAGGCGCGCGTTGAAGGCGTGGCTCTCCTCGGTGGAAAGCCCCTGGTGCGCCTCGATGAGCGCTTCGTAGAAGTCGTCGGGCGCCTCGAGGTTCGGCGCGGTGATGAGGTGTTGCTGTTGTTGATGCTGCTGCATGGTGTTCACGCCTTTGCCAGTGCGCGGTCGACGGCCGTGCGGATGTCCGCTGCCGAAGGCTGCCGCCAGCGTGCGCACACATGCTGGTCGGGCCGCAGCAGATATACGGTGCCGGGCCGCGCGTCGTAGCGCTGCGTTGCCAGCTCGCTGCCCTTGGCGCCGTCCTCGACGCGCACCACGTGCAACGGCAGGTCGCTGGCTTTCAGCTCGCCGAGGCTGCGCTCGGCCGCCTCGCCCTGGCCGAACACCAGCGCGGTGAACTGCGAGACATGGCATTCGCGCAGCAGCCAGCCGGTGCTGCCGTCCGCGTGTGCCACGGGCGCGTCGGCGGCGGCGGCGCCAGGCACCATCGCGCCCGAGAAGGCGTCGGCGTCCGGCGTGTTCAGCGGCGAATCGCGCAGCACCGAAGGCACGGACAGCCGCCCGCTGTTGACCAGCGTGCGCGCGAAGGCGTGGCGCTTCGTCAGCTCCAACACCGCGTCGCGGAAGAGCCGGCTCACCTCGCTCTTGGGCGTGATGAAGTCGGTCGCGCGCGTGGAGTTGCGGATGTTCTCGTCGGCGGCGTACTCGCGCTCGCTGGCGTAGCTGTCGAGCAGCGCCTCGGGCGCCTGGCCCTGCACCACGGCGGCGAGCTTCCAGGCGAGGTTGTCGGCGTCCTGCACGCCCGAGTTGGCGCCGCGCGCGCCGAAGGGCGACACGCCGTGCGCCGAGTCGCCCGCGAACAGCACGCGGCCGTGGCGGAAGCGCTCCATGCGCTGGCAGGCGAAGGTGTAGACGCTGGCCCAGCCGATCTGGAACTGCACGCCCTCGAAGCCGATGCTGTCGAGCAGGGCGCGCACGCGCGGCGTGATGTTCTCGGGCTTGCGTTCTTCCACCGGGTCGGCGTCCCAGCCGAGCTGGAAGTCCACGCGCCACATGCCGTCGGCCTGCTTGTGCAGCAGCACGCTCTGGCCGGGGTGGAACGACGGGTCGAACCAGAAGCGCCGTTCGGTGGGCAGGTGCGCGTCCATCGTGATGTCTGCGATCAGGAAGCGGTCGCGGAACACGCGGCCCTTGGCTTCCAGGCCCAGCATCTGGCGCAGGTTGGAGCGCGAGCCGTCGCAGGCGGCGACGTAGTCCGCCTGGAGCCGGTAGCTGCCTTCGGGCGTTTCCACCGTCAGCACCGCGCCGTCCTCGCGCTGCTCGATGCCCGTGACCTTGTTGTTCCAGCGCAGGTCGACCAGCGGCAGCTCGGCCGCGCGCTCGACGAGGTAGCCCTCGACGTAGTACTGCTGCAGGTTGATGAAGGCCGGGCGCTCGTGGCCGGGCTCGGGAAGCAGGTCGAAGCGGTAGACCTGCTCGTCGTGGAAGAACACCTTGCCCACGTTCCACGACACGCCCTTGTCGACCATGCGGTCGCCGCAGCCCAGGCGGTCGAACACTTCGAGCGTGCGCTTGGCGAAGCAGATCGCGCGCGAGCCGCTCGAAAGGGTGTTGTCGTTGTCCAGCAGCACCACGGGCACCTGCCGCAGCGCGAGGTCGATGGCCAGCGTCAGCCCGACCGGGCCGGCGCCGACCACCACCACCGGGTGGCGCGCAGGCGTGGCCGCGTCCTGGTCTACGTGGCGGCGGTAGTCGAAGCGCAGGCTCTGATAGTCGATCACGTACTTGTCTCCGTGTCTTTGGTCTTCGCTCCTTCCCCCGCTGGGGGAAGGCCGGGATGGGGGGCAAGCTGCCGTCACTTCGGGCGCTCTGCCTGCCCCCACCCCAACCCTCCCCCAGAGGGGGAGGGAGCAGTTCGATCAGCCTTCCAGCGCCTTCCACATCTCGACGTCGCGCTCGGCCGTCCAGATGCGCGGATCGGCATGGCCCGAGGCCTCGTCGTAGGCGCGGCTCACGTCGAAGGGCATGCAGTGGTCGAAGATCACCCACTGGCTGTACTTGGGCTTGAGCTTCTCGTAGGTTTCCTTGTAGACCGCGTTCAGGTCGCGCCCGGCCTTCACGCCTGCCTGCACGCTGGCGTAGACGTCGGAGATGAAGTCGCGCGTGCCCGTCAGGCCTTCGGACACGGCCTCGGGCGTGGTCAGCGCCGCGCCGCGGCCCGGCACCAGTGCCACGGGCTTCAGCGCGGCGATGTTGTCCAGCGTCTGCGGCCAGTCCTTGAAGTAGGCGTCGCCGGCGTACGGCGTGGCGCCGAACTCGACCAGGTCGCCCGACAGCAGCGTGCGCTCCTGCGGCAGCCAGACGACGGTGTCGCCCTTGGTGTGGCCGCGGCCGAGCTGGATCAGCTGCACTTCGAGCTTGCCCAGCCACAGCGTCATCTTGCCGGTGAAGGTCATGGTGGGCCAGGTCAGGCCTGGCGGCACGGTCTCGACGTTCTGGAACAGGCGCGGGAAGCGGCCGATCTCGCTGGCCTTGTCCTGCTCGCCGCGCTCGACGATCAGGTCGCGCGTGTCCTGGCTGGCCAGGATGTGCTCGGCACCGTAGCCCGCCGCGCCCAGCACGCGCACCGCGTGGTAGTGGGTGAGCACCACGTACTTGATGGGCTTGTCGGTCACTTCGCGGATGCGGCGCACCACGTCGGCCGCCATGGCGGGGGTGGCCTGGGTGTCGGCCACCAGCACGCAGTCGTCGCCGATCACGATGCCGGTGTTGGGGTCGCCCTCGGCGGTGTAGGCCCAGGCATGTTCGGAGATCTGGCTGAAGGTGACCTTCTTCTCTTCCATGTCGGCCTGGCTGGCGAATTTCTTGGCTTGGCTCATCGGGTGTCTCCGTCGGTGGGGGTTGAATCTTGAAATTCGTTTAAGTCGAACGAATTTGCAGTTAACGAATTGCCGCAGTGTAAGCCGCAGATCAGTTAATGTCTAATCCCTTCTTCATGAACGAACGACCAGAAGGCGAGGCAGGCCATGGCAGCCAGTGACAACGACCGCGCCCAGCGCGGCATCCAGAGCATCGAAGTCGGCGGCCAGCTGCTGCGCGCGCTGGTGCATCACGGCCGGCCCATGGCGCTGAAGGACCTGGCGCGCGAAGCCGACATGACGGCCGCCAAGGCGCATCCGTACATGGTCAGCTTCGGGCGGCTGGGCCTCATCGAGCAGGACCGCGCCAGCGGCCACTATCTGCTCGGCCCGCTCGCCTTGCAACTGGGCCTCATCAGCCTGCAGCAGGCCGACCCGGTGCACATCGCCACCCCGCTGATCGGCCAGCTCGCGCAGCAGATCGGCCACACCGTGGCGCTGGCCGTGTGGGGAGCGCGCGGCGCGACCATCGTGCGCACGGCCGAGTCGCCCTCGCCGGTGCACGTGAACATGCGGCACGGCACGGTGTTCTCGCTGACCAACACCGCCTCGGGCCGGGTGTTCGCCGCTTACCTCGACGCCGGCGTGGTGCGCCAGCTGCTCGAGGAGGAGCGCCAGCGCCAGAAGCAGCGCAAGGGCGCGGAGCCCGCTCCCGCAGCCGGCATGCCGCCGGTGCAGCCGCTGCCTTCGTGGAGCGACTTCGAGCGCCAGCTGCAGGAAGTGCGCGCGCACGGCATCAGCCGTTCCGACGGCGAGGTCATCGAGGGCGTGAGCGCCATGGCCGCGCCGGTCTTCGACCACACTGGCGCCATCGTGCTGGCCGTTACCGCCATCGGCCCGGCCGGCATCTTCGACACCGCGTGGGACGGCGAGATCTCCCGCGCGCTCAAGGCATGCGCCGACACCGTGTCGCAACGCCTCGGCGCCTCGCCGGCGCAGGCGGCGGCAGCAGCAGCCAATTCCCCCAGACCAGAGCGATGACGCCAGTCACAACAGACATCTCTTCTCCCTCTTCCCCCGCTTCTGCCATCCAGGCGGCCACCGAGCTGCTTCGCAATGCCCGGCGCATCGTCGTGTTCTCGGGCGCAGGCCTGTCGCGCGCCTCGGGCATTCCGACCTACCGCGACGCCGACGGCCTGTGGAAGAGCCAGAACGCGCTGCAGTTCTCCCACGCCGAGGACCTGCAGCGCGACCCGGCCGGCTTCACGAAGTTCTGGGCGCAGCGCCTGTCGATGATCGAATCGGCGCAGCCCAATCCGGGCCACACCGCGCTCGCGCTGCTGCAGCGGCTGCGCCCGGCCACCCGGCTGGTCACGCAGAACGTCGACGGGCTGCTCACGCTGGCCGGCGGCCAGGACGTGCTCGAGCTGCACGGCTCGCTGCGCCGCTGGCGCTGCGATCGTTGCGGCAACCGCAGCGGCCCCTGGCCCTTCCACCGCTGCCTGCGCTGCGGCTCGCACGCGCGGCCCGACGTGGTGATGTTCGGCGAGATGCTGAACGAAGGCGTGTTGCTCGACGCGCAGGTGTCGGCGCAGGAGTGCGATCTGTTCATGGTGGTGGGCAGCACCACCATCGTCTATCCGGCGGCCGAGCTGCCGCAGACCGCGCTGTCGCACGGCGCGCGGCTCATCACGCTGAACCTGGAGCCGCTGCCGCACCTGGACGACGCGGCGGCCGTGGTGCTGCGCGGTACTTCCGAAGAGCTGCTGCCGCAGCTGCTGGCGGGCGTGCCGGGCTCGAGAGGCTGAGGGGGCTCAGCCCTTCCTGCCCCCGAGCAGCACCAGCGCCCCGCCCACCACGATCACGGCCACGCCGGCCCACACCGGCAGGTTGACCGTTTCCTTCTCCTTCACCGAGAACTCCAGCGGCCCGAGCTTGGCCTGGTGGGTTTCCTTGGTGAAGCTGAAACTGCCCATGGCCAGGGCGACGATGCCGGCCACGATCAGCAGGATGCCGACGATGCGAGTTGCGTTCATGGGTCGATGATCCTTCCTTCCGTGTCCTTGCCGGAGATTACTGCCGTGGCTGTTGCTGCTGCAACTGGTCCACCCACTGCACCACCTCGGCCACGGCGGCATCGCTGGCCGCGACCAGCGCCTTCACCCCGCCGGGCGCGTCGGCGCTGGGCGCCGGGCGGCGCACGGTGAACAGGCGCTGGCCCAGCACGCGGTCGCCGCCGCTCGTGGTGCGGACCAGCGTGGCGCGCAGGCGCACCAGGCCCGTGCTGGCACTCGCCGAATCGAAGTAGTGGCTGAACTCGTCGAGCGAGATGCGCAGCGTGTCGGGCGCCTCGCCCCGGCCGCGCGAGATGGTTGCGGCCTCTTCGGGGCCGAGCACCATGCGGCGCTCCGACAGCGTGTCGCGCAGCCTCTGGCGCAGCAGCTGCGAGGGCGGCAGGCTCCAGCGCGACTGGCCGTAGGGACGCAGCTCGTTGACGTCGGCATATCCCAGCCGGTAGAGGATCTGCGTGCCTTCCAGGCGCGAGTTGCTTTCGAACTCCGCCAGCGAAAGCGTGGGCAGCGTGGCCGGCGCGGGCGCCGAGGCGGATGCCGCCGGGCCGGGGCCGAAGTCGTAGAGCGTGGCGCGCGCGGGCTTGTCGGGCAGCGCGCCGCAGCCGGCCGCCAGCAGCATCGCGCAGCCGAGCGCGATGGCGGCAGGGGTCTTCGTCGTCAAGGAGCGAATGGCGTTCATGGTCGGTGATCCTCCCCGGGGCTGGTTCAAGGCCGCGTCGCGGCCGGCGCTTGGAAGCCCGGCTCGCCCGGGCCCGCGGCCGCGCCGCCGTTGCCGAACAGCAGCGATTGCGGGTTGTCGTTGATGCTGTCCGCCGCGCGGCCCAGCCGGCGCACGGCGTGCGAGGTGTCGTCGGCCACGCGGTTCACGCGCGGCAGCGTGGCGGCGTTGAACGAATCGACCGCCTGCGCCAGCGCCTTGGTGCCGTCGCTCAGCCGCTCGACCGGGCCGTCGGGCGCGTTCAGCCTGCCCACGGTGGTGTTGAAGTTGTTGGCCACGCGCGAGACGTCGCCCGCCGCCTTCTTCACCGAGGCCATGGTGTCGGGCAGCTTCGTCAGCGCCGGGTTCAGGCCGGTCTTCACCGTGTTGTCGAGCGTCTTGAGCAGTGTGTTGGCGCTGGCCGAGGCGGCCGCGATGTTCTCCAGCGCATCGGCCGCGCGCTTCTGGTTGGGGTCGCTCAGCAGCTGGTTGGCGCGCTTCGTCACTTCCTCGACCTGGTTGATGATGGCCTCGCCGCGGTCCTGCAGCTGCGCCAGCATCGAGGGTTTGAGCGGGATGCGCGGCGGGTCGTCGTTGTTCGGCTTGAGCGAGACGGTCGATTCGCCCTTGTCGTCCAGCGCGATGAAGGCCAGGCCGGTCACGCCCTGGTAGCTCAGCGTGGCGAAGCTGGAGGTGGTGAGCGGCACGCGCTCGTCGACCGTGATGCGCACCCGCACGTTGCCCTTGACCTTCGGGTCGAAGTCGATCGACGCCACCTTGCCCACCGCGATGCCGCGGTAGCGCACCATGGCCTGCGGCTGCAGGCCGCTGACCGCGTCGCGCGTGGAGAGTTCGTAGATGTTGCGCACGGTGCTGTCGCGCGTGAACCAGACCACCAGCGCGACGAGCGCGGCGATCAGTCCGAGCACGAAGGCGCCGGCGGCGATGGCGTGGGCCTTGTTTTCCATGGTGGCTACCTACCTTTCAGCGCCCGGCCGCGGGGGCCTGTTGCGCGGGGGATTGTCCGGCTGGCTTGTCATGCAGCGCTTCGAGGGCGCGCTGGCCGCGCCCGCCGAGAAAGTATTCGTGGATGAAGGGATGCGGGTACGCGATGACCTCGCGCGCCGCGCCGGTGACGATCACCTTCTGGTCGGCCAGCACCGCGATGCGGGTGCTCAGGTCGAACAGCGTGTCCAGGTCGTGCGTGACCATCACCACCGTGAGGCCCAGCTCGCGGTGCAGGCCGCGCAGCAGGTCGCAGAAGCTGTCGGAGGCCTCGGGGTCGAGGCCGGCCGTGGGCTCGTCGAGCAGCAGCAGCGGCGGATCCATGATGAGCGCGCGCGCCAGCGCCACGCGCTTGATCATGCCGCCCGAAAGATCGGCCGGGCTCTTGTTGGCATGCTGCGGGCCCAGGCCCACCATCTGCAGCTTCACCAGCGCCGCGTGGCGGATGAGCTCGTCGGGAAGCAGCTTCAGCTCGCGCAGCGGAAAGGCGATGTTCTCCAGCACGCTGAAGGCAGAGAACAGCGCGCCGTGCTGGAACAGCATGCCCACGTTGGCCGCGCCCGAGGCGCTGAGCTCGCCGGGCTCCTGGCCCAGCACCTCGACATGTCCGCGCGTGGGTTTCTCGAGGCCGAGGATCTGCCGCAGCAGCACCGTCTTGCCCGTGCCCGAGCCGCCCACCAGCGAGAGCACCTCGCCGCGGTCGATGTGCAGCTGCAGGTCGCGATGCACCACCTGCTCGCCGTCGGCGCTCTGGAACACGGTCCACAGGCCGCGGATGTCCACCACGGTGGCGTCGGTGTCGGGGCGCACGGGCATGCTCATGGTTTCACGCCCTCATGCCCGGAAGCCGATGCCCTTGAAGAGCACGGCGAACAAGGCATCGACCAGGATCACGGCGGTGATCGAGGTGACGACCGACGAGGTGGTGCCGCGCCCGAGGCTCTCGGTGTTCGGCTTCACCTTCATGCCGAAATAGCAGCCGATCAGCGCGATCAGGATGCCGAACACCGCCGACTTGGCCATGGCCAGCCACAGGTTCGAGATCGGCACCGCACGCGGCAGGGCCGAGAGGAAATAGGCCGGCGAGATGTCGAGCGCCGCGTCGGCCGCCAGCATGCCGCCCGCGAGCGCGGCCATCGAGGTCCACAGGCTGATCAGCGGCATCGCGATGGCCAGCGCCAGCACGCGCGGCATCACGAGGCGAAAGCCGTGCGGGATGCCCATCACGCGCATCGCGTCGAGCTCCTCGGTCACGCGCATCACGCCGATCTGCGCCGTGATGGCCGAGCCCGAGCGCCCGGCGATCAGCACTGCGGCCAGCACCGGCCCCAGTTCGCGGATCAGCGAGAGGCCGAGGATGTTCACCACGAAGGTCTCGGCGCCGTACTGGCGCAGCTGCTGCGAGATCAGGTAGGCCAGCACCACGCCGATCAGCAGGCCGACCAGCGCCGTGATGTGCAGCGCCGTCGCGCCGAACTGGTAGAGGTGCCCGGAGAAATCGCGCCACGGCCCGCGGTGCGGCGCGCGCGCCAGCCGGCACAGGTCGAGCGCGAGCTGGCCGACCAGCGCGGTGAAGTCGCGCATCACGTACATGGCGCGCGGCCCGTTGTGCGAGAACTCGCGGATGCGGTCGTTCAGCGAGGGCGAGGGCTCGTCCGGCGTGGCGACGGTGTACTGAGCCACCTGGTCGAGCACGGCCTTGTGCTGCGGCGACAGCTCGATGGTGGCGGGCCACTCGTGGCGCCAGTGTTCCCACAGGAGCTGCGCGCCGATGTGGTCGAGCTGCTCGATGGGGCGCAGGTCCCAGGCGCGGTTGGCGGCGGGCGGGGCTGCCTTCAGGCTCTCGTCCAGCGCCTGCCAGGCCGGCTTGGACGACATCGCCAGCGTGGTCCAGCGGCCGCTGGCCACCGTCCATTGGCGGCCTTCCTGCTCCCGCTGGCCGACGCGAGGCCACCCGCTGTCGGCGGCGGAAGCCTCGGCAGGCGATGTGGCGGGAGGCATAGACAAGGCGGGTGAGCGGGAAAGTTAACAAAAACGGGGTTGGAAGCGCGCATCGTAACCGCGTGCATCCGAAGAGAAGGTGTTCCAGACCCTTCGTTCGCGTAGGGCACGACGCCGTTTCTTCATGATTTCTTCAGGGTGCGAAACCTTCGGACAGCGCCTCGCGCAGCCAGCCCACGAATGCGGTCACCGCCTGCGGCACGTGCGTGGCATAGGGCCGTATTGCATACAGCCGCTCGCCGAACGCGCCCACCGAGCGCCACTGCGGCAGCACCTGCTGCAGCTTTCCCGACTGCAGCGCCGCCTGCGCGCTGAAGTCGGGCACCAGCGCGATGCCCAGCCCGCTGAGCGCCGCGTCGCGCAGCGCCTCGCTGTTGTTGGCGACCAGCGGGCCCGACACCGGCACCGTGATGCGCGGCGCAGACGGCTTCGCCTCGAAATGCCAGGTCGGTGTTTCCTGCGCGCGGGGGTAGTGCAGGCAGTCGTGGCCGGCCAGCGCCTGCGGTTCGCGCGGCGTGCCCCGGCGGCGCAGGTAGGCGCGGCTGGCCACCAGCACCGAGCGGGTTTCGCACAGCGTCCATGCCACGTGCGTGTCGGGCGGCGCGGCCGTGTGGCGGATGGCGAGGTCGAAGCCTTCCATCGCGAGCGAGCTGAGCCGGTCGGACAGGTCGAGCTCGATGCGCACCTCGGGCTGCGCGCGCAGGAAGTCCGCCAGCCTCGGCACCAGCTGCTGGCGCGCGAAGGCCACCGGCGCCGTCACCCGCACCAGCCCGCGCGGCACGCCCGCGAGGTCGCGCACGCCGGCGAAGCTGTGGGCGATCTGCTCGAAGGGTTCGCGCATGTCTTCCACCAGCCGCTGGCCGGCTTCGGTGAGCCGCACGCTGCGCGTTGTGCGCTGCACCAATGGCGCACCGGCCGCGCGTTCGAGCTCGGCGATGCGCTGGCTCATGGCTGCCTTGCTCACGCCCAGGCGCAGCGCGGCGGCCGTGAAGCTGCCCTGTTGCGCGAGCACCGTGAGCCAGTGCAGGTGCGTCCAGAGCGACTCGATATTTTGGGGTTTCATGGTTCGATTGTTCGCTATTCTGAACAATAAGTTCAGTCTTCGTGACTAGGCGAGGAACAACACGCTGCCTAAACTGGCCGCACTCTTCCTTCGGACACAGCCTCTTTCAGGGTTCTCCCCATGCCTACTTCCATCGATCACTTCATCGCCGGCAAGCTCGCCGCCAACACCTCCGGCCGCACGCAGGACGTGACCAACCCCGCCACCGGCGTCGTCACCGGCAAGGCCGGCCTGGCGAATGCCGACCAGGTCGGCGCCGCCGTCGCTGCCGCGCAGGCCGCGTTCCCGGCCTGGGCCGACACGCCGCCGATCCGCCGCGCGCGCGTGATGTTCAAGTTCCTGCAGCTACTCAACGAGCACAAGGACGAGCTGGCCCACATGATCACCGCCGAGCACGGCAAGGTCTTCACCGACGCGCAGGGCGAAGTCAGCCGCGGCATCGACATCGTCGAGTTCGCATGCGGCATTCCGCAGCTGCTCAAGGGCGACTTCACCGACCAGGTGAGCACCGGCATCGACAACTGGACGCTGCGCCAGCCCCTGGGCGTGGTCGCCGGCATCACGCCCTTCAACTTCCCGGTGATGGTGCCGATGTGGATGTTCCCGGTGGCCATCGCCGCAGGCAACACCTTCGTGCTCAAACCCAGCCCGACCGACCCGACGCCTTCGCTGCGCATCGCCGAGCTGCTGACGGAAGCCGGCCTGCCCGACGGCGTGTTCAACGTGGTGCAGGGCGACAAGGTCGCGGTCGACGCGCTGCTGGAGCACCCCGACGTCAAGGCCATCAGCTTCGTCGGCTCCACGCCCATCGCCAACTACATCTACGAGACCGGCGCCCGCCACGGCAAGCGCGTGCAGGCCCTGGGCGGCGCGAAGAACCACATGGTGGTGCTGCCCGACGCCGACATCGACCAGACCGTCGACGCGCTGATCGGCGCCGGCTACGGCTCGGCCGGCGAGCGCTGCATGGCCATCAGCGTGGCGGTGCTGGTGGGCGACGTGGCCGACAAGATCATTCCGAAGCTCATCGAGCGCACGAAGACGCTGAAGGTGCTCAACGGCGAGAACCTCGCGGCCGAGATGGGCCCGATCGTCACCCGCGCCGCGCACGAGCGCATCACCGGCTACATCGACCTGGGCGAGAAGGAAGGCGCGAAGCTGCTGGTCGACGGCCGCAAGTTCGACGGCAGCACCGCGGGCGAAGGTTGCGGCGACGGCTTCTGGATGGGCGGCACGCTGTTCGACCACGTCACGCCCGAGATGCGCATCTACAAGGAAGAGATCTTCGGCCCGGTGCTCAGCTGCGTGCGCGTGGCCAACTTCAAGGACGCGATCGACCTCGTCAACGCGCACGAGTTCGGCAACGGCGTGAGCTGCTTCACCCGCGACGGCAACGTGGCGCGCGAATTCAGCCGCCGCATCCAGGTGGGCATGGTCGGCATCAACGTGCCGATCCCGGTGCCCATGGCCTGGCACGGCTTCGGCGGCTGGAAGCGTTCGCTGTTCGGCGACATGCACGCTTACGGCGAGGAGGGCGTGCGCTTCTATACCAAGCAGAAGTCGGTCATGCAGCGCTGGCCCGAGAGCATCGGCAAGGGCGCCGAGTTCGTCATGCCGACAGCCAAGTAGCATCGGGCGCGGCGCGAGGGGCGCCGCGATTCCGCCCGGGAATTCCGTCGAACAAAAAAGAGAGACAAGGCAAGACGCCATGAGCGACACCCAATTCGACTACATCATCATCGGCGCCGGCACCGCCGGCTCGCTCATGGCGAACCGGCTCAGCGCCGACAAGAGCAAGCGCGTGCTGCTCATCGAGGCGGGCCGCAAGGACGACTACCACTGGATCCACATTCCCGTCGGCTACCTGTACTGCATCGGCAATCCGCGTACCGACTGGCTCTACAGCACCGAGCCCGACGCCGGCCTCAACGGCCGCGTGCTGCGCTATCCGCGCGGCAAGACGCTGGGCGGCTGCTCCAGCATCAACGGCATGATCTACATGCGCGGCCAGTCGCGCGACTACGAGCACTGGGCCGACCTCACGGGCGACGACGACTGGCGCTGGCAGAGCGTGCTGCCGGCCTTCAAGAAGCACGAGGACTTCTACCTCGGCGCCGACGAGATGCACGGCGCGGGCGGCGAGTGGCGCATCGAGAAGCAGCGCCTGCGCTGGGACATCCTCGACGCGTTCGCCGAAGCCGCTTCGCAGGCCGGCGTGCCGCACACGGCCGATTTCAATCGTGGCAACAACGAGGGCGTGGGCTACTTCCAGGTCAACCAGAAGAACGGCTGGCGCTGGAACACCGCCAAGGCCTTCCTGCGTCCGACCTGCTACGGCAGGCCCAACTTCGAGCTCTGGACCGGCGCGCAGGTCTCGCGCCTGCTGTTCGAGACGCTGCCCGACGGCACGCGCCGCTGCACCGGCGCGGAGGTATGGAACGGCAGCGAGATGGTCACCGCGCAGGCCACGCGCGAGGTGGTGCTGAGCGCGGGCGCCATCGGCTCGCCGCAGATCCTGCAGCTCTCGGGCATCGGCCCGGCTGAACTGCTGCGCCAGCACGGCATCGACGTGGTGCTCGACGCGCCCGGCGTCGGCGCGAACCTGCAGGACCACCTGCAGATCCGCGCTGTCTACAAGATCGAGGGCGCGCCCACGCTCAACGTGATGGCTTCCTCGATGGTCGGCAAGGCGAAGATCGGCCTCGAATACCTGCTCAAGCGCAGCGGCCCGATGAGCATGGCGCCCTCGCAGCTCGGTGCCTTCACGCGCAGTTCGCCAGATCGCGAATGGCCCAACCTGCAGTACCACGTGCAGCCGCTGTCGCTCGATGCCTTCGGCGATCCGCTGCACAGCTTTCCGGCCTTCACCGCGAGCGTGTGCAACCTCAACCCGACGAGCCGGGGCTCGGTGCGTATCAAGAGCAAGCGCTTCGAGGACGCGCCGGCCATCGCGCCCAACTACCTGAGCACCGACGAGGACCGCAAGGTGGCGGCGGATTCGCTGCGCGTCACGCGCAACATCGCCGCGCAGCCCGCGCTCGCCAAGTTCAAGCCGCAGGAATGGAAGCCCGGCGTGCAGTACCAGACCGACGAGGAACTGGCGCGCCTGGCCGGCGACATCGCCACCACCATCTTCCACCCGGTGGGCACCACGAAGATGGGCGCCGACAACGACCCGGGCGCCGTGCTCGATTCGCGGCTGCGCGTGCGCGGCATTCAGGGCCTGCGCGTGGTGGATGCGGGCGCGATGCCCACCATCACCAGCGGCAACACCAACAGCCCTACGTTGATGATGGCGGAGAAGGCGGCCGGCTGGATCCGCGGCGCGGCCTAGCCTTGGCGCTCTTGGCGTCCTCGGCCTGGCTTTCGAGGCGCGCCTTCGCGCCCTCGATCATCAGGTCGACGCCGATCTCGAACATCGCATCCGGGCCGGCCTCGCGGTAGCGTGCGAAGGCCTCGGCCAGAAGAGGGCGCGAAGCGGCCGAGGCATCGAGCGCCTGCTGCCGCGCCTCGGCGTCGGGCGGCGCCGCCTGTTCCTCGAGCACGCAGCCCACGGTGTAGCGGCCCAGCGCGATCAAAAGCGTCATCGCCTGCGGCGCCGGCACGCCGCGGCTGACCACCGCCGCCAGTTGCGCCTCCACCATCTCCAGGTCGCCCGGATCGGGCTCGGTGCCCGCGTGCAGCCGCGCGCCGTCGCGCCGCGCCAGCAGGGCGCGCCGGAAGCTGCGCGCGTTCTCGCGCAGGAAGGTCTCCCATGACTCGTCGGGCAGCGGCAGCTTGCGCTCGTGGGTGCGGCGCAGGATCTCGCTGTTCATCGCGTCGAGCAGCGCCCGCTTGTTCCTGAAATGCCAGTACAGCGCCGGCTGCTGCACGCCGAGCCGTTCGGCCAGCAGCCGGGTGCTGAGCTTGTCCATGCCGACCTCGTCGAGCAGCGTGAGGGCTGTCTCGAGGATCACTTCGCGGTCCAGTTTCATTCGGGTGTGCTTGCCGGTATCGAGCCGGGAGGGTACTTCACGGCCTGGAATTTATCGCTGATAATTCCTTATCAACGATAAATTCCAACATGTCTTCCACATCCACCCCATTCGCCGGAGGCCGCCACGCGCATGCCGTGATCCTGGCGATCGTCACGCTCGACGCCGTCGGCATCAGCCTGGTCATGCCCATCGTGCCGAGCCTGCTGCGCGAGGTCGGCCACACCGGCGACCTCGGCTGGCGCTTCGGCGCCTTTCTCTCGCTCTATGCGCTGATGCAGTTCCTCTGCGCGCCCGTGCTCGGCGCGCTCAGCGACCGCTTCGGCCGGCGCCCGGTGCTGCTGGTGTCGGTGGCGGGCGCTGCCGTCGACGCGCTCTTCATGGCCTTCGCGCCGTCGCTGTGGCTGCTGTTCGTGGGCCGCGCGATCGCCGGCATGACGGGCGCGAACATGGCGGTGGCCTCGGCCGCCATCGCCGACCTCACGCCCGAGAGCCAGCGCGCGCGCTGGTTCGGCCGTATGGGCGCCTGCTTCGGCATCGGCTTCATCGCGGGGCCGGCGCTCGGCGGCGTGCTCGGCGACCACGGCGTGCGGCTGCCCTTCATCGCCGCCGCCGTGCTCAACGGACTGACCTTCCTCGCGGCCTTGCTGCTGCTGCGCGAGTCGCGTCCCGCGAAGCTCGCTTCGCAGCCCTTCGATCGCGGCGTGCTGCATCCGCTCGCGCCGCTGCGCTGGGCGAAAAGCTTCCCCGCGCTGCTGCCCATCCTCGGCGTGTTCACGGTGCTGATGCTGGTGGGCGAGGTCGCCGGCACGACCTGGGTGCTCTACGGCGAGGACAAGTTCGCCTGGAACGGCACCATGGTCGGCGTCTCGCTCGCGGTCTTCGGCCTGATCCAGGCGCTGATGCAGGGCTTCGTGGCGGGCCCGCTGGTCGAGCGATGGGGCGAGCGCGCCGCCCTCGCCATCGGCACCGCGGCCGACTGCACCGCCTACGCGCTGCTTGCCTTCGCCACGCGGGGCTGGATGGCGCTCGCGCTGCTGCCGCTCCTGTGCACGGGCGGCATCGGCGCGCCCGCGCTGCAGTCGATGCTCTCGGCCCGCGTGGGCGAAGCCGAGCAGGGGCGGCTGCAGGGCGTGCTCGCGAGCCTGTCCAGCCTGGCCTCGGTGTTCGGGCCGTTGCTCATCAGCCAGCTCTACTTCGCGTTCCGCGTGCGCTTCCCCGGCATCGTGTGGCTGGTGGGTGCGGTGGTCTACCTGCTGTGCATGCCGGTGCTGCTGCGCAGGCGCGAAGCGCGCGGCTGAAGAAGCATCACTTCTCTATCGTCTTGTTCCAGCGCGCGTTCCAAGCCGGGCGGTTCGCGTTGATGCTTTCCCAGTCGATGGTCACGGCGGTCTTCATCCACTTGTTGATGTCCGCCACCTGCGCCACGCCGTCGCCCACCACCGGCGCCTTCGGGTTGGTCGGGATCTGGGCGCCGTACTGCAGCACGTTGGCCTGCGCCAGCGGGCTCAGCAAAAACTCGGCGAGCTTCTGCGACAGCTCGGGCTCGGTGTTGTTGGCGATCACGCACTGGCCGACCATGAGCACCACCGCGCCTTCCTTGGGCGGCGCGTATTCCACCGGGATGCCCTTGCTCTTCATCGCCGCCACGGCCGTGGGCGTGAGCGGGAAGATCGCCGCCTCGCCGGTCTGAACCATCTCGGAGAGCTTGGCCGAGCTCGGGATGTACTCCAGCACGTTCGGCCCGATGGAGGTGGGCCAGGCCTTGAAGCCGGGCTCCACGTTCTTGTCGTTGCCGCCCTGGATGCGATTGAACATCAGGAAGCCGTGCAGCCCGAAGGAAGACGACGACATCGACTGGAACACCACCTTGCCCTTGTACTTCGGGTCGGCCAGGTCCATCCACGAGGTGGGCGCGGCCCAGCCCTTCTCCTTGAACATCTTCGCGTTGTAGGCCAGGCCCGTCATGCCCAGGCTCACGCCGCTGGCCATGTCGTCCTTGAAGCGCGCGGCCGGGTAGATCTCGGAGAGCGACTGGCTAGGCTTCTGCTTCTGGCACAGGCCCATGCCGATGGCGCGAACCATCACGCCGTCGTCGAGGAACATCACGTGCATCTGCGGCCTGTCCTTGTTGGCCTGGGCCTTCGCGAGGATGTCGGACGAGGTGCCGGGCACCACCACCACCTTCGCGCCGTAGGCCTTCTCGAAGGCGGGGAAGACGTACTGCGTGTATGCCTTCTCCATCGTGCCGCCGTTCATGCCGATGTAGAGGGTCTTGGTCTGCGCACCGGCGATGCCGGCGGCCGCGAGCAGCGCGGCAAGGAGCGGGAGGGTTCTGATCGAGGACTTCGGGGACATGGCGATGCTCTCCATTCAAGTTCAGGTGGGGGATGCGGGAGTGAGGGTGAGGGGCTTTTGGGCCTGCGCTTTCGCTTTCGCCTGCTCGTCGTCGAAGCGCTCGATGGCGAAGGCGTCGATGGGCGTGTCGCTGCGGCCGTCGCGCGCGAGCTCGGCAAGCACCTCGCCGGCGGCAGGGCCGATCTGGAAGCCCGCGCCCGCGAAGCCGAAGCCGTGGAACAGGCCGGGCGTGGTGCGGCTAGGGCCCAGCACCGGTTCGCGGTCGGGCAGGTAGCCCTCGGTGCCGCCCCAGGTGCGGATGATGTGGGCGTGGCGCAGCGCGGGCAGCAACTCGATGGCCTGCACCGCCAGCGCGGCGATGCCCTCGCGCTCGGCGCGCGAGCGTTCGGCGTCGAGCGTGATGCCCGTTCCGCCTCCCAGCACCACGTTGCCGCGCTCGACCTGCCGGCAGTAGATGCCGCCGCCTTCGACGCCGAGGCTCCATTTCATGAAATGCGGCACCGGCTCGGTCACTGCCATCAGCGGGCTGCGCGCAAACATCGGCGGCGTCTCGCCGAACTGGCTGGCGATGGCGCCGGCCCAGGCGCCCGCGCAGTTGAGCAGCACCGGCGCCTGCACTTCGAGTGCATTGCCGCTGCGCACCATGAACATGGCACCGTCGTGCGCCACCTCGTCGACCTTGTGGCGCTCGAAGACCTGCGCGCCGGCACGCTGCGCCGCGAGTGCGAAGGCCGGCGACACCAGGCGCGGATTGGCCTGCCCGTCTTCCGCGCACAGCGAGCCGCCCACCGCGCGCGTGCCTAGCCACGGGCATTGCTCGCGAAGCCGTGCGCCGGAGATCAGCTCCAGGCCCAGGTCGAAGTCGCTGCTCAGCGCGCGGTAGCGTTCGAGCGAGGCCATGTCCGATTCGCTGCGCGCGATCTTGAAATGGCCCGAACGGATGTATTCGCCGTCGGTGCCCAGCAGCGCGGCCAGCTCGCCCCAGATGCGGTGTGCGCGCTGCGCCAGCGGCAGCTGGCTCACCGGCCGGCCCTGGCGGCGCACGCCGCCGTAGTTCACG
This sequence comes from Variovorax sp. YR750, assembly GCF_900109805.1. Classification (NCBI taxonomy): domain Bacteria; kingdom Pseudomonadati; phylum Pseudomonadota; class Betaproteobacteria; order Burkholderiales; family Comamonadaceae; genus Variovorax; species Variovorax sp. YR750. The sequence goes on from NZ_FOBJ01000018.1 coordinate 213,469, forward strand.
CCGCTGGAACGCGAGCCGCAGAGGTCGCGCTCCAGCAGCACCACGCCGAGGCCCATGCGGCGCAGGGCCAGCGCGGCGGAGGAACCGACGATGCCGCCGCCGACGATGGCGACATCGGTTCGCAGCTTTTTGATCGAACTCATGCGCCGCTCCCTTCGACCGGCACGAGCCTGATCGGAATCGGCTTGATCGGCGCCTGCCCGCGCAGCCGGCCCACCTGTTGCAGCGGCTGCCGCGTCGCATGCGCGAGGATCTCGGCAGCGGCCGCGCCGCACATGCGGCCCTGGCAGCGGCCCATGCCGACGCGCGACAAGGCCTTGAGGCGGTTCATCTCGTCGGCGCCGGTGCTGGCGATGGTCTGGCGCAGCGTGCCGGCGGTGACGTTCTCGCAGCGGCAGATGACGAGGTCGTCGCTTGCGTTCTCCGCCCAGTCCTGAGGCACGGGGAAGGCGCGCTCGAGGCCCTGGCGGAAGCCGGCGAGCTTGTCGAGCTTGCGTTCGAGCACGGATGCGCGCGCCGTGTCGATGGCGATGCCCGCGTCCTGCAGCAGTGCCAGCGCCGCGCGCTCGCCCGCCCATTCGGCCGCGTCCGCGCCCATGATGCCGGCGCCGTCCCCTGCGAGGTACACGCCATCGACGCTGGAGCGCCCCGCTGCGTCGCGCACCGGCAGGTGCGCACGGTGAAGCGGCGCGTAGTCGAAGCGGCAGCCGAGCAGGTCGGCCAGTTGCGTCTCGGAGCGCAGCGCGTAGCCGAAGCCCACCGCATCGCAATCGATCGTGCGCTCCGTCTCTCCGTCGAGCCACGCCACGCCGGTGACGCGGCCCTGCTGCTCGTCGCCGAGCACCCGCAGCGGACGCACGCCGCCGTGCAGCGCGATGCCGTGCGCGCGCAGCCAGCCCACGTAGTACATGCCCTTGGCGAGCACGGCGGGCTGCGCCAGCATGGCGGGCGCGGCGGCGATCTGGTCGGCGAGGCGCGCGGTGTCGAGCACCGCGGCCAGGTCCACGCCGGCCTTCGCATATTGATAGGCCACCAGGTACAGCAGCGGCCCCGTGCCCATGAACACCACGCGACGTCCGATGGCGCAGCCCTGGAACTTGAGCGCGACCTGCGCGCCGCCCAGCGTGTAGACGCCCGGCAGCGTCCAGCCCGGAACGGGCAGCACGCGATCGGTGGCGCCCGTTGCCACGATGAGATGGCTGTAGGGCACGCGGCGGTTGCCGAGCGTGGGGTTGTGCATCACGTCGAGCACCTTGTCCTGTGCGTTCCACGCGAGGCTGTCGGGGTGGTGCTCGATGCTGCCCCGCAGCGCGTCGAAGGCCGCGTGCACCGCGTCGGCGCGCTTCGATTCGAAGCCGTAGAGCGTTCGCGCGGTCCGCTGCGCAAGGCGCGCGGGCGGGCGGCGGTAGATCTGGCCGCCGGCGCGCGGTGCCTCGTCGATCACCACGGGCCGCAGGCCATGCGCCACCAGCGCCTGCGCCGCGCGCACGCCGGCCGGACCGGCACCGACGATCACGGGGCGGACTTCATTCGGCGCCGTCATGCGTCGTTCCTTCCCGTGAGCAGTTCCATGCCCGGTGCGATGAAGGTCGAGCAGGCGCGAAAGCGCTCGCCCTCGCTGGTGGAGATCCAGCAGTCCTGGCAGGCGCCCATCATGCAGAAGCCCGCGCGCGGCAGGCCGCTGAACTCGTTGCGGCGCAGCTGGCCGCACTGCGTGAGCACGGCGGTCAGCACGGTGTCGCCGGCCAGCGCGTTCGCGGGCACGCCGTCGAGCGTGAAGGGCACGGCCTCGCGGCCGGTCTTCTCGGCCACGCGGTGAAGCAATGCGTGTGCGGTCATGGTCGTCTTCATCTATCTGCGCCCCACCAGGACGCGGTCGAGCCCGTACACGCGGTCGAGCAGCACCATCGCGAAGGCCGTCACCGCCACCATCAGCGCCGACACGGCGGCCATCAGCGGGTCGATGGACTCCGTCGCATACATGTACATGCGCACCGGCAGCGTGACCGTGCTCGGCGAGGTGACGAAGATCGACATCGTCACTTCGTCGAAGCTGTTGATGAAGGACAGCATCCAGCCGCCAGTCACGCCCGGCAGGATCATCGGCAGCGTGATGCGGCGGAACACCGTGGCCTGGCTCGCGCCCAGCGAGAGCGCGGCCTGCTCGGCGCTGCGGTCGAAGCCCACCAGCGCCGCCACCACCAGCCGCAGCGTGTAGGGCGTGACGATGAGCGCGTGCGCCAGCACCAGCCAGCCGAAGCTGCCCGTGCCGCCCACCAGCGAGAACAGGCGCAGCAGCGCCACGCCCAGCACCAGGTGCGGCACGATCAGCGGCGAGAGGAACAGGCCATTGAGGAAATTGCGCCCCGGGAACTCGTAGCGCGTGATCGCCATGCCGGCCGGCACCGCGAGCAGCGTCGCGATGGTGGCCGAGCTCAGCGCGAGCCACAGGCTGTTCCAGAACGACTGCATGAAGTCGGGGTGCGCGAACACCGCTTCGAACCAGCGCAGCGAGAAGTGCGTGGTCGGAATGGTCAGCGTGTTCTCGGGCGTGAACGCCACCACGCACACCACCACCAGCGGTGCCAGCATGAAGACGATGACGAGCGCGTTGAACGCAAGGGCGATGGGGCCGTTCTTGTTCATCGGTTCACCCCAGTGCCTTCTTGTAGCGGCCTTCGACAAGGCGGTTGTAGCTGAGCATCACGGCGAGGTTGGCCACCAGCAGCACCAGCGCCACGGCAGCGCCCAGCGGCCAGTTGAGCTCGCTCAGGTATTCGTCGTAGACGATGGTCGCGACCATCTTCAGCCGCCGTCCGCCCAGCAGGCCCGGAATGGCGAACGAACTCGCGGCCAGGCCGAACACGATCAGGCTGCCCGAGAGAATGCCCGGCATCACCTGCGGCAGCACGATGCGCCGCAGCGTGGTGAAGGGCGTGGCATTGAGCGAGAGGGCCGCGTTCTCCACGCCGGGGTCGAGCTTTTGCAGCGAGGTCCACACCGGGATCACCATGAAGGGCAGCATCACGTGCACCAGCGCGATGACCACTGCCGCGTTGGTGTAGAGGATCTTCACCGGGCCGATGCCCAGCAGCTGCAGCAGCCCGTTCACCGCGCCCTCGGGGCCCAGCAGCATGCTCCAGCCGAAGGCCCGCACCACCACCGACACCAGCAGCGGCGCCAGCACCACCAGCAGCAGCGCCGAGCGCCACGGGTTGCGCATGCGGCTGAGCACATAGGCCTCGGGTGCGCCGATGAGCACGCAGATCAGCGTGACCAGTGCCGAGACCCAGAAGGTGCGCCAGAAGATGCCGAGGTAATACGAGTCGGAGAACACCAGCGCGTAATGCGCGAGCGTGAACTCGCCCGCCTTCGGTCCGGTGGCCGGGTCGTAGGCGTTGAACGACAGCACGGCGGTGAGACCGAGCGGCACCACGAGCAGCACCGTGAACAGCAGCAGCGCGGGGCCGGAGAGCCACCATGGGGTGGCCTTGCTCTTCGATGCGCTCATGCTGCAACGGCCTTTTCTTCCGCCGGCAGCAGCCGCATGCAGTGCGCGGGCCAGTCGATGCCGGTGCGGCTGCCTTCCGCGAGGGCCTCGCGCCCGTCGTTGGGGCTCAGCACCGTGAGCTCGCCCACCGAAGTCGCCACGCGGTAGAGCCACTGGCTGCCGAGGAAGAAGCGCTCCAGCACCTCGCCGTCGATGCGGCCCTGGCCCGGCGCCACCAGCTGCAGCTTCTCGGGCCGCACGCTCAGCAGCGCGGCGGCGTCGACGCTGAAGCCCGTGTCGTCCACGTCGAGCGAGAGCGTGCCGACCTCCACGCAGGTGCGTTCCGCGCCGCTGCCGGACACGCGGCAGTCCAGCAGGTTGGCCTTGCCCACGAAGGTGGAGATGAAGCGCGTGCTCGGATGCTCGTACACGCGCTGCGGGTGGTCGATCTGCGTGGCGCAGCCGCCTTCCATCACCACCACGCGGTCGCTGATCGACATGGCTTCGCTCTGGTCGTGCGTGACCATCACCGTGGTGGTGCCGACCTTGCGCTGGATCTGGCGCAGCTCGAACTGCATCTCCTCGCGCAGCTTGGCGTCGAGGTTGGACAGCGGCTCGTCCAGCAGCAGCACCGGCGGCTCGATCACCAGAGCGCGCGCCAGCGCCACGCGCTGCCGCTGGCCGCCGGAGAGCTCGCGCGGGTAGCGCCCGGCGTGCCGGTCGAGGTGCACCAGCGCAAGCGCCTGCTTCACGCGCTCGGTGCGCTCGGCCTTGGGCATCTTGCGCATCTCGAGGCCGAAGCTCACGTTGTCGGCCACCGTCATGTGCGGGAAGAGGGCGTAGGTCTGGAACACGATGCCCAGCCCGCGCGTGTTGGCCTTGGCGTGCGTGATGTCCTTGCCCGCGAGCTCGATGCGGCCGCTGCTCACGGCCTCGAAGCCCGCGATCATCTGCAGCGTGGTCGTCTTGCCGCAGCCCGAGGGGCCGAGCAGCGAGACGAACTCGCCCTTTTCCACCGAGAGATTCATGGCCGACACCGCGCGGGTGGCGCCATAGAACTTGGTCACGTCGGTGAGCCGTAGGAATGACATGGAACGGGCCTTTCTTCGGGGGCGAAAAAGATGGCTTCGGGCACCTTGCCTCGGCTTGGTGCAGGCCATGGACAGCTTGCTGTTCTTGATTCACTCTATTGCAACGATTGCGCCAGATCGCCTCGGGTATTCCACTAATCAGAATATTTCTTTAAATTATTCCGTTTAACGGAATATGATGGCCGCATCAGCCAAATCGAATTCCGCAGGAGGAAGGTATGGAGAGCACTTCGGCGGCACCCGCCGTCAGCAGCAGCGGCGTGCCGCGCGTCTTTTCGGTGATCCGCGCGCTCGGCGCGGTGCAGGCCGAGGGCGGCCGCGTGACCCAGATCGCACGTTCGGTGGGCCTAACGCAGGCCACCACGCACCGTTTGCTGCAGTCGCTCATGGCCGAGGGCATGGTCGAACAGGACGAGCGCAGCAAGCTTTATCGCCTGAGCATCGATTTCTTCGCGCTGGCCGCGAGCGCGGGCAACCCGGGCGACCTGCGCTCCATCTGCCGGCCCGTGCTGCTGCGCCTGTGCGCCAGCCTGGGCGACAGCATCTTCCTGCTCGCGCGCAGCGGCTTCGACGCCGTGTGCCTCGACCGGAGCGAGGGGCCGTTCCCCATCCGCTCATTCACCGGCGACATCGGCGGGCGCATCGCGCTGGGCGTGGGGCAGGGCGCGCTCGCGATCCTCGCCTTCCTGCCCGAGGCCGAGCGCGAGGAGGTGATCCGCTTCAACCTGCCGCGCGTGCGCGAGTACGGCGTGTACGACGAGGTCTACCTGCGCACCGAGATCGAGCGCGTGCGCCAGGCCGGCTTCGCGGGGCGCAACACCGGCCTGCTCGAAGGCATGGCCGGCGTGGCCGTGCCGATCCTCGACCGCGAAGGCCGCGCGGTGGCCGCGCTGAGCGTGGGCACCATCGCCGACCGGCTGAACGCGGACCGCATGCCGACGGTGGTCGAACTGCTGAAACGGGAGGCCGCGACCATCGGGCCGAAGATCAATCCCTTCGATGCGACGCTGAGGCGGCCCGCGCAGAGCCTGGCGGGGTCGCCGGCGGGGCAGAAGATTCCGTTGCCCGAGGCGCCGGGGCCGGGCTGAACAAGGAGCCGACCATGAACAACCCCTCGATCCTCTACCCCGTCTTCGCCCTCGCGGCCCTCACCGGCATGGTGCTGCTGCTCATTCCCTTCACGCGCGTTCGCGCCGTGCTGCGCCGCGAAATCCGGGCGGCCGATTTCAGGCTGGGCGAATCGGACGCGGTGCCGGACGCGGTGCGTCTGCCCAACCGCAACTACATGAACCTGCTGGAGCTGCCTGTGCTGTTCTACGTGGTGTGCCTGCTCTTCTACGTGGCGGCGCAGGCGACGCCCGTGGCGGTCTGGCTGGCCTGGGCCTACGTCGGGCTGCGGGCGCTGCACAGCGCGGTGCACCTGACCTACAACCACGTACTGCACCGGCTGGGCCTGTTCGCGGCGAGCAACGTGGTGCTGGTGATGCTGTGGATCCTGGCGGCGACCCGGTTGGTGCGCTAGGCGCACGTCAACAGCCCGAGATCCTTCCTGAAACGCATCAGGTCCTTCCATATTTTCATTAGGCAATCGGGCGGGATTCGCTGATATTGGCCGGATTACGCCCCTCGGCCCTCGTTGCCTTCCCGTTCCCTTTCTCTTTCACCTGCCTCCCGGAGCGCGTCCATGTCCGAATCCCAAGCCCCCGTTTCCGTCGCCACCGAAATCGAACAGTTGCTGCAGCGTCTCGGCGTGCCCCGCAGCGCCCACACCGGCGGCGAGCTGACGGTGCGTTCGCCGGTCAGCGGCGAGGTGGTGGCGCAGGTGCCGCAGACCTCGCCGGCCGAGGCGACGGCGGTGATCGGCCGCGCGCACGAGGCCTTCAAGGCCTGGCGCAACGTGCCGGCTCCGCGTCGCGGCGAGCTGGTGCGCCTGCTGGGCGAGGAGCTGCGCGCCGCCAAGGGCGACCTGGGCCGCCTCGTCACGCTGGAGGCCGGCAAGATCCCGTCCGAAGGCGCGGGCGAGGTGCAGGAAATGATCGACATCTGCGACTTCGCGGTCGGTCTCTCGCGCCAGATCTACGGCCTCACGCTGGCCACCGAGCGCGCCGAGCACCGCATGATGGAAACCTGGCATCCGCTGGGCGTGTGCGGCGTGATCTCTGCCTTCAACTTCCCGGTGGCCGTGTGGTCGTGGAACGCGGCGCTGGCGCTGGTGTGCGGCGACCCGGTGGTGTGGAAGCCCTCCGAGAAGACGCCGCTGACCGCGCTGGCCGTGCACGCCATCGCGCAGCGCGCCATCGAGCGTTTCGGCGACGCGCCCGCAGGCCTGCTGGGCCTGCTGCTGGGCCAGCGCGACATCGGCGAGCTGCTGGTGGACGACCACCGCGTGCCGGTTCTCTCGGCCACCGGCTCGACCGCCATGGGCCGCCAGGTGGGGCCGAAGCTGGCCGCGCGCTTTGCCCGCGCGATTCTGGAGCTCGGCGGCAACAACGCCGCCATCGTCACGCCCTCGGCCGACCTCGACCTCGCGCTGCGCGGCATCGCCTTCGCAGCCATGGGCACGGCCGGCCAGCGCTGCACCACGCTGCGCCGCCTGTTCGTGCATGAAGGCGTGTACGACCAGCTGGTGCCCAAGCTCGCCAAGGTCTACGGCAACGTGCAGGTGGGCGATCCGCGCGAGGCCGGCACGCTGGTCGGCCCGCTGATCGACCGCGCCGCCTTCGACGGCATGCAGAAGGCGCTCGGCGAAAGCCGCGAGGCCGGCGCCAAGGTGCACGGCGGCCAGCGCGTGGAAGGCATCGGCACGAAGGACGCCTACTACGTGCGCCCCGCGCTGGTGGAGTTGAAGTCGCATGAAGGCCCGGTGCTGCGCGAGACCTTCGCGCCCATCCTGTACGTGGTGCGCTACAGCTCGCTCGACGAGGCCATCGAACAGCACAACGCGGTGGGCGCGGGCCTGTCGTCGTCGATCTTCACGCTGAACATGCGCGAGGCCGAGCGCTTCATGTCGAGCTCGGGTTCGGACTGCGGCATCGCCAACGTCAACATCGGCCCGAGCGGTGCCGAGATCGGCGGCGCGTTCGGTGGCGAGAAGGAAACCGGCGGCGGGCGCGAAGCCGGCTCCGACAGCTGGAAGGCGTACATGCGCCGCGCCACCAACACCATCAACTACTCGACCGCCTTGCCACTGGCGCAGGGCGTGACCTTCGACATCGGCGACTGACCGATCGCTTTGCGGACTGTCCAGGCCTGCCGCTTCGCGCGCCAGGCGGGCAGCCGCATGCATTCATCGCAACCAGAACCACAACCAGGAGACAGAAAAAATGAGGATTTCCTTCAAGGCCATCGCTGCCGCAGCCGCGCTGCTGGCACTTTCGCTCGCCGCCACGGCCCAGACCGCCGCCGGCGGCACGCTCGACAAGATCAAGTCCAGCGGCAAGGTGGTGCTCGGCGTGCGCGAAGCCTCGCCGCCGATGGCCTACATGCTGGGCGCCGGAGAGAAGTACGTGGGCTACCACGTCGAGCTGTGCGAGCGCGTGCTGAAGGACATCGCTCCGCAGGCGAAGCTCGAGTACATGGCCGTGACCGCGCAGAACACCATTCCGCTGGTGCAGAACGGCACGCTCGACATCGGCTGCGGCCCCACCACCAACAACACGGCGCGCCAGCAGCAGGTGGCCTTTGCGCTCACCACCTACGTGAGCGAGGTGCGCATGGCGACCAAGGTCGACTCGGGCATCACCAACCTCGACCAGCTCGCGGGCCGCAACGTGTCGGCCTCCACCGGCACCACGGCGGTGCAGCTGCTGCGCAAGCGCGAGCGCGCGCAGAACGTCTCGTACAACACCATGCTCGGCAAGGACCACCTGGAAAGCTTCCTGCTGATGGAGTCGGGCCGCGCCGATGCCTTCGTGCTCGACGACAACCTGCTGGCCGGGATCATCGCGAACTCGAAGAACCCGTCGGCCTATCGCATCGTGGGCGAGCCGCTGGGCTCGGAGCCGATCGCGCTGCTGTTCCGCAAGGACGACCCGGCCTTCAAGGCCGCGGTGGACGACTCGCTGCGCCGCATGATGAAGAGCGGCGAGCTCGAGAAGATCTACGGCAAGTGGTTCGTGGCGGCCATTCCGCCGAAGAACACCAGCCTGAACCTGCCGATGAGCACCACGCTCAAGCAACTCATCGCTGAACCCAACGACAAGCCGCTGGAGGCCTACGCCAAGTGATTGCCGATACCGTTGCCCCTGTCGCATTTTCTCCCGCGCAGCGCGTGCGCGCCATCGGCGTCTCGGAGATCCTGCGCATCACCGACCATGCCAACGCGCTGAAGCGCGCGGGCCGACCGGTGATCGTGCTGGGCGCGGGCGAGCCCGATTTCGACACGCCGCAGAACGTGCGCGAGGCCGCGGTGCGTGCCATCGGGCGCGGCGACACGCGTTACACCGTGCTCGACGGCAGCCCGGCGATGAAGGCGGCGGTGCAACTCAAGTTCAGGCGCGACAACGCGCTCGACTTCGCGCTCGACGAGATCAGCGTGAGCGCGGGCGCCAAGCAGGTGATCTTCAACGCGCTGATGGCCAGCCTGAACCCCGGCGACGAAGTCATCCTGCCTGCGCCGTACTGGACCTCGTACGCCGACATCGTGCAGATCTGCGGCGGCGTGCCGGTGCCCGTGGCCGGCACCGAGGCCAACGGCTTCCGGCTCGATGCCGCGCAGCTCGAGGCGGCCATCACGCCGCGCACGCGCTGGCTGTTCCTGAACTCGCCCTCGAACCCGAGCGGCGCGGCCTACAGCGCCGACCAGCTGAAGCCGCTGTGCGAGGTGCTGCTGCGCCATCCGCAGGTGTGGGTGCTGGCGGACGACATCTACGAACACATCCTCTACGACGGGCTGGCCTTCGCGACGCCCGTGGCGGTGGAGCCGCGGCTGCGCGAGCGCACGCTGACGGTGAACGGCGTGTCCAAGGCCTATGCGATGACCGGCTGGCGCGTGGGCTACGGCGCCGGTCCGCGCGCGCTGATCGCGGCCATGGCCGTGGTGCAGAGCCAGACCACTTCGTGTCCTTCGTCGGTCAGCCAGGCCGCGGCCATCGAGGCGTTGACCGGACCGCAGGACATCGTGGCCGAGCGCTGCGCCGACTTCCAGGCGCGGCGCGACTTCGTGGTCGCCGCGCTGAACCGCGCGCAGGGCCTGCACTGCCGCGTGCCCGAAGGCGCGTTCTACACATTCGCGAGCTGCGCCGGCGTGCTCGGCAGGCGTACCCGCGGCGGCGCGCTGCTGCAGACCGACAGCGACTTCTGCCGCTACCTGCTGCAGGACTTCGAGGTGGCGGTGGTGCCGGGCAGTGTGTTCGGGCTGGCGCCGTACTTCCGGATTTCGTATGCGACGTCGATGGCGCAACTGGAAGAGGCGTGCGCGCGCATCATCGCTGCCTGCGCCGCCCTCGAATGAACCCGCATTTCTCCCTCCCCCGCTGGGGGAGGGCAGGGGTGGGGGCGGGCGGCCTGGCAATTGCTGTCGGCTTGTCCATCGCCGCTTGCCCCCATCCCAACCTTCCCCCAGAGGGGGAAGGAGCAATACCCGACACCTTCAGCCCATTGGATACAGCATGACTTCCTCCTCCCGCACCGGCGGCCAGATCCTGGTCGACCAGCTCATCACCCACGGCGTCGAGCAGCTCTTCTGCGTGCCCGGCGAGAGCTTTCTCGCGGTGCTCGACGCGCTGCACGACGCCTCCATCGAAGTGACCGTGTGCCGCCAGGAAGGCGGCGCGACGATGATGGCCGAGGCGCAGGGCAAGCTCACCGGCAAGCCGGGCGTGTGCTTCGTCACGCGCGGGCCGGGCGCCACCAATGCGTCGGCCGGCGTGCACATCGCGCACCAGGACTCGACGCCGCTGCTGCTGTTCGTCGGCCAGGTCGCGCGCGACGCGCTGGGCCGCGAGGCCTTCCAGGAGCTGGACTACGGCGCGGTGTTCGGCACCATGGCCAAGTGGGTGGTGCAGATCGACGACCCGGCGCGCGTGCCCGAGCTGGTGTCGCGCGCCTTCCACGTCGCGACCTCGGGCCGCCCCGGCCCGGTGGTGATCGCGCTGCCGGAAGACATGCTGACCGAGGCCGCGACGGTGGCCGACGCGCAGCCTTACGCCGTCACCGAAACCCATCCCGGCGCGGCGCAGATCGCGGAGCTGCAGCAGCGGCTGTCGCAGGCGCAGCGGCCGGTGGTCATCCTGGGCGGCAGCCGCTGGTCGGAGAAGGCATCGCGGCAGTTCGCGGACTTCGCGGCGGCGTTCTCGCTGCCCGTGTACTGCTCGTTCCGCCGCCAGATGCTGCTGTCGGCCGATCACCCGAGCTATGCGGGCGACCTGGGGCTCGGCGCCAATCCGCGCATGCTGGAGCGCATCCGCAATGCCGACCTGGTGCTGCTGGTGGGCGGGCGCCTGTCGGAAGTGCCTTCGCAGGGCTACGAGCTGCTGTCCATTCCGCAGCCGAAGCAGGCGCTGGTGCACGTGCATGCCGACGCCGACGAGCTCGGCAGGCTGTATCGCCCGGCGCTGGGCATCCACGCCACGCCGCAGGCTTTCGCCGAGGCCGTTGCCACGCTGCGGCCCGCGCAGGTGGCTGCATGGCAGGCGGAAACGAAGACTGCGCGCGAAGACTTCCTGCGCTGGAGCGACCCGTCGCCCATCCGCATTCCGGGCCCGCTGCAGATGGGCGAGGTCATGAAGCACCTGCGCGAGGTGCTGCCGGCCGACACCATCTTCTGCAACGGCGCGGGCAACTTCGCCACCTGGGTGCACCGCTTCTGGCCGTTTCGTTCGTATGCCAGCCAGCTCGCGCCCACCAGCGGCTCGATGGGCTACGGCCTGCCGGCCGGCGTCGGCGCCAAGCGCCTCTGGCCGCAGCGCGAGGTGGTGGTGTTCGCGGGCGACGGCGACTTCATGATGCACGGCCAGGAGTTCGCGACCGCCGTGCAGTACGGCCTGCCGATCATCGTGGTGCTGCTGGACAACGCCATGTACGGCACGATCCGCATGCACCAGGAACGGCACTACCCGGGCCGCATCAGTGCCACGCAACTGAAGAACCCCGACTTCAGGGGCTACGCCGAGGTGTTCGGCGGCCACGGCGAGCGAGTGACGAGCACTGAGGAATTCGGCCCCGCGCTGGCCCGCGCGCGAGCGAGCGGCAAGCCGGCGATCCTGCATTGCCTGCTGGACCCGGAGGCCATCACGCCGGCCAGCACGCTGCAGTCGATCCGCAAGGCGGCGCTCGCCGCCGGCTGAGCCGGCCCGCTTCAGCGCAGCCCGCCGACGTAGCGCGGCGGGGGCGTGGGCGGCTGGCCGTCGGGCTGCCGCGCCGCCAGCCGGGCGGCGCGCGCCAGCGGCTCCATCGCCTGCTCCAACCGCGTTGCGAGCAGGTAGAGCTCCTCGTCCTTGGTGTCGGCCGCGTGCGCGCGGGTCATGCGCACGATCTCGGCGGCGTACTCGGCGTTGGTCGCCATCCATTCGGTGTCGGTCACGCGGCCGTGCTTTCGCCGCAGCGCCACGTGAAGGCGGGCGGCGAGGGCGATGCGTTCGCTTTCGGACATGGATGGCATGGTTCCTCCGTCGGTGGGTCAACTGCTCCCGAGATGTTCCCTGTGCTGTGCAAGATCGAGGCCCAGCACCTCGCTGTCGGCATCGACGCGCAATCCGACGATGACGTGCACCAGGAACAGCACCACCGCCGTTCCCGCGGCGCTGAAGATGGCCACGCTGCCGACCGCGATCGCCTGCGTCAGCACGTCGCCGGTGGCGCCCGAGACGCGCGGGTCGGCGAACACGCCCGTCAGCAGCGCGCCCACGATGCCGCCGATGCCGTGCACGCCGAACACGTCGAGCGAGTCGTCCGCGCCCAGCAGGTGCTTCAGGCCGGTGGCGCCCCAGTAGCAGGCCAGCCCGGCGATGGTGCCGATGGCCAGCGCGGCCGGCGGCGTGACGAAGCCGGCGGCCGGCGTGATGGCCACCAGCCCCGCGACCAGCCCCGAGCACAGGCCCAGCAGCGAAGGGCTGCGCCGCACGATCCATTCGCCGAGCATCCAGCTCAGGGCGCCGGCGGCGGCTGCGATGTGCGTGACCAGCATCGCCAGCCCCGCGCGGCCGTCGGCCGCCACCGCCGAGCCGGCATTGAAGCCGAACCAGCCCACCCACAGCAGGCCCGCGCCGGTCATGGTGAATGCCAGGTTGTAGGGCTCGAAGGCCTCGCGGCCGTAGCCCTTGCGCGAGCCGAGCGCGTAGGCGCACACCAGCCCCGCGATGCCCGCGTTGACGTGCACCACCGAGCCGCCTGCGAAGTCGAGAGCGCCCATCTGCGCGAGCCAGCCGCCCGGCTCCCACACCCAATGGGCGATGGGCGCGTACACCAGCACGCTCCACAGCAGCGCGAACCACAGGATCGCCGAGAAGCGCATGCGCTCGACGAAGGCGCCGAGAACGAGTGCCGTGGTGATGATCGCGAAGGTCAGCTGGAACATCGCGTAGACCGTCTCGGGCACGTTGGGCGCCACGTGGCTCACCGCCAGCTGCCCGGCCGCCTTGAGGTATTCGAAGCCCGAGAACCAGAAGCGCCCGGAGCCGCCGAGCCAGGGCCAGCCCTCGGTGAAGGCCAGCGAATAGCCCACCGCGAACCAGGTCAGCGAGACCGTCGCGGCGATCGCCACCACCGCCGCCATGGTGGCCAGCACGTTCTTGCGGCGCACCATGCCCGCGTAGAAGAGAGCGATGCCGGGCAGCGTCATCAGCAGCACCAGCGCGGTCGAGGTCATCATCCATGCGGTGTCTGCCGCGTTGATGGAGGCTTGCGGTGCCAGGGCCATGGTCGCTTTTCTTCTTCAAGTGATGGACTCAGGCGCCCCGTGCACAAGTCGTGCCACGTCGTTAACTATCAGAAACACTTTGGTTTGCAAATCGGACTTCTTCGGTAAGGCAAAGCGGGTAATTCCCAATGCACTGAGGCGGTGCGTGCCCATAAAGTCTGCGCACTCGCGAACGGGCCCTGCTCGTGTGCCGAGGGTCCGAGGAGACAATCCCCCCAAGCAACAAGAAAAATCTTCAAAGGCTCCGTACGAGATGCCTGTTCGACTTTGGAAGGCGCCGCTGGTCGGCGCCTTTTTTATTTGCGCGAAAGGCACGGGGCGCTAGCCTCTTCAGCTACTTTTTCGATAGCACCGGGGTGAGACAATCCAGCCCCTATGGAAATGCTGGTGGTGACGGGCGCCTCTGCGCTCGCGGGTTTTGTCGATTCGATCGTGGGCGGGGGCGGGCTGATCCTGGTGCCCGCGCTGTTCGCCGTTTTCCCGGGCGCACCGCCCGCGACCCTGCTGGGCACCAACAAGAGTGCGTCCATCTGGGGCACGGCCGCCGCCGCTGCCCAGTTCAGCCAGCGGGTGCAGATGCGCTGGGGCGCGCTCTGGCCGGCCGCGCTGCTCGGTTTCGCCGGCTCGATGCTGGGCGCCTGGGGCGTCACCATGTTCCCGGGCGACTTCCTGCGCAAGGCGCTGCCGCTGATCCTGCTGGGCGTGCTGCTGTACACGCTGGCGCGCAAGGACATGGGCCGCATGCACGCGCCGCGCTTCTCGGGCCGGGCCGAGACGCTGGCCGCCTGCACCATCGGCCTGTCGATCGGGCTGTACGACGGCTTCTTCGGGCCGGGCGCGGGGAGCTTCCTGGTGTTCCTCTTCGTGCGCTGGATGGGCTACGACTTCCTCAACGCCTCGGCCTCGGCCAAGATCATCAACACCCTGACCAACGCCGCCGCGCTGATCCTGCTGGCGGCCAAGGGTCACGTCTGGTGGCACTACGGGCTGGTGATGGCGGTGGCCAACGTGGCCGGCAGCGTGCTGGGCACGAGGGTTGCGCTGAAGCACGGTGCGGGCTTCGTGCGGGTGGTGTTCATCGTGGTGGTGAGCGCGCTGATACTGAAGACCGCCTACGACGCATTCCTGAAATAGCGAACCCCGAAAGTCGCCCGATGCCGCCCACCGAAGACCCAGCCGAGCCGCCCGTCCCCGTCAGCTTCTGGCAGGCCTTCGGCTACTGGCTCAAGCTGGGCTTCATCAGCTTCGGCGGGCCGGCCGGGCAGATCGCGCTGATGCACCAGGAGCTGGTGGAGCGCCGGCGCTGGATCTCGGAAAAGCGCTTCCTGCACGCCCTCAACTATTGCATGCTGCTGCCCGGCCCCGAGGCCCAGCAGCTCGCCACCTACATCGGCTGGCTCATGCACCGCACCTGGGGCGGCATCGCGGCGGGCGTGCTGTTCGTGCTGCCCTCGCTCTTCATACTGATCGCGCTGTCGTGGGTCTACATGGCCTACGGGCAGGTGCCGGCGGTGGCCGGGCTGCTGTACGGCGTGAAGCCGGCGGTGACGGCCATCGTGCTGTTCGCGGCCTGGCGCATCGGCTCGAGGGTGCTGAAGAACGCGTGGCTCTGGGCGATCGCCGCGGCGGCCTTCGTGGCGATCTTCGCGCTGCAGGTGCCGTTTCCGCTGATCGTGCTCGCGGCGGCGGCCATCGGCTATTGCGGCAGCCGCGTGGCGCCGCAGCGCTTCGCGCCCGGAGGCGGCGGGCATGGCGCGGCGGGGGCAGCGGCCATCGGCCCGGCGCTCATCGACGACGACACGCCGACGCCCGCGCACGCGCGCTTCGGCTGGGGCCGCTTCTGGCGCGTGCTGGGCGTGTTCCTCGCGCTGTGGCTGGGCGCCATGGGCGCGCTCGTCGCGCTGTACGGCTGGCACGGCACGCTCACGCAGATGGGCTGGTTCTTCACCAAGGCCGCGCTGATGACCTTCGGCGGCGCGTATGCGGTGCTGCCCTACGTGTTCCAGGGCGCGGTCGACCACTACGGCTGGCTGGGCGCCACGCAGATGATCGACGGCCTCGCGCTGGGCGAGACCACGCCGGGGCCGCTCATCATGGTTGTGTCCTTCGTGGGCTTCGTCGGCGGCTGGAACCAGGCGCTGTTCGGCGCCCACTCGCTGTTCGTCGCGGGCGCGGTGGCGGCGACGGTGGTGAGCTTCTTCACCTTCCTGCCGTCCTTCCTGTTCATCCTGCTGGGCGGTCCCTTCATCGAATCGACGCACGGCAACCTGAAGCTCACCGCGCCGCTGACGGCCATCACCGCGGCGGTGGTGGGCGTGATCGTCAACCTGGCGGTGTTCTTCGCCTGGCACGTGCTGTGGCCCAAGGGAGCCGGAGGGGGCTTCGACGCGGCATCGGCGGCGATCGGGCTGATCGCCGCCGTGGCGCTGTTCCGCTTCAAGGCCGGGGTGATCCCGGTGGTGCTGGGCTCGGCCCTGCTGGGGCTGGCGTGGCAGCTGTTGCTGCTGCCACTGTTCGTGCGCTGAGGCTCAGTCCTCTACAAAAGCCTCTTCGCGCTTGGCCTTGATCGCCGGCAGCAGCACGATGCCCAGCAGCAGCACCGCCGCGATCAGCAGCCCCGCCGACAGCGGCCGCGTGACGAACACGCTCCATGCGCCGCGCGACAGCAGCAGGGCCCGGCGCAGGTTCTCTTCCATCATCGGCCCCAGGATGAAGCCCAGCAGCAGCGGCGCGGGCTCGGTGCGCAGCTTGATGAACAGGTAGCCGATGAAGCCGAAGGCCGCCACCATCCACACGTCGAAGGTGTTGTTGTTGGTCGAGTACACGCCGATCGCGCAGAAGAGAACGATCGCCGGGAACAGGAACTTGTAGGGCACCGTCAGCAGCTTGATCCACATGCCGATCAGCGGCAGGTTCAGGATGATCAGCATCGCGTTGCCGATCCACATCGAGGCGATCAGGCCCCAGAAGAGCTCGGGGTTGCTGGTCATCACCTGCGGGCCGGGCTGGATGTTGTGGATCGTCATCGCGCCCACCATCAGCGCCATCACGGCATTGGGCGGGATGCCCAGCGTCAGCAGCGGGATGAAGGAGGTCTGGGCGCCGGCGTTGTTGGCCGACTCGGGCGACGCCACGCCGCGGATGTTGCCCTTGCCGAAGGGCACTTCGCCGGGGCGCATCTTGATCTTCTTTTCCAGCGCATACGAGGCGAACGAGGCCAGCAGCGCCCCGCCGCCCGGCAGGATGCCCAGCGCGGAGCCCAGCGTGGTGCCGCGCAGCACCGCGGGCAGCATGCGCTTGAAGTCGTCCTTGGTGGGCCACAGGCCCTTGACCTTGTGCGTGAACACCTCGCGCTCGTCGTCGGGCTGCGAGAGGTTGCCGATGATCTCGCCGTAGCCGAACACGCCCATGGCGATGACCACGAAGCCGATGCCGTCGGTGAGCTCGGGAATGTCGAAGCTGTAGCGCGCCACGCCCGAATTGACGTCGGTGCCCACGATGCCCAGCAGCAGGCCCAGCACGATCATCGCCACCGCCTTCAGCAGCGAGCCCGAGGCCAGCACCACTGCGCCGATCAGGCCCAGCACCATCAGCGAGAAATACTCGGCGGGGCCGAACTTGAAGGCCAGCTCGGTCAGCGGCGGCGCGAAGGCGGCCAGGATCAGCGTGCCCACGCAGCCCGCGAAGAACGAGCCCAG
>NZ_FOBJ01000020.1:0-129565 GCF_900109805.1 Variovorax sp. YR750
TTCCAGAAGAAGGTGTGGTTCCAGATCTGCGCGGCGTTGTTGTAGATGCCGCCGCTGGACTTCTTGACGATCTCCTCGAGCGTCATCGATTCGAATTCGGTGCCCTTCTGCAGGTTGTTGAGGTTCACCACGTAGGCGTTGTGGTGCTTGCCGTAGTGGTACTCGAGGGTTTCCTGCGAGTACTCGGGCGCCAGTGCGTCGAGCGCGTAGGGCAGGGGTGGGAGCTTGTGTTCCATCGTGATTTCCTCGTGGGTGGTTGTGAAAAAAGAAAAGGGATTCAGGCGTTCGCCTTGGGTTCGACCCGGTAGGCGCATCGTCGCGCGCCCGCCAGCACATGCTCGACGCGGCTGACGCTCACGTCGGGCCCCAGCACTTCGTCGAAGAGCTGCAGTTCGCTGCGGCAGAAGCCCGTGCAGGCCTGCGCCGCGGTGCAGATGGGGCAGTGGTTCTCGATGAAGAGAAAGCCGCTGCCCTGCTCGTCGGGCCGGAACTCGGCCATGTAGCCCTCGCGGCTGCGGATCTCGGCCAGCCGCTCCAGCCGCGTCTTGAGGCTGCGCGCGCCGCGCATGGCCTCGGTGTAGTTGGCGCGCATGGTGGCTTCGCGCGCGCCGATGAGCTGGTCCATGCCCTTCTGCCCGAACACGCTGATGACGGCGCTGATCATCTGCACCGTCATCTCAGCGTGCGTGTCGGGAAAGCGCTTGTGGCCTTCCCCGGTTAGCCGCCAGATCTGCGTGGGCCGGCCCCGGCCGCTGGAGCGGCTCTCGGAGTCGACCAGCCCTTCGGCCTCGAGCTTGGCCATCTGCTGGCGCACCGCCTCCACCGTGACGTTGAGCACCTTGGCGATGTCGGGAATGCCGAGCGCGCCGCGGGTCTTGAGCGTCGAGAGGATGCGGTCTGCCGGCTGGTGCGGCATCCAGGTTGGCTTTGCATCGGGGGTGGACATGGCGGCTTCGGACATGGAAAACAGCACCATTGTCAGGTGGTTGGCGCTCCCCCTGCCACCGCGGGTGCTTGCCAGCCGCCACCCAGTGCCTTGTAAAGCGCGACGAGGCTGGTGTACGAGGCGGTCTCGGCCTGTGCCACCGCGTCCTGCGCGCGCAGCAGGGTGCGCTGGGCATCGAGCACGCTCAGGTAGGGGGCGGCGCCCTCGCGGTAGCGCACCTCGGCCAGCTCGGCGGCACGGCTGCTGCGGGCCGAGGCTTCCACCAGCCGCTGCAGGCGCAGCTGGTTCTGGCCGTAGCCGGTGAGGGCGCCTTCCACGTCCTCGATGGCGCGCAGCACGGTCTGCTCGTAGAGCGCCCGGTCGCCCTGGGCGCGGGCTTCGGCACCGCGCACGCGGGCCTTCACCGAGCCCAGCCGCAGGGCCGGCCAGCTCACGCCCGGCGTCACGCTGAATGCGCGGCTCGACGAACTGCCGAGGTCGGAGCCCCGCAGCGCGACGAAGCCCAGGAAGCCGCCGATGTCGAAGCGCGGATACAGCTCGGCCGTGACCGCGCCCACGTCGGCCGTGCTGGCCGCGAGGCCGCGCTCGGCGCGCAGCACGTCGGGGCGGCGGCGCAGCAGCTCGGCCAGGTCGCCGACGGGCAGGCGCTTGTCGAGCACGCGCAGCTGGCGCGGCTGCAGCATGGGCTCCAGCTCGCCGGGGCGCAGGCCGGCCAGCACCGCGACGCGGTAGGCGGCCTGCCGGCGCGTAGTCTCGAGCGTGGGCAGATCGCCTTCGGTGGCCGCGAGGTTGGCCTGCGCGCTCGCGAGGTCGCCTTCGAGGCCGCGGCCGGTCTGCACCTGCGCCTCGGTCACGCGCAGGCTCTGGCGCAGGCTGTCGAGGGTTCGGCGCGTCACGGCGATGCGCTGCTCGGCGCCGCGCATCTCGTAGTAGTTGCGCGCCAGTTCGGCCACCGCGACGATGCGCACCTGTTCGAGATCGGCCGCGCTGGCCTCGGCGCGCGCGGTGGCGGCCTCGTCGAGCCGCTTCAGGCGGCCGAACAGGTCGATCTCCCACGAGGCGTCGAAGCCGGCACGGCTGCTCTGCGAGAGCGAACGCACATCGGGCTGCGCACCGCTGTTGCCCTGCGCGATGCTGCGCGTCTTGCTCGCGCTCGCGGTGACGACCGGCAGGCGGTCGAGTTCGGCTTCGGTCTGCACGGCGCGCGCCTCCAGCAGCCGCGCCTGCGCGATGCGGATGTCGTGGTTCTCGGCCAGCGCACGGTCGACCAGCGCATCGAGCTGCGGATCGTCGAGCTGGCGCCACCAGTCGCGCTGCACCGCGTCGTTTGCGAAAAGCGAACGCTCGGGTGCCCGGATGGCCACCGGCGCGTCGGCCGGTGCCTTGTAGTCGGGCCCGACGGCGCAGCCGGCCAGCACCAGCAGGCTCAAGGCGAAGGGGGCCGTATAGGAAAAGAGTCGTTTCATGGTCATGCTCCTTCGGCCAGCGCCTCGAGCTCGGCCGCGCGCTGCGAGCGGCCCTCCGCGCGGTGGTCGCGCGCCAGCAGCGTGTACATGGTGGGCAGCACGAACAGCGTGAACAGCGTCCCCACCAGCATGCCGACCACGATCACCAGGCCGATGCTGAAGCGGCTGTTGGCGCCGGCCCCGCTTGCGAACAGCAGCGGCACCAGGCCCACCACCATCGCGGCCGTGGTCATCAGAATCGGGCGCAGCCGGATGCGCGCGGCCTCCTCGATGGACGAGCGCCGGTCGAGGCCCTTGCGCATCTGGATCTCGTTGGCGAACTCCACCATCAGGATGCCGTGCTTGCTGATGAGCCCGATCAGCGTCACCAGCCCGATCTGCGTGTAGATGTTGATGGTGCCGAAGCCCAGTGCCAGCGGCACCAGCGCCCCGCAGATCGACATCGGCACGCTGATCAAAATGATCAGCGGGTCGCGCAGGCTCTCGTACTGCGCCGCAAGCACCAGGTAGATGACGACGATGGCGAACACGAAGGCCATCACCAGCGCCGAGCCTTCCTGCGTGAACTGCCGCGCGTCCGACTGCCAGTCGTAGCTGAAGCCGGCCGGCAGCTTCTTCGCCTCCTCGCTGAGGAAGGCCACCGCGTCGCCCATGGTTACGCCCGGTGCCGGAATGGCCTGGAAGGTGGACGCGTTGAGCTGGTTGAACTGCGTGAGCTTGTTGGGCCCGACGCTGGTCGAAAGCTGCACCAGGTTGGCCAGCGGCACGGGCTGGCCGCTCGCGCTCTTCACGAAGTAGCGCGAGAGCGCCTCGGCCGTCAGCCGCTGCTCGCGCGGCGACTGCGGGATCACGTCGTACGAGCGGCCGTCCATGCCGAAGCGGTTGACGTAGTTCTCGCCCACCAGCACCGCCAGCGTGTCGCCGATGGACTTCATCGTCACGCCCATGCTGTTGGCCTTGGCGCGGTCCACGCGGATCTCGACCGTGGGGTTGTTGAACTCCAGGTCGCTGTCGACCACGATGAACTTGCCGCTGTCGCGCGCCGACTTCTTCAGCGCCTCCATGGCCTCGAACACGGTGCGGTGGTCGCCCGCGCTGCGGATCACCATCTGCACCGGCAGCCCGCCGGTGGAGCCCGGCAGCGAGGGCAGCTGGAACGCGAAGACGCTGCTGCCTTCCACCTCGTTCATGCGGCCCTGCGTGTCGCCCTGGATCTGGTCGGCATTGCGCTTGCGGTCCTTCCAGTCGGAAAGCTGCACGCCGCCGATGCTGTTGGAGACGCCGTCCGAGCCGTTGATGAGCCAGCGGCCGGTGTTCTCGGGCAGCGAGGCGAACACGTCGTCCCACTTCTTGCCGAACTTCTCGACGTAGTCGATGTTGGCGTGCTGCGGCGACTTGATGGCGGTGAGCACCATGGCCTGGTCCTCGCCCGGCGCCAGCTCGCGCTGCGCCGCGTTGTAGAGGAAGGGCAGGCTCGCCAGCACCAGCGCCGCGAAGATGCCGGTCGCCCAGCGGTGGTGCAGCGACACGTCCAGCAGCTTGCCGTAGCCCGTGGCCAGGCGGTGGAAGAAGCTCTCGGCGGCGCGCGCCATGCGGCTGCCCGTTGCGTCCTGCGGCAGCAGGAACGAGCTCATCACCGGCGACAGCGTGAGCGCGATCACGCCCGACACCACCACCGCGCCCGCCAGCGTGAAGGCGAACTCCCTGAAGAGCGAGCCTGTGAGCCCGCCCATGAGGCCGATGGGCGCATACACCGCAGCCAGCGTGAGCGTCATCGCGATCACCGGGCCGGCCACCTCGCGCGCGCCGATCAATGCGGCCTGCACGCGCGACTTGCCTTCCTCGATGTGGCGGTGCACGTTCTCCACCACCACGATGGCGTCGTCCACCACCAGCCCGATGGCCAGCACCATCGCCAGCAGCGTCAGCAGGTTGATGCTGAAGCCGAACAGCAGCATTAGCGCGGCGGCGCCCAGCATCGACAGCGGAATGGTCACCACCGGAATCAGCACCGCGCGCACCGAACCCAGGCACAGGAAGATCACGATCACCACGATGGCGATGGCCTCCAGCAGCGTGTGGCGCACCTCGTCGATGGAGGCCTCGATGAAGCGGGCCAGCTCGAAGGGCAGCTGCACCTCCACGCCCGGCGGCAGGTTCTGCTTGATGCCGGGCAGCAGTTCGCGGATGCGCTTGACGATCACCAGCGGGTTGCCGTTGGGCGCGGCCTGCAGGCCGAGGTAGATGGCGGGCACGCCGTCCATGGTCGCGCTGCTGTCGGCGCTGGCCGCGCCGAGTTCCACGGTGGCCACGTCGCCCAGGCGAACGATGGCGTCACCCTCGCGCTTGATGACCATGTCTCGGAACTCGGCAACATTCACCAGGTCGGTGTTCACGCGGATGTTCGACACCACGTACAGGCCCTTCACCTGCCCGGGCGCGGCCTGCACGTTGTTCTGGCGCAGCGCGTCGGCCAGCTCGCCGGCCGAGATGCCGCGCGCGGCCATGCGGTTGGGGTCGAGCCACACGCGCATCGCCAGCGTCTGCCCGCCCGACACTTCCACGCCGGAGACACCGGTGATGGAGGCGAACTGCGGCTGCACCACGCGCGAGAGATAGTCGGTGAGCGCCGGCATCGGCATCGTCTTGCTGGAGAAGCCCACGTAGGCCACGGCCGTGGCCTCGCCCGACGACTTCAGGATCACCGGGTCGAAGGCCTCGGCCGGCAGCCGGTACTTCACCTGGCTGACCTGCGCCATCGCCTGCGTGAGCGCCTGGTTGGCGTCGGCGTTGAGCTTCATGCGCACGCTGATCACGCTGCGGCCCAGCGTGGACGACGACGAGAGGTAGTCGACGTTCTCGATGGTCGCCACCGCCTGCGCGATCGGCTGCGTGACGAAGCCCTGCATCAGCTCCGGCGAGGCGCCGGGGTACTGCGTGGTGATGGTGAGCGTGGTGCTCTCGGTCAGCGGGTACTGCCGCACCGGCAGGTCGCCCAGGGCGCGCGCGCCCAGCAGCAGGATGAGCGTGCTCACTACCAGCGCCAGCACGGGCCGGCGCACGAAGAGGTCGGTGAACTTCATGACTTGGCTTCCTGCGCGAGGGCCAGCGTGTCCTTCGCCGTCGGCATCACAGGCGCGCCGGTGTAGAGGCGAAGCTGGCCGGAGGTGACGACCCTGTCGCCGGGCGAGAGGCCCTTCTCGATCACGACCAGGCCGTCCTGCCGCTCGCCGGCTTTCACGAACACCTGCTGCGCGGTGAAGCCGTCGCCTTTCTCGGCGGGCCGCACCACGAAGACCGAGTCGCCGTGCGTGCTGTAGGTGATGGCGGTCTCGGGCACCGTGATGGCGTCGGCCCGTGCGGGCAGCGCGACCTTGCCGTTGACGAACATGCCCGGCGTGAGCGCGCCGTCGGCGTTGTCGATGGTGGCCTGCAGGCGCACGGTGCGCGTGTCGCTGCCGATCTGCGGCTCGATGGTGCTCAGCCTGCCCTGGAACACGCGGCCCGGATACGCGTCGACCGAAAGCGCCACCTGCTGGTTGCGCTTGAGCACGGGCAGGGCGGTTTCGGGCAGCGTGAGGTTGGCGAACAGCGTGCGGCTGTCGGTGAGGGAGACCAGCGCGTCGCCGGCCCGCACGAACTGGCCGAGATTGACGCGGCGGATGCCCAGCACGCCGTCGAAGGGCGCCTTGATGCGCTTCTGGTCGAGCAGCGCCTGCACGCGGCGCAGCTCGCCGCTGGCCTGGTCGAACGCGGCCTGCGCCTGCTCGAGCTGCTCCTGCGTGGCGGCCTGCTGCGGCACCAGCCGGCGGGTGCGCTCCAGCAGCGCCTTCGCATTGGCGCGCTGGGCCGTCAGGCGCTCCAGGTCGCCCTGCTCGGGCGCGTCGTTGAGCTGCACCAGCACCTGCCCGGCCCGTACCTCGGTGCCGGGCGTGAAGAGGATCTTCGCGATGCGCCCCTCCACCTCGGCCGGCACCTCCACCTGCCGGTTGGCCTCCAGCGTGCCGATGCCGCCGAGGAAGCGCGCCACTTCCGTCTTCTGCGCGGCGGCTACCGCCACCTTGGCGGGCGGCATGCCGCCTCCACCCTCCGCATGTGCCGGCCTGAGCTTCGTGGCGAGCCCGAAGCCGGCGCCTCCCAATACCAATGTCGCGAGGCCGGCACCCAGCCAGGCCCTTGATTGCTTGTTCATACGACGTCCATTATTAATCAAAGAAAATGCTTTGATTATTTGTTGATGCCGGTTGCCTGTCGATGAAGGCATCGCAATGGCCGTCATAGGCCGGGGCTATTTGCGCAAGGCAGTGCATGTCTGGGTCTCCAGGAGTTGAGCGGGAAATACCGCAGACCTGAGACGTGCGAGGCAGCGGGGTTGTGACAGTCCTCTCATCCCGTCGGGCCGATCAGATGCCGTGAAAAAAGTCGCTCCGCCGGTGATTGCCCGCGGCGATTGGTGGCGGCGTAACCCGGGCTCTCTACAAGTTGCTGACCTCAACCTGGAGATTCACGGAAATGATGCGGAAGGTGATCGTGGTGGGTGATCCACCGGCGCCGGGCGGCGCAGTAGTGCCCTATGACGGCCACATGTCGGATGTCTTCGAAAGCCGCTTCGCGCTCGTCGGCGGGCGGGCCTACTGCGAGGGCTGCAACAGCGTCGGCATCATTGCCAAGGCCGGCGGGCCTCGCAGGGGATGCTTCCACGGCGCCGAGATAGCTCTCGAGGGCGACGTGGTGGTGTGCCACTGCCCGGTGCCGCCGCCGCTTGTTTCCAGGCTGTCGTATGTGCCGGTCTACGACGATGAAATGGCCTGGGCTGCGGATGAATTCGAGCCGCGCTTCACGGCGGTGCCGGGATGGTTCACGGGCGACGTCGCCACTGTTGCCGCAAGCAAGAAGCTCGTTGATGGCATGGTGGAGCATCCGCCCGAAGCCGAGCAGACAGAGAACATCTGCCCCAACTTGACGAACAAGGAGTTCTGTACCCTCGTCCTGGAGTTGCGCGATCAGGCAGTCAGGCTTATCAACGTCCGGCTGAAGGACCTGGAAAAGTGGGGCGAGCCTGAGCAGGAACGTGCCGTCAAATGGTTTGGCGCGGGCGACGAATCCATGCGGCAGTACCTGCTTTCCGGCCTCGTGGCTTGCAATCGTGTCTTGAGAGGACTCTCTTGCAACAATTTCGTGCGCTACTCCGAACAACTCATGCGAAATGTCGGATGCGTGCCATCGGGCAACAAATTGGGCCTTGTCGCAGAGGTCTGCAAGCCCGACACAAGAACGCACACCATCGGCATCGCCCTTGGGTTCTGCAGCATTCCCGACGCTGCCTTTTCGACCGACTCCAAGCTCAGCACGCTCATCCACGAGGTGACTCACTTCAACGACACCTTTTCCTCAAAGGACACCGTCGAACATATGCGGCAAAGCCTGCGTCTCGCCTCGCACCCCGAAGAAGCGCGGGTCAACGCGGACAGCATCACAGGGTACGTGCTCTATGGCGACTAGGTTGATAGCGTTGGTCCTGGCGTTGATGCTGGCTTCCACCGGCGCGCAGGCATGTTCTCGGGTGATTCAGATCACGCTGGATTTCCAGGAAGACTCCGCGCAACTCGAGTCGAAACAGATCGTGCGGCTCGCGAGTTGGCTGGCTGAGGTTCGCGGCTTGTTCCAGTATGGCGACGCCGATGTCGAGGGCGTGGCCGTGAGCAATGAGGTGAAGAAGGGCCGAAAGGAACTCGCAAGGCGCCGAGCCGATGCAGTGGCCAGCGTCCTGGAAAACCTGCAGGAGGGCTTGCCCATCCATTCCAGCTCGAATGTCTACCCGCCGGACCTCCTCCGATCAAAGGGGAACTATGCCGTTGTCCAGCTGAACCCGGTGAATGCGCCGGACTGCAGTCCGATTCCGATACCTGGCTTCAAGTACTGACCGTCTTGGGCGTCGTGTCCCTGCGGGGAATCCGGCCCGGCGTTGAGGCTCGGGTCGTTCCCGGCCCCACCGCAAGGGCGCAGCGCCCGGTGTTTTTACGCTTTCTTTACGCCCACCCCACCACTCTTTCCCCCGTTTTGACGCCCGACTGCCGAGACTGAAGCCCATCTTTTCTCGTTTGCAGGAGTGATGTATGGACATCGTCTGGATGGGCGCCTTGCTGGCGCTATGGGCCGTGGTGGGAGCCATGGTGGTCGGGCTGAACAGGCTCGATGCGCCTAAGCCGTCGAACAAGGCGTCGAACGTCGCCGCCGATGGAGCGTCATCGTGATCAGCCTCCAGGTTCTCTACGGCTTCGGCGCGCTGATCGCCGTGGTTCTTTTTGCCTACCTCGTGTTCGCGCTGATCTGCGCGGAGGAATTCTGAAATGAGCACCTCCGCCTGGGGCCTGCTGGCCCTTTTCCTGGTCCTGCTGGGACTGCTCGCATGGCCGGTCGGCAAGTTCCTTGCCGCGCTGTGCAACGAGCGCGTGCCGCGCTGGATGCAGCGCGTCGAGGCGCCGCTCTACAAGCTCGCGGGCACGAAGCCCGAGCAGTCGATGCACTGGCTGCGCTACGCCTTCGCGCTGCTGGCCTTCAATGCCATCGGCGCGATCTTCGTCTACGCCCTGCAGCGGCTGCAGGGCTGGCTGCCGCTCAACCCCGCCGGCATGGCGGCCGTGTCGCCCGACTCGGCCTTCAACACCGCGGTGAGCTTCGTGGCCAACACCAACTGGCAGGGCTATGCCGGTGAATCCACCATGAGCTATCTCACGCAGATGCTCGGCCTCACGGTGCAGAACTTCCTGTCGGCCGCCACCGGCATCGCCGTGGCCTTCGCGCTGGTGCGCGGCTTCGCGCGGCGCGGCGATGGCAAGGGCCTGGTCGGCAACTTCTGGGCCGACATCACGCGCGTCACGCTGTGGGTGCTGGTGCCGATCTCGTTCGTGCTCGCCGTCGTCTTCGCCGGCCAGGGCGTGATCCAGAACTTCGACGCCTACAAGGAAGTGAGCACGCTCGAGACCACCGCCTTCCAGCAGCCGAAGAACGGCGCCGACGGCCAACCGCTGAAGGACGAAAAGGGCCAGCCGGTGATGGAAGACGCCACCACCAAGACGCAGACGCTCGCCATGGGCCCGGTCGCTTCGCAGGAAGCCATCAAGATGCTCGGCACCAACGGCGGCGGCTTCTTCAACGCCAACTCGGCGCATCCGTACGAGAACCCGACGGCGCTGGTGAACCTGCTGCAGATGCTCGCGATCTTCCTGATCCCGGCCGCGCTGTGCTTCACCTTCGGCCATGTGGTCGGCGACATGCGCCAGGGCTGGGCCGTGCTCGCGGCGATGACGGTCATGTTCGTGATCGCCGTGATGGTCATCACGCCCGCGGAGCAGGCCGGCAACCCGCTGCTGGCCTCGCTCGGTGTCGACCAGGTGCAGGGCGCGCTGCAGGCTGGCGGCAACATGGAGGGTAAGGAAGTGCGCTTCGGCATCGATGCCTCCTCGCTCTTCGCGGCCATCACCACGGCCGCCTCGTGCGGCGCGGTCAACGGCATGCACGACTCGCTCACCCCGATGGGCGGCATGGTGCCGCTGGTGCTGATGCAGCTCGGCGAAGTCGTCTTCGGCGGCGTGGGTTCGGGCCTCTACGGCATGCTGATCTTCGCGATGCTCGCGGTGTTCATCGCCGGCCTGATGATCGGCCGCACGCCCGAGTACCTCGGCAAGAAGATCGAGGTGCGCGAGATGAAGCTGATCTCCATCGCCATCCTGGTCACGCCTATCCTGGTGCTGGCCGGCACCGCGGTGGCGGTGATCGCGGACGCCGGCAAGGCCGGCATCGCCAACCCCGGCGCGCACGGCTTCTCCGAAATCCTGTACGCGCTGACCTCGGCCGCCAACAACAACGGCAGCGCCTTCGCGGGCCTGTCGGCCAACACGCCCTTCTACAACGGCCTGCTCGCGCTCGCCATGTGGCTCGGCCGCTTCGCGATGATCGTGCCGGTGCTCGCCGTGGCCGGCGCCCTTGCCGCCAAGAAGCGCCTACCCGTCACCAGCGGCACGCTGCCCACGCACGGCCCGCTGTTCGTCTCCCTGCTGATCGGCACCGTGCTGCTGGTCGGCCTGCTCAACTACGTGCCGGCGCTGGCCCTGGGCCCGATCGTCGAACACCTCGTGCTCTGGAAATGAGAAGGAGCGCACCATGACTGCCAAGACAACAAAAACTTCCCTCTCGCTGCTCGATGCGGCGCTGGTCAAGCCCGCGCTGTGGGCCGCCTTCGCCAAGCTCAACCCGCGCACCCAGTGGCGCAACCCGGTGATGTTCATCGTCTACATCGGGAGCATCCTCACGACGGTGCTCTGGGTGCATGCGCTGAGCTTCCCGGGCGACACCGGCATGAAGCCCGCCTTCGTGCTGGCCGTGACCATCTGGCTGTGGTTCACCGTGCTGTTCGCCAATTTCGCCGAAGCGCTGGCCGAGGGCCGCAGCAAGGCGCAGGCCGCCTCGCTGCGCGGCCTGCGCAAGGACACCTGGGCCAAGAAGCTGCACGAGCCGCACCACGGCGCGCAGTGGCTGCCGGAGCAGGCGCCCAACCTGCGCAAGGGCGACGTGGTGCTGGTCGAGACCGGCGACGTGATCCCGCTCGACGGCGAAGTGATCGAAGGCGTGGCCTCGGTCGACGAGAGCGCCATCACCGGCGAATCGGCACCCGTGGTGCGCGAATCGGGCGGCGACTTCTCGGCCGTGACGGGCGGCACCCGCGTGCTGTCCGACTGGCTGGTGGTGCGCATCTCGGTGAACCCGGGCGAATCGTTCCTCGACCGCATGATCGGCATGGTCGAGGCCGCCAAGCGCCAGAAGACGCCCAACGAGATCGCGCTGACCATCCTGCTGGTGGCGCTGACCATCGTGTTCCTGGTGGTCACGGTCACGCTGCTGCCGTTCTCGATCTTCAGCGTGGAAGCCGCGGGCGCCGGCACTGTGGTGTCGCTCACCGCGCTGGTCGCGCTGCTGGTGTGCCTGATCCCGACCACCATCGGCGGCCTGCTGTCGGCCGTGGGCGTGGCCGGCATGAGCCGCATGATGCAGGCCAACGTGATCGCCACCTCGGGCCGCGCCGTGGAAGCCGCCGGCGACGTCGACGTGCTGCTGCTCGACAAGACCGGCACCATCACGCACGGCAACCGCCAGGCCACTTCGTTCCTGCCGGCACCGGGCATCCCGAAGGCCCGCCTCGCGCGCGCCGCGATGTTCGCCTCGCTGGCCGACGAGACGCCCGAGGGCCGCAGCATCGTCGAGCTGGCCCGTCGCGACGGCCTGGACACCACGCCCGTCGACGGTGCGCGCTTCGTGCCCTTCACCGCGCAGACCCGCATGAGCGGCGTCGACCTGCCGGCCGCGCCGAACAGCCTGGACACCGACGAAGTGCTGCTGCGCAAGGGCGCGGTCGACGCGGTGCGCCGCCACGTGGAAGCGCTCGGCGGCGTGATGGCGCCCGAGGTGCTGCGCGCGGCCGAGGAAGCCGCCCGCCGCGGCAGCACGCCGCTGGCAGTGGCCGAGGGCAACCGCGTGCTCGGCATGGTCGAACTCAAGGACATCGTCAAGACCGACATCAAGGAGCGCTTCGCCGAGCTGCGCCGCATGGGCATCAAGACCGTGATGATCACCGGCGACAACAAGCTCACGGCCGCGGCCATCGCCGCCGAAGCCGGCGTGGACGACTTCCTGGCCGAGGCCACGCCCGAGGACAAGCTCGCGCTGATCCGCCAGTACCAGTCCGAGGGCCGCCTGGTGGCCATGACCGGCGACGGCACCAACGACGCCCCCGCGCTCGCGCAGGCCGACGTGGCCGTGGCCATGGGCAGCGGCACGCAAGCCGCGAAGGAGGCCGGCAACATGGTCGACCTCGATTCCAACCCGACCAAGCTGCTCGAGGTGGTGGAGACCGGCAAGGCGCTGCTGATGACGCGCGGCTCGCTCACCACCTTCTCGATCGCGAACGACGTGGCGAAGTACTTCGCGATCATCCCGGCGATCTTCATCTCGACCTACCCGCAGCTGGGCGCGCTCAACGTGATGCGGCTCGCGAGCCCGTCGTCGGCGATCCTGAGCGCGGTGATCTTCAACGCGCTGGTGATCGTGTTCCTGATTCCGCTGGCGCTCAAGGGCGTGCGCTACCGGCCGGTGGGCGCCGCCGCGCTGCTGCGCCGCAACCTCGCCATCTACGGCCTGGGCGGCCTGCTGGTGCCCTTCATCGGCATCAAGCTGATCGACTGGCTGCTGGTGGCCGTCCATCTCGTCTGAGGAGTATTCCGTCATGAACAACAACATCGTCAATGGCAACAGCAATGGCAGCGAGGGCGGCATCGTCCGCCCCGCGCTCGTGCTCTTCGTGCTGCTGAGCGCGCTCACCGGCCTGATCTATCCGATGGCCGTCACCGGCGTCGCGAAGACGGCATTCCCCGCACAGGCGGACGGCAGCCTGATCGTGCTCGACGGCACCACGGTGGGCTCGAAGCTCATCGGCCAGAACTTCAGCGATCCGAAGCACTTCTGGGGTCGCCCGTCGGCCACCGCGCCGCAGCCCTACAACGCGAGCGCCTCGGGCGGCTCGAACCAGGGGCCGCTCAACCCCGCGCTGGCCGATGCGGTGAAGGCGCGCGTGGAAGCGCTGCGTGCGGCCGATCCGGACAACACCGCGCCGGTGCCCGTCGACCTGGTCACGGCCTCGGCCAGCGGGCTCGACCCCGACATCAGCCCGGCCGCCGCGCAATACCAGGCGGCGCGCGTGGCGCGCGTGCGCGGCATGCCGCTCGCGCAGGTCCAGTCGCTGATCGACAGGAACACGCAGAAACCCCTGCTGGGCTTCCTGGGCGAGACGCGCGTCAACGTGCTGGCGCTGAACATCGCGCTCGACGCCGCCTCCGGTTCATTCAGTCCTTCGACACCGCGTTGAGGAGAAGCAAGCCATGGCCTATGCCGCCTACCGAGAACACCCCGGCGTGCCGAGAACGCACGTTCCCATGAACACCGGCAGCAGCCCGTTCTACGTGCTCGACGTCACCGTGTGCTGCGCCGACGCCCTGCGCGTGCGCCGCAGCATCGCCGGCTGCCCCGAGGCCGGCGTGGTGCGCTGCGAGCCGCTGCTGCATGCCTGCAGCTCGCAGGAGAGCGACGCGCCCTGCGTGCGCCTGATGATCCGCTTGCCGCTCGGCCGCTATGCCGACGTGCTGCATCGGCTGATCGAGTGCGTGCCCTCAGGCGAGATCGGCCGGCTCGTGAGCTGGCGCGAGCATCTCGCGCGCTGCGGCCTGCGCCATGGTCACTGACCTGCTTCTTGCGCTGCTGGCCATGGCGGCGCTGTTCGTGCCGCTGGGCTTCGCCTGGTGGGTGCTGTCGCGCACGGCGCGGCGCCACGCAGGTCGCCACGCGGGCCGCCGCAAGGACCGGCCGATGCGCTAACCTCCTTCCGCCGATGAACGAAGTGCTCCGCCCCGACCCCGACGCGCTGCTCGCGCAGCTGCGCAGCGACGAGGCGCGTGCCCAGCGCGGCAAGCTGCGCATCTATTTCGGCGCCAGCGCGGGCGTCGGCAAGACCTGGGCCATGCTCAGCGCTGCGCAGCGCGAACGCGCAGCCGGGCGCGACGTGCTGATCGGCGTGGTCGAGACCCACGGCCGCAGCGAGACCGCCGCGCTGCTCGCGGGGCTCGAGGCGCTGCCGCTGCGCGAGCTGGACCATCGCGGCCGCACCCTGGCCGAGTTCGACCTCGACGCCGCACTGGCCCGCAAGCCCGCAGTGCTGCTGGTCGACGAACTGGCCCACACCAACGCCCCCGGCTCGCGCCATGCCAAGCGCTGGCAGGACGTGCAGGAGCTGCTGGCCGCGGGCATCGAGGTGTGGTCGGCGCTCAACGTCCAGCACCTCGAAAGCCTCAACGGCACGGTCGGCGCGATCACCGGCGTGCGCGTGCACGAGACCGTGCCCGACACCGTGCTCGACGAGGCCGACGAGGTGGTGCTGGTCGACGTCACGCCCGACGAGCTCACCGCCCGGCTCGCGGCCGGCAAGGTCTACCTGCCGCAGCAGGCCGAGCGCGCGGCGCAGAACTTCTTCCGCAAGGGCAACCTGATCGCGTTGCGCGAGATCGCACTGCGCCGCACCGCCGAGCACGTGGAAGACGACGTGCGCGGCTGGCGCGTCGAGCAGTCGGGCGCGGGCGGCAACGGCCGGGGCCTGCAGGCCTGGAACACCTCGGGCGCGATCCTCGCTTGCGTCGGCCCGCACGAAGGCGCGGCGCAGACCGTGCGCACCGCGGCTCGCCTGGCCGGGCAGCTCAACGTGCGCTGGCATGCGGTGTACGTCGAGACGCCCCGGCTGCAGCGGCTGGCCGCCGCGGAACGCGACCGCATCCTCGCGGTGCTCAAGCTGGCGGAAGAGCTGGGCGCGGCCACCGCCGTGCTCACCGGCTCCGACGTGGCGGAGCAACTGGCCGAGCAGGCGCGCAGGCTCAATTGCGCGACGCTGGTGCTGGGCCGCTCGCAGCCCGAGACCGGCTGGCGCCGCTGGTGGCGTGCGGGGGCGCAGCCGTTGTCGCGCGCGCTGGCGCAACGTGCGCCGACGCTCGACATCATGGAAGTCGCGCCCGCCGACAGCTCGCGCCGCCTGTCGCGCGCGTCGCTGCAGGGCGCGCGCATCGACAGCGACGACCACGAGAAGGCGCCCATCCACTGGCCGGCCTACGCATGGGCCACGGCCACGAGCGTCGCGCTCACGCTGGTGTGCACGCCGCTGGCCAGCGTGCTGGAGCTGTCGAACATCGTCATGCTGTTCCTGCTCGGCGTGGTGGGAGTCGCGCTGCGCTTCGGGCGCGGGCCTTCGGCGCTTGCGGCCTTGCTCAACGTCGCGGCCTTCGACTATTTCTTCGTGCCGCCGCGCCTGTCGTTCGCGGTGAGCGACGTGCAGTACGTGCTGACCTTCGCGATCATGCTCGGCGTCGGCCTGCTGGTGGGGCAGCTCACGGCCGGGCTGCGTTTCGCGGCGGGCGTGTCGACCAGTCGCGAGCGGCGTGCGCGTTCGCTGTTCGAGCTCACGCGCGAACTCTCGGCGGCGCTCGAGGCTTCGCAGGTGGTCACGCTCGGCACCGCCGCCGTGCGGGGCCACTTCGGCGGCGATGCGCTGGTGCTGGTGACCGACGCGGCCGACCAGCTCGTGATGCCCGCAGACGCACCCGATGGCTTCGATCCGCAGGTGGCCGACTGGGCCTTCCGCCATGGCCAGAGCGCCGGCCTCGCGACCGCCACGCTGGCGGCCCAGCCCTGGCACTACGTGCCGCTGCAAGCGCCGATGCGCGTGCGCGGCGTGCTGGCGCTGTCGCCCGCGCAGCCGCGCTGGCTGCTCATTCCCGAACAGGCGCAGCAGCTCGACACGCTGGCGCGGCAGATCGCCATCGCGCTGGAGCGGGTGCACTATGTCGAAGTGGCGCAGCAGGCGGTGGTCGAGATGGAGTCGGAACGACTGCGCAATGCGCTGCTTGGCGCCATCTCGCACGACGTGCGCACGCCGCTCACGGCGCTCATCGCGCTGGCCGAATCGCTGCAGACCCTGCCGCCCGAGGAGCACGCCAACGCCGCGCGCGCCATCGTCGCGCAGGCGCACGAGCTGCATGCGCTGGTGAGCAACCTGCTCGACATGGCGCGGCTCGAAAGCGGCATCGCCGGCGGCGCGGTGAACCTGCGGCGCGACTGGCAGTCGGTGGAAGAGGTGGTGGGCTCGGCCATCCGCGCGGCGCGCACGTCGCTGGGCAGCACCGTGGTGCAGACTGCGCTCGACCCCGAGCTGCCGCTGGTCGAATTCGACGCGGTGCTCATCGAGCGCGTGCTGGTCAACCTGCTGGAGAACGCCACCAAGTACGGCGCGCCGCCCATCGTGGTCGGCGCGCGTGCGGAGCCCGGTGCGCTGGTGCTGACTGTGCGCGACCACGGCCCCGGCCTCCCGGCAGCGCTGCTCGGGCACGAGCAGAAGCTCTTCGACAAGTTCACGCGCGGCGAGGCCGAGTCCGCCACGCCGGGCGTGGGCCTGGGCCTGGCGATCTGCAAGGCGGTGGTGAGCGCGCACTGTGGCGAGATCACTGCGGAGAATGCGCGCGACGGCGGTGCAGAATTCACGGTCACGCTGCCGCGCCGCGAGCCGCCCGAACCCGCCGAAGCCCAGATCTGACCCCATGCCATCGCCTACCGCCATCGTGATCGAAGACGAGCCGCAGATCCGTCGCTTCGTGCGCGGCGCGCTCGAGGCCGAAGGCTGGACGGTGCACGAGGCCGGCACGCTGCGCGACGGACTCGCGGCTGCGGGCACGCGCCAGCCCGACCTGCTCGTGCTCGACCTCGGGCTGCCCGACGGCGACGGCGTTTCGCTGATCCGCGACGTGCGCGGCTGGTCGGCCGTGCCGATCATCGTGCTGTCGGCACGCACCGACGAGGCCGACAAGATCGCCGCGCTCGACGCCGGCGCCGACGACTACCTCACCAAGCCCTTCGGCACCGGCGAACTGCTGGCCCGTGTGCGCGCCAACCTGCGCCGCCCGCGCGCCACGGGCGGCACCGTCGACGAAGCGCCCGAGGCGCTGTTCCGTTTCGGTGAGATCGAACTCGACCGCGCAGCGCGCCTCGTGCGCCGCGCGGGCGTCGAGGTGCATCTGACGCCGACCGAGTACCGCCTGCTGTCGGTGCTGGTCGCGAACGCGGGGCGCGTGCTGACGCAGCGACAGCTGCTGCGCGAGGTGTGGGGGCCGTCGTACACCGACCAGAGCCACTACCTGCGCATCTACATGGGGCACCTGAGGCAGAAGCTGGAGGCCGATCCGGCGCAGCCGAGGCATCTGTTGACGGAGACGGCCGTGGGGTATCGGCTGGTGGTCTAGGGCTTGCAGGACTTGATGCAGGCCGCATATTCGTTACCGTGACTTCCGGCCAACACCACGCATCGCGGTGCTTGCCTTTGTTAACAGAGATCCCCACAATCCCGCCCACCATGAAATTCACTCAAGCCATCGAGGCGTTCATCGCCACCTGACATCGCCCTCGATCGCGTTCGGAAGGCGTTGCGCCTTCCGGTCTTGAAGAAAACCCCGGCAGGCTCGTCCCTCCGGGGTTTTGTTTTTCCGCACCTTCATCCTCACAACACCATGCGTACCTACGACAAGCTGATCGCCACGATTCGCCTCCGCCGGAGCGTGGACACCGTGCGCCCGGGCTCCGGCCGCCGCATCGCTACCCAGCACGACACCGTTCGTCGCTAGCCCCTTCAGGCGAATTTTTCCTGCCTGGGGCTGGCGCATGCCAACCAGGCCTTCGAAGCACAGCGTCGCAGTGCGTGCTTCGACAAGAAGACAAGAAAGATTCGTCATGAACCCGAAACCCAGAAACCTCCGCAACATCGGCATCATTGCCCACGTCGACGCGGGCAAGACCACGACCACCGAGCGCATCCTGTTCTACGCGGGAGAGAGCCATCGCATCGGCGACGTGAGCCGCGGCACGGCGCGCATGGACTTCGATCCGCAGGAGCAGAAGCGCGGCATCACCATCAGCAGCGCGGCCATCACCGTCCACTGGAACGGGGCGCAGATCAACCTGATCGACACGCCCGGCCACATCGACTTCAACATCGAAGTGAACCGCTCGTTGCGTGTGCTCGACGGTGCGGTCG
Source organism: Variovorax sp. YR750 (assembly GCF_900109805.1). Taxonomy (NCBI): domain Bacteria; kingdom Pseudomonadati; phylum Pseudomonadota; class Betaproteobacteria; order Burkholderiales; family Comamonadaceae; genus Variovorax; species Variovorax sp. YR750. Next base: position 18,083 of record NZ_FOBJ01000020.1, read on the forward strand.
TCGTGTTCGACGGCGTGGCCGGCGTGGAGCCGCAGACCGAGACGAACTGGCGCCTCGCGGACAGGTACCGCGTGCCGCGCATCGCCTTCGTGAACAAGCTCGACCGACTCGGTGCGGACTTCCTGCGCGTCGTCGCGATGATGGAAGAACGCCTGGGCGTGAAGGCCCTGCCCGTGCAACTGCCCATCGGCTCGGAAGGCGACTTCCGCGGCGTGATCGACCTGGTCGGCATGCGTGCGCTCGTCTGGGACAAGGACGATGCGAGACAACCGTATCGCATGGCCGACGTGCCGGCCGGGATGCTCGCTTCGGCGCAGCGTCATCGCGCGCGGCTCGTGGAGATCGCGGTCGAACAGGACGAGGCGGCGATGGTCGCCTATCTGAACGGTGAGGAACCGTCGGCCGAGGTGCTGCGTGCGTGCATCCGCAAGGGTGTGCTGGCCGGTGCCTTCGTGCCCGTGCTGGCCGGCTCGGCGTACCGCAACCGTGGCGTGGAACCGCTGCTCGACGCGATCGTCGACTGGCTGCCAAGGCCGGGCGAAGTGGCGATGACCTGCGATCCGCAGGCACCGTTCGCGGCGCTCGCGTTCAAGGTCGCCAGCGACGACCACGGCTCGATGGTGTTCGTGCGTGTCTACAGCGGCAAGCTCGAGCGTGGCGACACGATGCTGAACGCCGCGACGGGCCGCACCGAACGCGCGGCACGGCTGTACGAGGTGCATGCGGACGACCGCATCGAGCGCGACGAACTCGTGGCCGGCGACATCGCGGCCATCGTCGGATTGAAGGACACGCTGACCGGCCACACGCTGTGCGACCGGAATCATCCGGTGCATCTGGAGGAGATCAGCGTGCCCGAGCCGGTGATCCACGTCGCGATCGAGCCGAAGGCGCAAGCCGACCAGCAGGCTCTGTCGAAGGCGCTGCAGGCCATGCTTCGGGAAGACCCGAGCCTGCAGCTGCGGCAGGACGCCGAATCGGGCCAGACGATCCTGTCGGGCATGGGCGAGCTGCAGCTCGACGTGTCCATCGAGAAGCTGCGCGCGAAGTACGGCGTCGAAGTGTCGGTGGGCCGGCCCCAGGTCGCCTATCGAGAAACGGTATCGAGAGAAACGGAGGTGCACCATGTGCACAGGAAGCAGACCGGCGGTCCCGGCCAGTTCGCCGAGCTGAGGCTGCGCCTTGCGCCGCTGGCGCGAGGTGAAGGCATCGTGTTCGAGAGTCAGGTGGTGGGTGGCGCCATTCCGCGTGAATTCATTCCCGCGGTCGAGGCGGGCATCCGCCGTGCCGCGCAATCGGGCGTGGTGGCAGGTTTCCCCTGCGTGGACTTCATGGCCACGCTGGTGGACGGCAGCCACCATGAGCGCGATTCGTCGGCGATGGCGTTCGAACTGGCCGCAGCCGCGGCGTTCCGCGAGGCGGCCGCGAAAGCCGGGCCGCAGATGCTGGAGCCGGTGATGGCTGTGGAAGTCATCACGCCCGCCGACTACCTCGGCGATTGCATCGGCGACCTGAACCGGCGGCGCGGCATGGTTCGCGGCCAGTCGATGCGCGGCAATGCCGCGGTCGTCGAGGCGCATGTGCCGCTGAAGGAAATGTTCGGCTACATCGGCAACCTGCGCGCGCTGTCTTCGGGCCGTGCGCAGTACACGATGCAGTTCGACCACTACACAGTGGCGCCTGCGAGTGAAATGGCCATGCTCGTGAAGAGCTGATGGCCCTGGAAGGGCGGTCCGCGAGGGCCGCCCTTTTTTTCAGGCCGCGACGCCCTTGCTCGGATTCAGCAAGAACTTCTCCCCCGTAGCCTGCTTGCCATACACCCCGATCGCATCGAGCTGCAGCATCTCCACCAGCGACACCTCGCGCGTGTAGTGGCTCGCGAAGGTCGTCTTCAGCTCGGCGACGACGCGCGCCCTCAGGCGCTGCGTGCCGGCGTCGCCCAGCTTCTGCAGGAACGGGAACAGCAGCCATCCGCCCATGCCCCAGGCCATGCCGAAGTTGCGCACGAACTCGGTGGGAGCGCGGTCGAGGCCGCCGTAGATGTATACCTGCTTGTGCGTGGTCGAGCCGTAGCGGCTGTATTCCTTGGCGGTGCGGTTGAGGGCCGCTTCCATGCAGCCGAGGATCTGCCCCGCGAGCTTGCCGCCGCCGGTGGCGTCGAAGGCCAGCGTGGCGCCGGTCTCGACCAGGGCCTGCGTCAGGTCCTCGAGGAAGGTGGGCGAGGTCGCGTTGCACACGTACTTGGCGCCCAGGCCGCGCAGCAGGTCTTCCTGCTCCTGCTTGCGCACGATGTTGACGAGGGCGATGCCGTCCTTCTGGCAGATCTTGTTGAGCATCTGGCCGAGGTTGGACGCGGCGGCCGTGTGCACCAGCGCCTTGTGGCCTTCCATGCGCATGGTCTCGACCATGCTGAGGGAGGTGAGCGGGTTGACGAAGCACGACGCGCCCTCGGCTGCCGTCGTGCCCGCCGGCAGCTCCAGGCACTGGGCGGCGGCGAGGCAGCGGTACTGCGAATACATCGCGCCGCCGATGGCCGCCACGGTCTTGCCGAGCAGCGCCTGGGCGGCCGGCGACGAGCCGGCCTTCACCACCACGCCCGCGCCTTCGTTGCCCACCGGCATCGACTGGTCGAGCCGCGCCTTCATGGCGGGAAGCGCGCGCTCGGGCACGGTGGCTGTGACGACGGGGCGCTCGGCGGTGCCGGATGCCTTGGCCGTGCTCATGTCGGCCGCGCCGAACAGCAGGCCCAGGTCCGACGGATTGAGCGGCGAGGCCTCGACGCGGATCACCACCTCGTGGGCCTGCGGTTCGGGAATGGGGTCGTCATGCAGCGAGAGTTCGAGTTCGCCGCTGGAACGGATGAGGGAGCGGATCTGCAGTGCCATGGAAGTACCTCTTGATGAAGGTTCGGGGATGGCCCGTGGCCACGGGGCGGCCAGTATAGGAGCGAGGTCCGCCGGCCGCTGGCGCCTTCAGGACACCTGCGGCGGCGGCGTGGAATGGTCCGCCGCCAGCGCGTGCCGCATCTTCGCCGGGTCGAGCCGCTCGATGTAGCGCGGGATGTTGCGCCACAGCGTGTGATAGCCATAGCCGCCGCGCAGCATCTCGTGGCGGGCGCTCTCCTTGTCCCATTCCTGCATCGCCATGCGGTACACCGCCGCGACCACGCCGGTGCGGTCGGCGCCGTGCATGCAGTGGATGAGCACCGGGCCCTGCCTCTCGGCCGCGCGGATGGCGTGCAGCGCGCGTAGCACCTTGGCGTCGTCGATGGACCAGGTGTTGATCGGCACCCGCACCAGCCGGATGCCGCTGCCGGCGAACACCTCGCGGTCGTCGTTGAACGAACGCAGGCTCACCACGGTGCGGATGCCCAGCGACTGCAGCGCGGCGAGGTTGGCGCGCCGGGGCTGGGCGCTGCGGTACAGCGTGGGCGTGATGCGGTGCAGGTTCTCGACGCCCAGCGCGTCCAGCGGATCGGCCCAGTGGCCGGGGCGCGGTGCCTCGGCGATGTGCTCCTGCCGGCCTTCCTTGCGCCTTCTGCTGCTGCTCATCGGCTGTCCTTGCGCCGCCAGTGCCGCGTCACCAGGATGATCGCCGCCACCGCGAGCCCGCCCCAGTAGTCGACGGGCGCGCCCCACATCCAGTGCTTGTGCCAGAAAGCGTCCACCGGATTGAAGCGCTCCCAGCCGAAGGCCGGGTTGATGAGGAACCAGGTGAAGTCCTCGCACACCCAGAACACGATGAGGCCTGCCACGGCCAACCCCACGTCGCGCCAGGTCCGGCGACCGTTGAAGGCCAGCGGCGAGAAGAACACCAGTGCCATGAAGGTGAACACCCAGGCGTGGTAGCCCGTCATTGCGCGGCCGCCCCAGAAGATGTCGAGCCAGATGCTGTTCTCGATGCGCCAGGTCGGCAGCGACGTGGCCCAGCCGGCACCGCCCTCGATCTGGATCTCGGCATTGGCGAAGAAGAAGGCCATGACGATGACCCAGGCGAGGTACCCGAGCGTGCGGGCCACGCTCGTCTTTTCGACTGCGCCGCTCATGCCGCGGTACCCAGTACGTGTCGAAGCACGGAGCGTGCGGCCTGCGGCTTGCCCAGCGCGCGGCTGCGAGTGGCCATGCTCGCGAGCTTGGCGGGGTCGGCCATCAGGCGCGCCACCTTGTAGTCGAGGCCGATGGCGTCGTAGGCGAGCCAGGCCGCGCCTTCCTCCATCAGGAAGCCGGCGTTGTGTTCTTCCTGCCCCGGAATGGGCGAGATCAGCAGCATCGGCTTGCCCAGCGCCAGGCACTCCGACACCGTGAGGCCGCCGGGCTTGGTCACCACCAGGTCGGAAGCGGCCATCATCCTGTGCATCTCGTTGGTGAAGCCGATGGCGGCCACGCGGCCCGGGTGCCGCTTGGCCAGCGCTTCCAGCTTGCCGTGCGCCTCCGCATTGCGGCCTGCGACGGCGATCACCTGGAAGTCGTTCGGCTTGCCGTCGGGCCCGCCCATGCCGAGCACGCGCTCGACCATGCTCGGCAGGTCACCGACGCCGGCGCCGCCCGACACCATCAGCAGCACCGGGCGCGAAGGATCGAGGCCGAGGCCCGCCACGCAGGCATCGCGCGCCAGCGCGGGCGCATCGGGCTCGGAGAACGCGGGCATCACCGGAATGCCGGTGACGTGGATGCGCTCGGGCGGAATGCCGCGCGCCCGCAGGCGGAAGGCGACTTCTTCCGTCGCCGCGAGGTAGCCCGTCATGCCCGGCACCAGCCACATGTTGTGCAGGTCGTAGTCGGTTATCTGCAGCCACACGGGGTAGTCGATGCGGCCGCGGTTGCGCTCGCGCATCAGCAGCTCGGCCGGCAGGAAGTGGGTGCAGATCACGGCGTCGGGCTTCTCGCGGCGGATCTCGCGCACCAGCGCGCCGGTGCTCAGCCGCTCGATGCCGCGGCGCAGGCGCTGCGAGGGCGCGTGGTGCGGCGTGACGTCGGTGCGCTGGTGCAGGTACGACCACAGCTCGGGCGCACGGTTGACGAGCTGGATGTACCAGTCGGTGTAGACCTTGCGGAAGCCGGCGGCCACGTGGGCCATCGCGTCGATGTGGACCGCCGTGCAGGGCGGGGCGAGGGACTGGGCGGTGGCGGCAAGCGCCTGTGCTGCACGCACGTGGCCGTTGCCGGCGCTCACGCTGAGGATCAGGAGTTTGGTCATGGGTTCGGCGGTCTGGGCGGATTATGGCGATGGCATGTGGCAGTACCGCCCGCGCACGAAAGCGCCCATGGCCCGGGGCGGCCGGGCGCCCCGGGAGACCGCCCGCGCCTCAGAGCGGCGCGCGCGACATCACCAGCTGGCCCACGCCCGCGGCCGCGCGTTCGCGGACGGCATCGAAGGTGGTGCTCTCGACGATGCGCCCGTTCTCGAACACGGTGCGCAGCAGGTCGAGCTGCCCGTCGGCCAGGGCGTCTTCGCGCAGGCTGCTCACTTCCCCGCGCGCGTCGCGCACCAGCGCGAGCCGCCCCTTCTTGGAGGCTTTGCCCGCGTCGCCCACCGGCGACTTGTACACGTCGCGCCACTGGCCGTTCACCTGCATGGCCGAGCACTTCATCGCCCACTGCATGGTGTCGCGATTGACCTGCTGCAGCAGACCGCCGCCCATGCCGAAGGAGATGTTCTCCGTCGAGAAGCCGTTGTGGAAGAAGTTCGACAGGCACAGCCGCAACGAGTCGAGGTTCACGCCGTCGCCCTGGATGATGCGCACGTTGTTCAGCACGCGGAATCCCTTGGCGTTGGTCGTGGTGCCGAAGCGGCTGGCCAGTATCTGCGCCACCTTCAGCGTGGTCTCGGCCGGGTCGCCCGAGTCGGGCCGCACCACCAGCGTGGCGCCCGAGGCCACCACCTTCGCCTTCAGCTCCTCGCCCCAGATGCGGGCGCAGGCATTGAAGATGTCGTAGCTGTCGCTCACCACGGCGAAGGTCGCGCCTGGCTTGCCGAACTGGTCGACCATGTTGCCGTAGGCATCGGCCTCGTGGTCGCGGCCCCAGCCGGTGATGGTGCTGTGCTCGGCCGCGGGAATCGAGAAGCCCGCCACGTCGCAGTCGTAGTACCGGCGCGCGGCCACCAGCGCGGCCAGCGTGTCGGTGCCCATGAAGTTCACCAGGTGCGCCATGCCGCCGAGCGCGGCCGATTCGAGGCTCGACACGCCGCGCGCGCCGAAGTCGTGCAGCCTGAAGGCGATCTGCCCCTGCGGGTCGTCGCAGGTCGCTTCCAGGTAGCGCAGCAGCGTGGTGCGCGCGGCGGCCGAGAGCGTGGCGACCGTGGTGGGGTACCAGACGGCGCGCAGCAGCTCGGTCTCGAGGAAGCTCGTGACCCAGAAGAACTCGGGGTCGGTGTTCTCGATGGTCGCGAGCACGTTGTGCACCGGCGTCACGCTGCCCTCGGGCACGGCGCGGATGCGCACCGGCATCAGCCCGCCGTGCTTCTCGACCAGCCGCAGCCAGCCCTCGCGGTTGAAGGGCTCGCCGTGCACGGCCATGAGCGCTGCGGCCTCTTCCACGTCGTCGCGCGTCACCGGCGTCTGCAGGTACTCGCGCAGGTAGGCCTGCAGCCCGAAGAAGAGGGAGTGGCTGAAGATTCCGCCGCGAGACTCGATGTAGCTGTACACCGTCTGCGTGCCGGGCGGGTACTGCATCCAGTGCGACACCTTGTAGGAGTCGGTGCGCAGCAGCAGGTTGTTGCCCAGGGGCGTGGAGGCGAGATTGCGGTTCATGTGAAAGCTCCTTTCACGTTGGCCCCGTCAACCGGGGCCGTTCTTGCTGACAAAGCCTGGTTCAGTTCTTGCCCAGGCCACCCAAAAAATGATTCGCGATGAAGAAGTGGTCTTCGTAGATGCGTTCCTGCATGTCGAGGAACTCGGCAATGGGCACCCAGCGCACCTCGGCCGCGTCATCGTCGGCGCGCACGTCCGACAGGCCCGCCCACTGGTTGTGCGCCAGCTCGAAGAAGAAGCCGTGCGTGATGGTGCGGCCGCGCTGCGAGCGGTCGGGCGCGTCGAACACGTGGCTGGCCTTCATGCTGCCGTTGAGCACGGGCACCGGCACCTTCAGGCGCGTTTCTTCCTTCAGCTCGCGGATGGCCGCGTCCTGCAGCCGCTCGTGCTGGCCGACGAAGCCGCCGGGCAGCGCCCAGGTGCCCTTGCCGGGATGGAACTTGCGCTGCACCAGCAGGATGTGGCCGGCCTCGACGACCACGGCGTCGACCGTGGTGTAGATCGGCGGGAACTCGCTGCCGGCATAGCGGTACTTGTCGCGGTAGTCGGCGAGGAAGGCGCGCTCCTCGCAGAGCTCGGCGTAGTCGGCCGTGCGGGTGAACTGGTCGAGAAAGGCCGCGGTGCCGTCGGGCAGGTCGGCGCGCGCGAGCTGGCCGCGGTTCTCGGGGTCGAAGTAGAGGCTGCGCACGTCGGTGGCGTTGAGGCTTTCCACGCTGTTCTGGCCGACGAACTCCCAGTGCGGGAAGAGCTTGAGGTAGTAGCTCGACGAGTCCTTCAGGTGCCCCACCAGCGCCACCTTTGCCTTGGCGGGCGCATGGCCGTCCTGTTGAATGAGCCGCTCGACCGCCGACTGGATCGACGCGATCCAGATCTGGTCGTTGTAGGGCGAGTCGCCCACGCCGACCACGCTCACGCGCATCTGCTCGGTGCCGCGCAGGCAGGCGCGCACCATGCGTTCGCGTTCGTCGAAGGTGAAGGGGTTCTTGACGCTGCGTGGCTGCCGGTCGGAGCCGACCACGACGATGACCCTCTCGGCGGCGCGGAGGCCTTCCTCGATGAGTCGTTGATGTCCGAAATGAACGGGCTGGAAACGCCCGATGACGATGGCGTACTGGTACTTGCGTGTGCTCACTTGGGAATCCCCCAAAAAGGACGCGATCAACTCGCGTCTGGGTTCAGGATAGCATCGGTGCCGCCCATTGATCAAGCCCGAGATGACAGAGCCCTCCACTTCCCCCACCGATGCCGTGCGCCTGAACAAACGCATGGCCGAGCTCAAGCTGTGCTCGCGCCGCGAAGCCGACGAATGGATCGCCAACGGCTGGGTGAAGGTCAACGGCAAGCCGGCCGAGATGGGCGTGAAGGTCACGCCCTCCGACCGCATCGAGGTCGACAAGGCCGCCAAGGGGCAGCAGGCGAACCAGGTCACCATCCTCATCAACAAGCCCATCGGCTACGTGAGCGGGCAGGCCGAGGACGGGCACGATCCGGCGGTCAAGCTCTTCACGCCGCAGAACCGCTGGGCCGACGACAACGCGCGCTTCTTCTTCAGCCCGGGGCAGCTTCGTGGCCTCGCGCCCTGCGGACGACTCGACATCGACTCCACCGGCCTGCTGGTCATGACGCAGGACGGCCGCATCGCGCGCCAGCTCATCGGCGAGGACTCGACGATGGAGAAGGAGTACCTGGTGCGCGTGGCCTACCACGGCCTGGGCCAGCCCGCGCCCACCGGCCAGCTGGTGCGGCTGGACGACGACGACCCCGTCACCACCAACGTGCAGGCGGTCTTTCCGAAGGCCATGCTCGCGAAGCTGCGCCACGGCCTGAGCCTCGACGGCCAGGCGCTGAAGCCGGCGCGCGTCGACTGGCAGAACCCCGAGCAGCTGCGCTTCGTGCTCACCGAAGGCAAGAAGCGCCAGATCCGCCGCATGTGCGAGCTGGTCGGCCTGAAGGTGGTCGGCCTGAAGCGCGTGCGCATCGGCCGCGTGATGCTCGGTAACCTGCCCGTGGGCCAATGGCGATACCTGGCGCCGCACGAGAAGTTCTGAGCCTGCGCGCGCTGAACCGCGCCACGCTGGCGCGGCAGATGCTGCTGGAGAGGCGCAGGCTCACTGCGACGCAGGCCGTCGAGCGGCTGGCGGGGTTGCAGGCGCAGGCGCCCAATCCGCCCTACGTCGGCCTCTGGAGCCGCATCGAGGGCTTCCGGCGCGAACAGCTCACCGAGGCCCTGCGCAAGCGCCGCATCGTGCGCATGTCGACCCTGCGCGCCACCCTGCACCTGATGACCGCGCAGGACGCGCTGGCATGGCGCCCCCTGCTGGAGCCCGTGCATCAGCGAGGGCTGCTGGGCAGCAACCACAAGAAGGAACTCGAAGGGCTCGATCGCGCAGCGGTGGTCGCGGCGGGGCGCGCGCTGCTCGACGAGAAGCCGCGCACCGGCGCGGAGCTCGGACAGGCCCTCGGCCTGCAGTGGACGGGCAGGGAGCCCGCCTCGCTCGCCGCACTGATCCGCAACAACCTGCCGCTCGTGCACCTGCCGCCTGCCGGTACCTGGAACTCGCATCAGAACGCGGTGTTGCAGCCTTTGGGCGACTGGCTCGGGGAAGCCGCGGACGCTCCCCCGGCCACGCAGGACGACCTGCTTCTGCGCTATCTCGCCGCCTTCGGACCCGCAACGCTGGCCGATGCCGGCGCATGGTCGGGCCTCACCGGCTGGAAGGCGGTTGCCGAGCGCCTGCGGCCCCGGCTGCGCGTGTTCGCCGGCGAAGACGGCCAGGAGCTCTTCGACCTGCCCCGGGCGCCGCGCCCCGACCCCGACACGCCCGCGCCGCCGCGCTTCGTCGCCGAATGGGACAACCTGCTTCTCTCGCACGCCGACCGCGGCCGCGTGCTGAGCGAGTCGCACCGCCCCCGTGTGTTCACCATCAACGGCATCGTGCGCGGCACGGTGCTGCTCGACGGCTTCGTGGCGGGCGTCTGGAAGATCGAGCGCGCGAAGAACGGCACCGCCACCGTGGTGCTGGAGGCGTTCACGCACTGGTCGAAGGCGGATCGCGCCGGTGTGGAGAAGGAAGCCCTCGACCTGCTCGCCTTCTGCTCGGACGGCGAGGGCGAGCGCCATGCCGTGCGCATGGCCTGACCGACCCCGCCATGCCCCTTCGGCACGCCCGCCGCCTAAGCGTGCGCTAAGTATTCGTACCTACTCTGCGCCACGGCGCAGGCTCTTCCGATCATCCCGGTCGCGTGCTACCTTGCGGCCGAAGGAGTGCCGCGATGCGCGTGCTGTTGGTGGAAGACGATGAAATGATCGGGCGCAGCCTGAAGCAGGCGCTCGAGGGCGCGGGCTGGTCCGCGGACTGGGTGCGCGACGGCGAGCTGGCGCAGAGCGCGCTGGGCGACGGCGGCTATACCTGCGTGCTGCTCGACCTGGGCCTGCCCAAGCAGGACGGCACCGAAGTGCTGCGCCGCGCCCGCGAACGCGGCGATGCCACCCCGGTGCTGGTGCTCACCGCGCGCGACGGCCTCGACGACCGCATCCACAGCCTCGACCTCGGCGCCGACGACTACCTGCTCAAGCCCTTCGAATTCCGCGAGCTGCTCGCGCGCATGCGCGCTGTGGTGCGCCGCCGCGACGGCGCGGCGCATTCGCTGGTGGGCAGCGGCGCGCTGCAGCTCGACCTCACCACGCGCGAGGTGGTGGTCAACGGCGCGCGCGAGGCGCTCACCGCGCGCGAGTTCGCGCTGCTGCACGCGCTGCTGGAGCGGCCCGGCGCCATTCTTTCGCGCGAGCAGCTCGAGAACCGCATCTACGGCTGGGGCGAGGAAGTCACCAGCAACGCGATCGACGTGCTGATCCACGGCATGCGCCGCAAGCTCGGCGCCGACGCGATCCGCAACGTGCGCGGGCTTGGGTGGCGCGTAGCCGCATGACGATGCTCGCCCCCAGGCTTCGCGCACTTCGTGTCGCTTCGCCAACCCCCTGCCGGGGGCAACACCGGTGGCCCGGCAAAGCCGGCTCCGCGGTGTTCCGCGAACAGGCTGCCGGACTGACCTGCCAATGAACGGGACTTCGCGCGGCACGGGCCGCTGGTGGCGGCCGCGCTCGCTGCGCACGCAGCTGCTGTTCTGGCTCATCACGCTGCATCTGGGCGCGGCCGTGCTCACGGCGTGGTTCTCTTTCGTGGCGTACGGCAACCTGGTGCACAACGCGCTGGACGACCAGATGCGCCTCGTGGCCGAGTCGTACGCGGGCAGCGACCCGCAGAAACTGCCGCATCCGATGGACGGCGAGGCCGCCTTCTCGCGCGGCGCCTTCATCGTGCAGATATGGAGCCCCGACGGCGCCACGCTGCGCGCCACCTCGTGGCCGGTGCTCACGGTGCCCCTGCAGGCCCGGCCCGGCTTCAGCGACGTGAACACCGGCACGCATTCGGGCTCCGCCTGGCGCGTGTTCACCGCCGAGCCAGGCACGCGCGCCGACCAGCCGCGCGTGCAGGTGCTGCAGAACGAGGACTACCGCCGCCGCCGCGCCCTGCGCCGTGCGCTGCTCGAAGGCCTGCCGATCACGCTGCTGCTGCCGCTGGCGCTGCTGATCCTTTGGATCATCGTGTCGGCCGCCTCGCGCTCGCTGCGCGCGGTGGCGCGCGACGTGGCCTCGCAGGACGAGCGCAGCCCCACCGAACTCTCGCTCGCGCGCGTGCCCGACGAGATCGCGCCTCTGGTGGGCGCCTTCAACAACCTGCTGTCGCGCGTGCGCAGCGCCTTCGCCACGCAGCGGCGCTTCGTGCAGGACGCGGCCCACGAATTGCGCACGCCGATGGCCGCCATCGGCCTGCAGATCGAGAACCTGCGCGCGCACGTGCCGGCCGGCGAGGCCACCGAGCGCTTCAACCAGCTCGAGGCTGGCGTGACGCGCGCGCAGCACCTCATCGAGCAGCTGCTGCATCTCTCCAGGCAGGACGCGCCGCGTGTGGGCAACGCGAGCGAGCGCGTCGACATCGAGGTGCTGCTGCGCGACAGCGTGAGCCAGCTGATGGTGCTGGCCGACGCGCGGCGCGTGGACATCGGCTTCGAAGGCGGCATCGCCGCCGTGGTGTTCGCGCCGGCGGCGGAGCTGCGCAGCGTGTTCGACAACCTGATCGACAACGCGCTGCGCTATGCGCCCGAAGGCGGCGTGGTCGACGTGAAGCTGCACGAGGTCGAGGGACATGCGGTGGTCGACGTGCTCGACAACGGCCCGGGCATTCCGCAGGCCGCCATCGGCCGCGTGTTCGACCGCTTCTTCCGCGTGCCGGGTGCGGCGGCGGGTGGCAGCGGGCTGGGGCTGGCCATTGCGCGCACGGCGGCCGAACGGCACGGCCTGCGCATCGAGCTGCGCAATCGCAGCGACGGCCCAGGGCTGATGGCGCGCGTGCGCCTGCCTTCTCCCGCAGTGGCGTAACCGGGAAGGCCGTCCGGCGCATGAAGCCGGTGCGGTCCAAAGTTTCAGGAAAAAGCGCGCCGCTCACGCGCGCCTAACTCTTCGCTCACATCCAACTCAGTCTGCGTGCCTAGAGTGCATTCAGGTCCTGCCACGCGCAGTTCGCGCGATGGCTCGTGACCGGAGACAACCTGAATCAGGAGAACACACCATGCGCACTTCCTTCAAGCTTCTTGCCGTCGGTTCCTTTGCTGCGCTGGCAGCCATGGGTGCCGTCACCGCATCGGCCGAAACCACCGATGGCTCGGACTTCCACCCGCTGCAGATGAACTCGCCTGAAAAGCCTGAAGTGCAGGCCGGTGCGATGGCTGCCGCACGCCCGACGACCACCGAAGCCATCGGCCAGTCGACCAGCGCGCCCGCGATGAATTCGACGACGCCGGTGTCCGACATCCAGGCCGGCGCCTATGCGGCCTCGCACCCGAGCGGCACCGAGGCGATCGGGCAATCGACTTCGCTGCCGATGGTGAAGTCGGGCAGCGGCAGCTGAGGCCGCTGCGTTTCGGTTCCCGCCGTCAGTGAATGCGACGGCGGCGGCGAGGCTCAGTCGTCGCTGCCGTTGCTCAGCAGCGCGCGGTAGATCACCGCGCCGATGATCGCGCCCGCGATGGGCGCCACCCAGAAGAGCCACAGTTCCGACACCGCATAGGACGGCCCGAACAGGGCCGGTCCCGTGCTGCGCGCCGGGTTGACCGAGGTGTTGGTCACCGGGATCGAGATCAGGTGGATCAGCGTGAGGCACAGGCCGATCGCGAGGCCCGCGAAGCCGCCGGCCGCGCGCTTGGCGGTGGCGCCGAGGATCACGATCAGGAACACGGCCGTCATCACCACTTCGCACAGCAGCGCGGCTGTCATGCCGTACTTGCCGGGCGAGTGCTCGCCATAGCCGTTGGTTGCGAAGCCGCCGATGTCCGCGCCCGGCTTGCCGGTGGCGATGAGGTACAGGATGCCCGCCGCAGCGATGGCGCCGAGCACCTGCGCCACGATGTAGCCCGCGAGCTGCGAGGCCTTGAAGCGGCCCGCGGCCGCGAGGCCGATGGACACCGCGGGGTTGAAGTGACCGCCCGAGATCGGGCCCAGTGCGTATGCCCCCGTCACCACCGTGAGACCGAAGGCCAGCGAGACGCCGAGCAGGCCGATGCCGACATTTGGAAAGGCCGCCGCCAGGACTGCGCTTCCGCAGCCTCCGAGCGTGAGCCAGAAAGTACCAATGAACTCGGCAGACCACTTTTTATAGGTACTGTGTTCCATAACGCTCCATCCTGAAGTTGAGAAGGCGCGCAGGCCGCGAAGCGATGCGCGGCCGGATTCTAGGAACGCAAATAGAGGGCGTCGAGCAAGTCGTTGGCACTAACGGAACCTGTTCACGGATGGCGCGGCTTTTGTGCATTGCCGCAACTGCGTTGCATCTGCGGCACCAGCGCGTTTCGTGATCTTTTACAGGGTCACGACGATCTTTCCGAACGCGCCGCGCTCCAGGTGGTCGAGCGCATCGGGCAGCGCGGCGAAGTCGTATCGCGCGGCGATCACCGGCTTGAGCGCATTCGCATCGACGGCGCGCACGAGGTCTTCCAGCGCGCGGCGATGTCCCACGCCGATGCCCTGCACCGTCACGCGGCCCAGCACCATCGCGTAGAACGAGGCGCTCAGCGTCTCGCCCTCGAGCATGCCGATGATCGACACGCGTCCGCCCTGCTTCACGGCCTGAAGCGAGCGGTCGAGGTTGGGGCCGCTCGCGAGTTCGAGCACGTGGTCGGCGCCGCGTCCCTGCGTGAGGCGCCGCACTTCGGCGGGCCAGTCGCCTTCGCGCGAGAGCACGTGCGTGGCGCCGAGCGCAAGAGCCCGCGCGCGCTTGGCCTCGTCGCCGCCCGTGACCACGATGACCCGCGCGCCGTGCAGCCGCGCGATCTGCAGGCCGAAGAGCGCGACACCGCCGGTGCCGTGGATCAGCACCGTCTCGCCCGCGCGCAGCGCGCCGGTCTCGGTCAGCGCGAACCACGCGGTGAGGCCCGCGCACGGCAGCGTGCTGGCTTCGGCCAGGCTCAGCGTCGCTGGCGCCGCCACGGCCCAGTCGGCATCGATCAGCACGTGCGAGGCGAGCATGCCGGGCCCTGGGCCGCCGAGCAGCGTAGTGCCGGCGTGCCAGTGGCTGTCGATCCAGCCGCCCCAGAAGGTGTTGATGACGCGATCGCCCACGGCGAAGCGCGTCACGCCGGGGCCTGCGGCCGCCACGGTGCCGGCCATGTCGGAGCCGGGCACGAAGGGCAGTTCGAGCGCCATGCCCATGCCGTCGCGCGTCATCAGCAGGTCGCGGTAGTTGAGCGACACCGCGCCGACCTTCACGAGGATCTGGTTCGCGCCCGGCACGGGCAAGGGGGCTTCGGCCTGTTCGAGATGAGCGCGGCCCAGCCTGGGAAGCTGCCAGCGGCGCAGCGTTCGGGCTTCTGCTTCTGTTTCTTCTTGCATGAGAGAACTCCAGGGAAAGACAAGGAGCCGTCATGCTATTGACGATGAAAGCTATCCGGTGGTGGATAATTTTCTTTCAAATGGTGCCTGAAAGTATCCAATGAGTCAGCGCCTTCAAGGCATAGAGGAATTCGTCGCCGCGGTGGAGGCGGGCAGCTTCGCGCTGGCCGCGCAGCGCCTGCACGTCACTCGCTCGGCCGTCGCCAAGAGCATCGCGCGGCTCGAGGCGCGGCTGGACACGCGGCTCTTCCTGCGCACCACGCGCAGCCAGAGCCTCACGGAGGAAGGCCACGGCTACTACGAGCGCTGCCGTCGCGCACTGGCCGAGCTCGACGCTGCCGAGGCCGTGGCCGACGTGGCGCGCAGCACCGCCTCGGGCCTCGTGCGGCTGAGCATGCCGGCGATGCTGGGGCGGCTGAAGGTCGGGCCGCTGCTGCTGGCGCTGGCGCGCAGGCATCCGCAGCTGTCGCTGGAGCTCTCGTTCAACGACCGGCGCGTCGATCTCGTCGAGGAGGGGCTCGACCTCGCCATCCGCAGCGGCGAGCTCGCCGACAGCGCGGAGCTGGTCGCGCGGCCGGTCGGCATGCAGTGGATGGCGCTGTGCGCCTCGCCCGGCTACCTTGCGGCCCACGGGCATCCTTCGGGCGTCGACGAACTGAAGGAACACGAGGCCGTGCTCTACGCGCGCGACGGCCAGGTTTCGTCCTGGCGCTTCCACGACGCCGAAGGCCGCCTCGTCGAACTGACGCCGCCTTCGCGGCTGCGCTGCGACAGCGCCGAGGTGCTGCTCGAAGCCGCCGTCGGCGGCATGGGCCTCGCCCGCCTGCCGGCATGGCTCGCGGCCGATGCGCTCGCCGCCGGCACGCTGGTGCGCGTGTTCGACGAGCCCCGGCCCTTCGGCTTCGCGCTCAACGTGATTCGCTCGCGCAGCCGATACCTTCCGCTGAAGACGCGCGTGGTGACTGACTGGCTGGCCGAGCACCTGCCGCCGCTGCTGGCCGCGCGCTGAAGAGCGGCGCTATCCTGCGTCTTCCAACAACGACAACGAGGAGATCCGCCCATGCGCCAATTCGCCATCCGGCACATCGCCACCGCCGCGGGCATTGCCGCGGCATTTCTCCTGGCCGCGCCGAACGCCGCAGCGCAAGGCACCGTCAACGCACTGTGCAGCACCGACGCCGGCTGGTGCGAGGCGGCGGCCGCGGCCTTCACGCGCGAGACCGGCATCAAGGTGCAGCAGGCCCACAAGGGCACCGGCGAGATCGGCGCCCAGCTGCGCGCCGAGGCCGCCAACCCCAAGACCGACATCTGGTGGGGCGGCACCGGCGATCCGTTCCTGCAGGCGGCCGAGCAGGGCCTGCTCGAGCCCTACCGCCCGGCCTACATCAACGACCTGCACGACTGGGCCGTGCGCCAGTACGCGCTGTCGCAGAACATGGTGGGCGGCTTCTACACCAGTGCCATCGGCTTCGGCTTCAACACCGACGTGCTGAAAAAGAAGAAGCTGCACGAGCCGAAGTGCTGGGCCGACCTCGTCAAGCCCGAATACAAGGGCGAGATCGAGATCTCGCACCCCGCCACCAGCGGCACGGCCTACACCATCATCGCGGGCCTGGTGCAGCAGATGGGCGAGGAGGAGGCCTTCGAGTACCTGAAGAAGCTGCACCGCAACGTCACCAGCTACACCCGCAGCGGCCAGGCGCAGGCGCCCAACGTGGCCAAGGGCGAGGTCGCCATCGGCGTGAGCTTCATCTTCGGCTTCGAGCGCTGGCGCTACGACAAATTTCCGGTGAAGACCGCCGCGCCCTGCGAGGGCACGGGCTACGAGGTCGGCGGCATCGCGCTCGTGAAGGGCGCGCGCAACAAGGAGAACGCGAAGCGCTACTACGACTGGCTGATGAGCCCCGCGGGCCAGGCCATCGGCGGCAAGTCGGGCAGCCTGCAGTCGCCGGCCAACAAGACCTTCAAGCCCGACCCGCGCATCCCGTCGATGGCCGACGTGAAGCTCATCAAGTACGACTTCGAGAAGTACGGCAAGGCGGCCGAGCGCAAGCGCATCATCGACCGCTGGACCCGCGAGGTGGAATCGCTGCCGAGATAGGGCTCGCCCCCAGGCTTCGCGCACTTCGTGTCGCTGCGCCAACCCCCTACCGGGGGCAACACCTGCGGCCCGGCGGAGCCGGTTCCGCGGTGTTTCTGGAAGAAGTCCTCCAGGGGGCGATGCCGTGACTTGCCTGCGCGGGGGCAGGGTCAGGGCGAGCTGGCGGTGAAGGTGACCTGGCCTGTATAGGTGCCGGCGGTGCGGCTCGCCAGGTTGGCGTAGGAAAAGGTCCATGTCGCGCTGCGCTGCGTGACCAGGTTGGCGAAGCTGGTTCCCACGACGTTGACCGCCGTGCCGGTGCCTGTGTTCGGGATCTGCGGCGCGGGCAGGTTGGTGTCGCTGCTGGCGATGGTGATCTCCGACAGCGGAATGGTGTTCGCTCCGCTCGCCAGGGGCGTCGTTGCCGTCGCCCGCAGGGTGATCTGCCCCCCGTTGCTGCGCACCTCGACGGGCAGGGCGTTGTTGCTGGGCGTGACGCTGAAGTTCGGCGCCGCGCCGCTCCAGTTCACCGGCGTGTTGTTGCCGGCGACCGGCGTGGTCGGCCCGCCCGGGATCGAGGGCGTCAGCACGAAGCTCACCGTGCTCGTGGTGCCTCCGGGCGTGGGCCAGGCGCCGTCGCCGATGCGGAAGAAGATGAACTTGTCGATGGCGATCGTGAAGTCGAGGTTCACGCCCGTGCTCAGCGGCACCGAGGCGCTGGGGCCGACAGTGCTGGACGCGGCCTGCGCGATGCCCGTGCCCAGCACGCCGGCGACCGCGCCCGCCAGTGCGAAGCGGCACGAAGCGCGCGGAGCCTGGGGCCGTTTCATTTCAGTTCCACGTCGACCTTGAAGCTGCCCTTGTCCCAGTCCAGCCTGCCGCTGGCCTTGACCGGGTAGACGGGCTGCGGCGCCGGCTGGCCGTTCTCGGCCTTGGGCACGAGCGCCAGCGTGCGCGTCTGGCCCGGCAGGATCGGCGTGCCCTCGGGCACCAGTTCGAACGCGCGGCCCTTGCTGTCGGTGGCGTCCAGGCTGCCTTCGAGCCGGCCGTGTGCGTCGCCGGTGTTGGCCACGGTCACGACCGCGCGGCGCGCGCCGCCGGTTTCTCCGCTGGCGATCTGCCTGATCTCGAGCCTGGGCTCGGCGCCGTCGAGCATGACGTACACCGCCACCGCGATGCGGCCCGTGACCGGCAGGCTCAGGCTGGCGCCGCCGCTGCGGATGACGGTCTGCTGCGCCGGCTCGGTGCCCTCGATGGCGATCATGAAGCGGCACTCGCCGCGCGGCGCGTCGGCCGGCGGATCGACCTGGAAGCGGAACGACCTCTTGCCGCGCGCCGGCACCGACACGCTGCGCCGCTCCAGCACCACCCACGGCCTGCAGCTGCCTGGCAGCAGCTCGTCGTGATAGCCGATGTTGCCCTCGGCCGAGTAGCTCCAGTCGATGGTGCGCATCGAGACCTCGGTGGCGGTCGATGCCAGGTTGTGGATGTCCAGCGACTGCCCGAGGCGCGTGCCGGGCTTGCCCGCGAGCTCGAAGCGCGACGGCGTGACGGCCAGCTCGAAGGGCGAGGCCGCCATCGCGCCGCCGGCGGTTGCCAGCAGCAGTGCAAGTAAGGAAGAAGAGCGGAAAGCGTTCATGGCAGCGTCTCGATTTCGAAGAACGACTCGAAGCTCAGCGCCGAACCCGCGGGCATGCGCAGCTCGCGAGGGTCGATGCGCAGCGTGAGATCAAAGGTCTCGTTCATCCACGGAGCCTGGACCACGCCGTTCCACACCTGCACCCGGTCGCCGGGCCGGCCGCTGCCGCTCGCGAATGCGCCGCTGCCGCGCCACTGCACCTGCATTCCCGCCGGCGAGCGCAGGCCCGCGACGTTGGCGGGAATCACGTAGAAGATGCGCGCGCGCCGGCCCATGTGGGGCGTCATGGCCAGCCGGTACTCGATGCGTCCGAGGGGGAG
This sequence comes from Variovorax sp. YR750, assembly GCF_900109805.1. Lineage (NCBI taxonomy): Bacteria > Pseudomonadati > Pseudomonadota > Betaproteobacteria > Burkholderiales > Comamonadaceae > Variovorax > Variovorax sp. YR750. Next base: position 36,818 of record NZ_FOBJ01000020.1, read on the forward strand.
CACGACCACGTGGCCGTCCATCGCCTGAGCATTGCTGAAATCGCTGCGCACATGCGCGCGAGGCGAGGTCGAGTCGTCGAGCCGGGCGATGTTCGCCCACGCGGGAGCGACGAGAGCCGCGCCGCACAGCAGCGCGGCGGCGGCAGTCGAGCGGCGAAGGCATGACGGCTTCATTCCATCGAGGCCGTGAAGCGCACGGTGCCCTTGTAGTTGCCGCCGGGGTAGATGACGTCGTTGTCGTAGCTGAACTGCAGCCGCGTGGCCGTCAGGTTGCGCGAAAGATAGGTCCAGGTGCCGACGCCCAGCACGCAGGGCAGGCCGAGCGGGCCGACGCAGAAGGTGGCGTTCGCGTCGTAGCTCGCGATCGACTGGTTGGCGGTGGCGTCGAAGCGGCCGCTCTGGATGTCGCCCGAGGCCGCGTTGCTGTTGCCCGTTGCCACCCAGCTGATCTTGCTGAAGGGAATGGCCGTGGTGCCGCAGCCGCCCGACTGGCAGGTCAGGGCGACGGACGAGTCGACGCGCAGCGTCACCGGACGGGCCACGGTGGTGTTGGCCACGGGGCGCACCGGTATCACCCAGACGTCGATGGTCGGCGTGCCGGTCACGGCCGTGGGGGTCAGCCCGGCGTTGGCGCCGGTGACGCTGAAGGCCACGGTGTCGACGGTAGCGCCGGCCGAGCCCACGCGAAGCGTCAGGAGGTAGGAGCTGCCGGTGTCGGTGACCGTGGTGATGACGGCGCGCGCGGGCGTGGAGGCGAGCAAAGCCGCCGCCGCTGCGAGCGCCGTCGCGCTCGCCATTGCCGTTGCCATCGCCGCTCGCGCCGGCATCGTCAGATGCCCTGGGCCGTGTACGTGATGGTGTTCGTGTACGTGTTCGCGACCCAGCCGGCGGGCGTGCCGCCCAGCGTGTAGGCCCAGGTGCCGGTGGCGACCGCGTTCGAGGGGAACGAGGTCGAGGCGCAGGCGCCGAGGTTGGCCCCCGGGTGCGGCAGCGTGCCCGTGGTGGTGACGGTGAAGTCCGCGTTCGCCGGGCCGCCCGTGAGGGGCGCCCATGCGCCCATGGCGCAGTTGATGGTGCCGGCGCCGGCATTGGTCCAGGCGTACACGGTGAGCGTGTTCGCGGCGGTCGAGGTCGTGACGGTGGGCGCCGCGCCGCTCCAGTCGACGTTGGTGTTGTTGCCGGTGATCGGCGTGGTGGGAACGCCCGGGATGCTGAGCGCGGAGGTCCATGTCACCGTGTCGACCGTGGTGTTGGTCGAGCCCACGCGCAGCAGGATCAGCTTGGGCACCGTCACGCTCAGGTTCACCTTGGCCTGCGCGATGATGGTGCCAGTGCCGGAACCGTACTGGCTCTCGGCCAGGGCCTGCCCGCCGGCCAGCGCGAGGCCGGCGAGCGAAAGGATCTGCATGCTGCGCACGAGGGGTGTTCGGATCATGGGAACTCCTTCTGGTTGGATGCGGCGGTGTGGAAAAGCGGGAGGTCGGCGCGGCTCATTCGCCCACCTTGACGACGGGTATCTCCGCGCTGGCGCGGCCACGCAGCGGAACGTTCACGCTCACCCCCGTCTCGCCGGCCGAGCCCCAGGGCAGCGGCACGCTTTCGAGCGTGAGTGTCAGTTGGTGGCGGCCGGTGGTCACGAGCGGGAACTCGAATCGGCCGTCGCGGTCGGTGATGGCTCGGTAGCGGCCGTCGAGCAGCACCTCGACGCCGGCCACGCCGCCTTCGCCCGACTGCTGCTCGCCGTCGCGGTTGGCGTCGTAGAACACCCGCCCCGACATGCTGCCGCCGCCCGCGCCTTCGCCGCGCGCGCCCGCCGGGCGGAAGGCGGTGCCGGCGCTGCCCTCCCAGCGCAGGTAGACGTAGGCGGTTTTCTCGTTGCTGCGATAGAGGTTGGGAGACGAGTACGAGGTCGGCAGCAGCGATGCGCGCGCCTGGTTGAAGTTGGCCATGAGGCCCACGCGCCAGCCCATGCCCAGTTCCTTCTCGGCCGTGAGCGAGCCCGACAGGCCGCGGCTGGTGTAGAGGCCGCCGCTTTGCGAGGTGTAGCGCAGGTTGCCGCCGACGTGGAAGCCGTTGTCGATCCAGTAGCGGAACTGCAGGCCCGCCGTCGGGTAGTTGCGCGAGGTGCCGCCGCTGCGGTCGCGCGCGTAGCCGACGGTGGTGGTGAGCTCGGGGCGCATCGTCTCGCGGCGCCCGCCGATCCAGTCCTGCTCCCACTGCAGCTCCTGGCCGGTGGCCGCGGAGTCGCCGAGCACGATCAGCTCGTTGCGGCGCACCGTCAGCGAGAAGCGGCTGCGCGGCCAGTCGAAGAAGCGGGTCTGGTAGAAGGCGCTCCCGTAGAGGCTGCGGCCGTCGCCGCTGCTGCCCGTGGTGCTTCCGTCGGGGAGCCCGTCGTAGCGCGTGCGGTAGGCGCTCAGGCTGCCGCCGACGGAGTTGTCGCGGTCGAACAGGTACTGGAAGTTGCCGCTCGCGCCGACGCGGCGGTAGCCCGCGAGATTGAAGTTCGTATCCCGCTGCGAGCGCTCGTAGTCCAGGCCGACGCCCCAGCTCAGGCGGCTGGTGTTGCGGTCCACCCGCCAGTACGCGCCGCGCGTGCCGGTCGCCAGCGCGTAGTCGCCGAAGTACAGGTTGGGCCGCGCGGTGTATGCGCCGAACTCGTGGCGGTACAGGCCCGTGCGAGCGCTCGCCTCGACGAACAGGCCCCGCGAATCGCCGGTGGCCACGCCCGGCGTGGACGAGCTCACGCGGCTGCCCACCAGCGTGGCGCGGGCCTTGAAGTCGCCGTCGCGCACCACCTCGCGGCCCCAGCCCACCGAGCTCGCCCAGCTGGTGACGTCCTTGCGGCCGTAGCCCTGGGCGGTGAGCGGGTCGTAGTAGTAGGCGGGCACGTTGCGCGCCCGGTCGAGCTGGAACGACGCGAACCACGGCTCGCCCAGGCGCAGCGTGGCCCCGAGCCAGCCGAGCGTGCCCTGGCTCTTCTCGAAGCCGGGGTACGGTCCGCCGGTCAGGTTGCCGCGCTGGCCGAAGCCGGCGCGCAGGTCGAAGTCGTTGCTGAAGACGCGCGTGGACGCACCGCGCACCGTGGTCGAGCCCAGCGAGAGCCTGTAGTTGCGCGCCAGGCCGTCGGTGAGTTCGCTCTGGATGTCGCCCACGGCGGTGTCGGCGAAGGTCTGCGTGGTCAGCGGAAAGCCGAGGTCGCGCAGCGTGAAGCGGCCGCTGGTGGCTTCGCGCGCATAGCCCAGCGAGCCGATGCCCAGGCCGCTCGCGCTGTTGTCGCCACCCAGGTGGCGGCCGTCGGCCTGCAGCACGAACTCGCCGTAGTTGAGGGTTTCGCGACGGTATTCGAAGCGCTGGCCGAACTCGGTCGCGCGCTGGCGGCCGTAGCCGGTGGTGGTGGCGTCGCCGAAGCCGATGCGGCTTTCGACCAGCCAGGCCCGGTAGCCCTCGGGCTGCTCGGGCTCGGGCGTCGCGTCGGCCGCGCGGGCGTCGGCGTCGGAGGTCATGAAGCGGTCTTCGTAGGCCTTGGGCGCGGAATCGGCGAGCGCTTTCAGCCGCGCCTGCTCCGCCTGCGCGCGATCGAGGGTTTCGATGCGTGCGTCAGCCACGACAGCCTGGGATTTCTGGGGCTCGGCCTGAGCCTGCGCACAGGACAGCCATGCCAGGGCGGTCGTGCACTCGAGCCAGCCGAGCGCGGTGGTCGGACGCCGCAGGCCTCCAGCGGGACCGGATACGGCCCACAGCGTCAGTCGAATCATCTGGTGACATCCCTGTGCTGTTCCTCAGGCGTCGCTGCCCTGTTCCGTGTCAGGCGCAGGATATTTCAGAACTGTTAACCAAGGTCAATTTTTCGGGGCTTCGAGGTGGGCTCCGAGGGTTTCCACAGAGGAGAGCGCGGCCCCCGGGCCTTCAGGAATGCCCAAAATCAAACGTTGGGCTTCATTTGCCCTTGATGAGGACTAAAGACAACCCAATTGAAGACGTTGGCGCGGCGGCGCCCCCTGGCGCCGCGCCCGACTTAGAATTTTTCGGCTTCGACATTTCTCTTTCCATGGCTGATTCCTCCAAAACCAAACTCCCCTTCCAGGCTGAAGTCGCGCAGCTGCTGCACCTCGTCACGCATGCGCTCTACTCGAACAAGGAAATCTTCCTGCGCGAGCTGATCTCGAATGCATCGGACGCGTGCGACAAGCTGCGCTTCGAGGCGCTCGACCACCCCGAGCTCTACGAAGGCCAGTCCGACCTCGACGTGCGCCTGAGCTTCGACAAGGCCGCGCGCACCATCACCATCACCGACAAGGGCATCGGCCTGTCGCGCCAGGAGGCCATCGACAACCTCGGCACCATCGCCAAGAGCGGCACCAAGGACTTCATGAGCAAGTTGAGCGGCGACCAGAAGGCCGACGCGCAGCTCATCGGCCAGTTCGGCGTGGGCTTCTACTCGGGCTTCATCGTGGCCGACAAGATCACGGTCGAGTCGCGCCGCGCGGGCCTTCCGGCCGACCAGGGCGTGCGCTGGGTGAGCGGCGGCGCCGGCGACTTCGAGGTGACCGACATCACGCGCGCCGAGCGCGGCACCAGCATCACGCTGCACCTGCGCGAAGATGCTGACGAGTTCCTCAACGCCTGGAAGCTCAAGCAGATCGTCGGCAAGTACTCCGACCACATCTCCCTGCCCATCCTGATGGAAAAGGAAGAGTGGAAGGACGGCGAGAACGACCAGCCCGGCGACATGGTGAAGACCGGCGAATGGGAAACCGTCAACAAGGCCAACGCCCTGTGGAGCCGCCCCAAGAAGGACATCACCGCCGAGCAGTACGAGGAGTTCTACAAGAGCATCAGCCACGACTACGAGGCCCCGCTCGCCTGGAGCCACAACCGCGTGGAAGGCAGCACCGAGTACACGCAGCTGCTCTTCATTCCGGCCAAGGCGCCCTTCGACCTCTGGAACCGCGAGAAGAGCGCGGGCGTGAAGCTCTACGTGAAGCGCGTCTTCATCATGGACGACGCCGAGGCGCTGATGCCCAGCTACCTGCGCTTCGTCAAGGGCGTGATCGACTCGGCCGACCTGCCGCTGAACGTGAGCCGCGAGCTGCTGCAGGAAAGCCGCGACGTGAAGGCGATCCGCGAAGGCAGCACCAAGCGCGTGCTCGGCATGCTGGAAGACCTGGCGAAGAAGCAGAAGACCGCGCCCGAGAGCGGCGAGGGCCGAATCGACGTGGGCTCGGGCGAATCGGTGCCGGCTCCGGAGCCGACCGAAGGCGTGACGGACGTGGTCGACAAGAACGCGCCCACCGCCGCGGAAACCGCCGCTGCCGCAGCCGACGAATCGGGCAAGTACGCCAAGTTCTACGCCGAGTTCGGCGCGGTGCTCAAGGAAGGCCTGGGCGAGGACTTCGGCAACCGCGAGCGCATCGCCAAGCTGCTGCGCTATGCCTCCACCACCACCGACACGGTGAGCGTGAGCTTCGCGGACTACAAGGCCCGCATGAAGGAAGGCCAGGACGCGATCTACTACATCACGGCCGACACGCTCGCCGCCGCCAGGAACAGCCCGCAGCTCGAAGTCTTCAAGAAGAAGGGCATCGAGGTGTTGCTCATGACCGACCGCGTCGACGAGTGGGCGCTGAACTACCTCAACGAGTTCGACGGCACGCCGCTGCAGAGCGTGGCCAAGGGCGCCGTCGACCTGGGCAAGCTGCAGGACGAGGCCGAGAAGAAGGCCGCCGAGGAAGCCGCCGAGTCGTTCAAGCCCCTGCTCGAGAAGCTCAAGGAAGCGCTCAAGGACAAGGCGGAAGACGTGCGCGTGACCACGCGTCTCGTCGATTCGCCCGCCTGCCTCGTGGTGCAGGACGGCGGCATGAGCACGCAGCTCGCGCGCATGCTCAAGCAGGCCGGCCAGCCCGCGCCCGAGCTGAAGCCGGTGCTCGAAGTCAACGCCGAGCATCCGCTGGTGAAGAAGCTCGAGGGCTCCTCGCACTTCGACGACCTCGCCAACATCCTGTTCGACCAGGCTCTGCTGGCCGAAGGCGGCCTGCCGGCGGACCCGGCGGCCTACGTGAGGCGCGTCAACGCGCTGCTGGTGTGAACGACCGGCCGCGCGTCACTCGTACAGCAGCCGTCGTTCCGGCGGCGCTGCTGTTGCTCCTGACGGGCGGCTGTTCCCACTATCACGTCGGCATTCCGCTGGTGCCTGGGCTCTCGCTGGGGCTGGGCGCCACGAAGGACGGCAATTTCTCCGTGGGGCTCAACACCGGCTTCGGCCCGCTCGGCGCGGGCGTGGCCGTGAACAACGGCGGGCAGGTGTCGGGCTCGGCCGGCGTGGGCGTCGGCGTGGGGCCGGTGCGCACGGGCGTGAGCAAGAGCACCATGCTCTACGACCCCAACGCCGCACCCACCGCTCCAGTGGCTCCAGTGGCTCCAGTGGCTCCAGTGGCTCCTGTGGCGCCAGCCACGGCCACGGCGGCCGGCGTACCCCCGGCAGGCGGTGCGGTGGCTTCTGCCGCGCCTTCGGCTTCCCCCGGAACGGCCGCCGCGCCGGCCCCGGTGCAGTACTACTCGACGCCCGCGGCCCCGTTCACGCCCGTGGGCCCGGTTCCCCCGCCCGCCCCGGTGGCCGCGGCACCCGCCAGCGCCGCGCCGGCGGCGACCGTCAGGCGGGCGCCCCTGGTCAAGATCACCCGGCCGCCGCCCGAGCCCGCGGCGCCCGTCGCGCCCGCGGTGAACGTCACCTACCGCGCACCGGCGGCGACCGCGACGGCTGCCGCCGCCGCCGCGATTTCGACCCGCGATGCCGGCACGCCTGGCAATCCCGTCGCGCCCTGATGCGCCTATAGGCGCGCCTCTCACGCGGACACGCGGTGCGGCCTAACATGGCGGCCGGTATCTCCCCCGGAGACAGTCGCCCGTGATGCCCCGCCGATCGCTCCTGCTGCAGCTCGCATCCATGGCCGCCCTCGCGGCCCTGGGAGTCCATCGCGCGGCGAGGGCGCAGTTCGCATACCCCGCCAAGGCCATCCGCTGGATCGTGCCGTACCCGGCGGGGGCCGGCGCCGACATCGTCGCGCGCACCATCTCCGCCCAGCTCGCCGTCGACGCGGGCCAGTCCGTCGTCATCGAGAACCGCGCGGGCGGCAACACGGCGCTCGGTGCCATGGAAGCCGCGCGCGCCCCGGCCGACGGCTACACGGTGCTGTCGGCCGACAGCGGCACGCTGGTGTTCAACCCGGCGCTCTACCGCAACCTCAGCTACAACCCCTCGCGCGACTTCGCGCCCGTCACCCTGCTCGGCCGGCTGCCGATGGTGCTGCTGGTCGGCCCGGCCAGCGGCGTGAAGGACGCGCGGGCCTTCATCGACGACGCGCGCGCCTTCCCCGGCAAGGTCAGCTACGCCTCGGCCGGCACGGGCAGCCCGCAGCACCTGGCGATGGAGCTGCTGGAGCGCGAGGCCCGCCTCGAGATGGTCCACGTGCCCTACCGCAGCGCCGCGCCCGCGGTGGCCGACGTGGCCGGCGGCCAGGTGCCGGTGATGATGTGCGACCTGGCCGCCTCGCGCCGCTTCATCCAGAGCGGCAGGCTGCGCCCGCTCGCGGTGGCGCATCCGGTGCGGCTGGCGCAGTTGCCCCGCGTGCCCACCTTTGCCGAGCTCGGCCTTCCGCGCGTGGAGGCTGCCGCGCTCATGGGCCTGGTGGTGCCCGCCGGCACTCCGGGCGAGATCGTGTCGCGGCTGCAGCAGTCGGTGGCCAGCGCCATCCACAACCCGGCCGTGCTGCGCAGGCTCGCCGAGTACGGCGTGGAGCCCGCGGGCGACGCGCCCTCGCAGTTCGCGGCGCTGCTGCGGGGCGAATCGGCGCGCTGGCATCCGCTGATCCGCGACCTCAATCTTTCGCTGGACTGAAGACCGGCGGGCGCCGCGCCCTTTACGGCAACTTTGCGAAGGCGGGGCTCCTTGCTCACGCCGGGCTAAGAGTGGCTGCCTAGATTGGCGCATCGCTCACAAGAAAGGTCGGCGGGGCGGCTTGCGGCAGCGCAGAAGAGCGCCGCCTCCCGAGGCCATGATGACTCGCCGGTTCCACAACGTCGTCTTCGCCGACGATTTCTTCCGCTCTCCCGCCAACGGGCTCCAGTACCACGTCGCCAACCGGCGCTTCCTGCGCGGCTTCTTCGACTCCGCGCTGGGCCGGCTGGGCCTGCCGGCCAGCGAGGCGGCGCCGCTGTCCGAAGGCGGCCGCATCGACGTCGCGCGCCTCATGGACCGGCTGGATCTGCCCCCCACGCCCGCAGGCTGGGCGCGTGCCTGCATCGCCGACCTCTCGCCGCTGGCCGGTCGCGACGGCATGCCGGCCTTCGGCCCCGGATGCCTGGTGATCGGCTGGGGCCTCACGCCCGCGCAGCAGCACTGCATCGACCGCTCGGGCGCCAGCTATCTCGACATCGAGATCGATCCGCGCCGCTTCACGGAGCACCTGCATTTCTGCGCGCGCACCAACGACCCCGCCATCGAGGCGGCGCTGCTCGCGCGCCGCGTGGACGAAGAACTCTTCTGGAACCACGCGAGCGCGCTCAAGGGCCGCTTCGCGCGCCACGGCGCGGCCTCGCTGTTCGACCCGAGGCTGCGTGTGGGCCTCTTCTTCGGCCAGAGCCTGGTCGACCTGTCGCTCATCAGCGGCGGCCGCACCATGCATCCGGCCAGCGTGATCGCGCCGCTGCGCGAGCTGGCGCAGGGCGTCGACCTGCTGGTCGTCAAGCCGCATCCCTACGAGAGCGCGCTGCACGACCTCGCGCCCATCGCGCGCGCCATTCCCAACGTGGCGTGGACGAGCGAGAACAGCTATGCGCTGCTGTCGGCGGCCAACGTGCACTTCGCCGCCAGCCTGTCGTCTAGCGTGCTGACCGAGGCGCGCTACTTCCGCAAGCCCGCGCACGCGCTGATCCGTGCCGACCGCAACGCGCCGGAGCAATTGCCGAAGACCTGCTCAGGCTGGATACCCGTGGGCGCCGAGCTGGGCTCGATGGACTTCATGGCCGAGGCCTGCGGCCTGGATGACGGACAGGGCAGTGGCGGCGCCGTACGGAGCTTTCCGGCCTGGCCCACGACGGCCATCGACCGCGCCTTCCTCACGCGCTGGGGCCTCGACGATCAGACCCGGGGCCTGGCCGAAATGGCCGAGCTGCAGCTGGAGCGCCCCTACCTGTTCCACCCCGGCAGCCCCGCGATGAGCTGGCTGAGCCACGGCTGGGCCGGCTTCGACGGCGAGGGCGCGCGCAGCGAGGGCGAGCTCGCCTGCCTCGTGGTGCCGCTGCCGGCGCTGTCTTCGCGATCGCTGCCGCTGTCGCAGATGCAGCCGCATCGCGTCGAGGTGCGCATCGACTACCGCAGCAACGCCAAGGCCACGAGCGTGCACGCGATGCTCGACGGCGCGGTGCTGCCCGGCCAGCGCGTCACCGGATCGCGGCGGCGCAGCCTTGTTTTCGAGATGGAGCCGGCGGCCGGGCGCAAGTGCCTGGTGATCCAGTTCGTCGTGGCCGACACCGCGCGCGGCCTCGGGCTCGGGCTGCGCCGCAAGGCGGCGCGGCCGGGCTTCACGCTCAGGAAGCTGCATGTGTCGCTGCGCATGGGCCGGGGCCTGATCTCGGCGCCGCCGAAGGCTGCGGCAGCGGCGAAGTGGTCGGAGATGTCGCCGGTGCGCGCGATGGCGCGGGTCTTTCGCGCGGTGGTCGATTCGGCGCGCGGCTCGGCGGGCAGCCACTGAAGAAGCCGTGCGGCAGCATCACGAGCCGCGCGCAGTCTCCGCCAGCGCCGACAGCAACCCGGTCCAGCGCCGCAGCCGATCGATGGCGGCCTGCCGCCCTTCGGATGCATTTACCTCGCCGTCCGGCAAGTCGAGCAGCTCGCCCGCCGCGGCGGCCACGGCCCTGGCGAACTTCCGTGCATCGCCGCGCCACACCACCACGCGGTGCGCCAGCCCCAGCTGCGCCGCGCGGCCTGCGTTGATCGCCTGCTCGGGCTGGTCCGTGAGCAACAGCAGGATCGGCTTGCGGTAGACCGCCGCGATCGACAGCGCCGCCATGCCGGGCGCGGAAACGATGAACGCGCTGCGCGCCGCCGCCTCGATCCAGTGCTCGTCCCGCGCATGCCAGTGCGCCCGATGCGCATAGCCTTCGCCGACCAGGTGCGCAGGCACGCCTGCGTCGGCCAGGCCCTGTTCCAGCCCGTCGGCCAGTGCCGGCTCCTGGAAATGCGGATTGAGATACACGGCCGCCACCTGCTGCGATGCATCGCAGTGGCCGGCCGCGTCCACCACCGCCACCGGCGTGGCGAGCCGGTGGCGGCCGTGCCCGTCGTGCCGGGGCTCGCCGTAGGCGAAGTCGTGTTCGATGCGCGCGAGGCTGCGGTCGATCTGCCAGGCCACGATGCCGCTGAACAGCCTGGCGACGAAGCCCGGCATGCGTCCGCTGAAGTTCGTCTCCAGCGCGTGCCGAAGGCTCGCGCCGTACACGTGCACCACCTTGCGTCGCCAGAAGGGCAGCCAGCCCATCAGCAGCAGCGCGGGGTGGAAGGAGTCGTTCACCACCAGGTCGGCATCGCGGAAGTGCGCGCGCAGCCGCCACACGTCGCGCAGCATGCGTTCGGGCCTGAACATGTACAGCGCCACGTTGCGGTCGGTCTCGCGGCGCAGCATGTTCTGCTGGGTGTCGAACTGCACCGCGTAGTGGCGCGAGAGCACCGGCGCCTCGATGCCGAAGCCGGCGAGAAAGCGCGCGCCTTCGTCCGAGGTGGTGAGCACGCGAACCTGCGCGCCGGCCGCGCGCAATGCATGCGTGAGCAGCTGCGCGCGCATCAGGTGGCCGCGCGCGTCCGCGGTCGCGAGGTAGAGGATGCGCGGCGGCATCGCTCAGGCGTGGTGCCGCACCGGCCGCTCGGCGCCGGGGCGCAGCCGCAGCGCCGCGCCGGCGAGCCACATGCCGAGCGCGCCGGTCACGCCGAAGCCGCGCTCGGTGTCGCGCACCTCGCGCATCAGCTGCGCGAGCCGCGCCTCTTCGTGCGGCGCCACGCAGCGCTGCAGCGTGCGGGTGCACAGGCGGATGTGTCGGTCCTCGTCGGCCAGCACGCGCGACAGCAGCGGATGCAGTTCATGCTGCGGCCCGATCAGCGCGCAGTGGCGCTGCAGGATGCGCGAGGCCATCTGCTCGGCCGAGAGGCCGATGGCGTAGGCCGGCACCAACCCGCCGTGCGCGAAGTGCGGCGCATGGCGGCGGATGAGCGCCTGCCAGCGCGCCAGCTTGCGACGGCTGAACCAGTCGGGCTGCGGCGCCTCCTCGGGCGATGCGGCGGCCTGCGCATTGCCGCCGCGCTCGACGATGGCCTGCGCGAACAGGCGCGCGTGCAGCTGCTCGTCGGCCAGGTGCTGGTCGAGCTGGCGCGCAAGCCACTCGGGCGGCGCGATGCGCAGCTCGCGCTGCAGCGCCTGCTCGGAGGATTCCTCTCCCACCAGATAGAAGCGCAGCAGCAGCATCTCGCCCGCATTGCTCGCATGCAGCTGGCGCAGCGCGGCGCGCTTGACGCGATGCACCAGCCAGGCCTGCAGCGCGGGCCAGCCGCGCAGCCGCGGCGGCGAGAGGCAGTCGAAGCCGGCCGAAACGCCGGCTGGCGAGTCAGCGGGCATCCGTCTTGGTCTTCACGGGCGTGTGCTGCTGCTGCCAGCCCAGTACCAGGCCGATGAAACTGTCCTGCAGGAAGGCACGCGCGGCCGCGTCGGCGCCCGCGAACTCGCGCTGCTGGCCGTCGTAGCGCACGTAGCCCTTGCCGTTGGCGGCGCCGAGCACCAGCTTCTCGTTCTTGCGGAAGCCGCGCTGCAGCAGCGGCTGCAGCAGCGACTGCGATTCGAGCCCGTACAGGAACAGGTCGCGCTGCACCACCTGGCGCGGGATCTGGCCGCTCAGCGCCTGCAGCTCCAGCGTCCAGTTGCCCTGCTGCATGGCCTCGGCCAGGTCGCGGCCCTTGGCGCCCGGCGCATGGAAACGCGCGCGCGCCACCGACTTCGAGGCCCTGCTCAGGCCGAGGCCGATGGTGATGTCGGCATCCTTCGCGCCCTCGGCCCGGTTGTCGTCCACCTGCACGAACACGTTGGCCAGCCGCGCGGTCAGCGAGGGCCGGGCCAGCGCCTCGACGATCTGGTCGGCGGTGAGCAGCACATGGTCGGTGGTCGACTCGCTCACCACCACGATCTGGTACGGGTCGATGCGGATGTCGCTGAACTCGCCGCCGATGGGCGTGTGCGCGTGGCTGCTGATCGACCACTCGTTGCCCGAGCGGCTCAGCAGCGCATGGAAGGTCAGCGGCACGCGCTGGCTGCTGCCGCGCGCCTGGCCGGAGCCCTGCAGCAGCACGTCGCCGACGATGGTCTTCTCGCTGTAGCTGCGCGTGTTGACGAAGCGGATGGTGTGTGCGCCGATGTCGAGCGCGGCGCGGGTGTCCGGGTCGTCGAGCGCGAGGCGATTGCAGTCGTTGCCCTGGCCCGCGAGCGCGGCGAAGGGGCAGCCGGTGTCGGACCTGAAATTGAAGACGCCGCGGCCGGTGAAGTCGGCCGCGCCGGCCAGCGTGAAGGCGCCCGCGAGCGCGATGCCGAGCGCCAGCCGGCGGGCGGTGAACGAAGAGCGGATGGACATGGTTCCTGTCTTTTTGTTTTTCTGGAGAAGAAGCGAGAGCGCCGTTCAGGGCCGGTGGTACGACAGCGCCTGCGCATCGGCGTTGGTGCGGCCCGTGGTGTGCCAGCCGATGCCGCGCGCGAACGCACCCAGCATGTCGACGGCCGAGAAGCCGAGGATGAGCGCCACGCCCGCGAGCCAGCGCAGTCCGCGCAGCGGGGGCAGGTCTTGATGGTTCAGCGCCTTCATGCTGAAGCCCAGCCGCGTGAACAGCACCGCCAGCGGTCCGATCGGCCCGCTCTTCGCGAGCCATTGCCAGCGCGGCGACACATAGCTGCGCAGCAGGTGCGGCGTGAGCGAATAGGTGTCCTGTCCGCGCATCCAGCGCAGCTTCAGCGCCTCGGCCCGCGTGTCGGGCAGGCGGTGCTCGGTGTGGGCTGCAGCCGCATAGTGGATCGGCACGCCCGCCGCCTTCAGGCGCATGCCCAGCACCTGGCAATGAGCGCGGTACACGCCGTCGAGCGCCTGGTAGCTGTGCTGCTCGAACACTTCGCGGCGGAAGGCCACGTTGTTCGCGTAGAAGTTGCTCGTGGCGCCGGCATGGTCGGCGTTGGGGAAGTACATGAAGTCGATGGTGGTGAGCGCGGTGCCCACCACGTTGGCGGCGTAGCTGGTGCGGCCGGCCACCACGGCGGGCGCGTCGGCTCCCTTGGTGAAGGGCCGCAGCATCTGCAGCAGCCAGTCGTCGTCGGGCAGGCAGTCGGCGTCGGCGAACACCACGTGCGTGCAGCGCTGAGCGTCGGTAGCCGCGAAGCCGACGTTCTTGGCGTCGTAATAGCCGGTGGCGGCGTCGATGCGCACGAAGTCGACCGGGCGGCCCGCGAGCGCGCTCACGGCCTCGCAGGTGGCGGCGCTCAGTCCGTCGTGCGTGACGACCACCTGCGCGAGCGAGCTCAGCGGCAGCTTCTGCCTGGCCAGCAGGGCGACCAGGCGCTGCAGGCTGGCACCCGCCCTGGCTTCGGCATCGGCTCCGCCGCGCAGGTTGTTGGTCTCCAGGACCAGCGCGCAACGCGCGGCAACTTGATCGGGCATCATCGAATTTTCCTGTCCGGACATCGTTTTGAAGGCTTGCATCCTGCTTTTATCGCACAACCGCGCCCGCCACCAGTGCCGCACGCCATGGGGCCGCCCATGAAAGTGACCATCTTCGGCGCAGGCTACGTGGGCCTGAGCTTCGCCGCCTGCCTGGCCGAGGCGGGCCACGAGGTGCTGTGCGCGGACGCGGACCTGGCGCGCATCGAGGGGCTGCAGCGCGGCCTGATGCCGCTGCACGAACCGGGGCTCGAGGCGCTGGTGGCCTCGGGCATCGCCGCCGGCACGCTGCAATTCACGGCCGACGAGCGCACCGCCTGCCTGCATGGAGACCTGCTCTTCATCGTGGTGAACACGCCGGCCGATGCGCAAGGCCGGGTCGACCTGCGGCACGTGATCGCGGTGGCAGCCGGCATCGGGCGGCACCGCGACCGCGATGCGCTGGTGGTTTGCAAGTCGACCGCGCCCGTGGGCACGGCCGCGCAGGTCGAGGCAGTGCTCGGCGGCGAGCTTTCGCAGCGTGGCGCGCGGCACCGCATCGCGGTAGCGGTGAACCCCGAATTCCTGCGCGAAGGCTCGGCCGTGCGCGACTGCCGCCGGCCCGACCGCGTGGTGATCGGCAGCGAAGACCCGTGGGCCATCGACCTGTTGACGCGGCTCTACGAACCCTTCATCCAGGACCCGAAGCAGTTGCTGTTGATGGACCGCCGTTCGGCCGAGCTCGCCAAGTACGCGGCCAACGCCATGCTCGCCACCCGAATCAGCTTCATGAACGAGATGGCGCGCGTGGCCGAGCATGCGGGCGCCGACATCGAGATGGTGCGGCGCGCCATCGGTGCGGACCGTCGCATCGGGCCCGACTTTCTACAGGCCGGCGCGGGCTACGGCGGTTCCTGCCTTGCGAAGGACGTGCGAGCGCTGACGCATGCGGCGCAGCGCGACGGCCATGCGCTTCGCATCCTCTCTGCCGTCGAGGCCACGAACCACGAGCAGAAGGGCCGGCTGTTCGACCTGATGACGCACCACTTCGGCGGCCGCATCGCGGGCAAGACCATCGCGGTGTGGGGCCTGGCCTTCAAGCCCGACACCGACGACATGCGCGATGCGCCGAGCCTGGTGCTGCTGGAGCGGTTGTGGGCGGCGGGCGCGCGCGTGCAGGTCTACGACCCGGCGGCGATGCCGAATGCACGAGATCTCATCGGCGAGCGCGGGGATGTGCGCTGGTGTGCCACGGCGGAAGAAGCGCTGCAGGACGCCGATGCGCTGGCGCTCGTCACGGAGTGGGATGAGTTCAGGCGCCCCGACTTCGCGCAAATTGCGAAGGCGCTGCGCGCGCCGGTCATGTTCGATGGCCGCAACGTCTACGACGCCGCCGAGGTCGAGTCGGCGGGCATCGCGTACTACGGCATCGGCCGCGGCCGGTCATCAATGCTGCTGCGTTGAACCCTCGTCCTGGGGAAGGAAGGCATCGCCCGGCGTGAGCGGCGCATGTCGGTAGCTCGCCGGCGTGCGGCTCAGCTTCACCGGCGCGCCGATGCCGCGATAGCCACCGGGCATCTCCACCACCATCTCGCGGTGCAGCGTGTGCGGATGCTGCAGCGCGGCGTCGACCGGCAGTACGGGCGCGGCGGGTACGCCGGCGGCCATCAATTGCTCGACCAGTTCACGACCATCGAAAGCGGCCATCGCCGCTTCGAGTTGCTGCTTGAGTCCGTCGCGGTGCACCGAGCGCGCGCCGGCCGTGCGGTAGAGCGGGTCGTCAGCCAGATCGGGCAACCCGATGCAGCGGCACAGGCTGGCGAACTGCCGGTCGTTGCCCACCGCCACGAACACCGGGTCGGTTCCGGTGGCGAGCGCGTCGTACGGGTAGATGTTCGGATGCGCATTGCCGGTGCGGCGCGGCTCGGTGCCGTCCATGAACCAGTTGGCGGCGTGCGGATGCAGCAGCGAGAGGCCGCTGTCGTACAGCGCCGCTTCCACGAACTGCCCGCGTCCGCTGCGGTTGCGTTCCTGCAGTGCGAGCAGCACGCCGATCACCGCGTTGAGGCCGGTCACCATGTCGACCACCGGCAGGCCCACGCGCAGCGGGCCTCCCTCAGCTTCGCCGTTGATGCTCATGATGCCGGTCATGGCCTGCACCGCGGCGTCGTAGCCGGGCAGCGCGCCCAGCGGGCCGTCGGAGCCGAAGCCCGAGACGCGGCACCACACCAGGCGCGGGAAGCGCTTCGACAGTTCTTCATAGCCGATACCCCAGCGTTCCATGGTGCCGGTCTTGAAGTTCTCGATCAGCACGTCGGCCTCGGCCACCAGCGCGAGCAGCGCTTCGCGGCCTTCTTCGGTCGAGAAGTCCAGGTGCTGCACGCGCTTGTTGCGGTTGAGTCCGTGGTAGTACGAGGCGACGCCTTCCCTGAAGGGCGGGCCCCAGGTGCGCGTGTCGTCGCCCTGCGGCGGCTCGACCTTGAGCACGTCGGCACCGTGGTCACCGAGGATCTGGCCGCAGTAGGGGCCGCCGAGGATGCGGGAGATGTCGAGGACCCGGATGCCTGCGAGGGCGCCTTGGGCTTGTGTCATTTCTTGTTCCTGTGTTTTGCTTTTCGGGGCGCGTGCACAGGCCGCCGGGTACTCCGCTCCGCGAATGTCCCCCGTCGGCGTGATCGCGCCCCGGATGACTGCCTCAGTCGAGCTGCGCTCCCGATTTCTTCACGACGTCCTTCCACTTCACGGACTCACCTGCGATGAACTGCCCGAGCTTCTGCGGCGAAGTGTCAGCCGGAACTTCGAGACCTTGCGCCGCGAACATCTGCTTCACCTTGGGCGAATTCAGCACTTCAGTGAACGCATGGTTGAGCTTGTTCACGCGATCGGCAGGCGTGCCGGCCGGCGCGACGATGCCGAAGAACACGCTCACGTCGTAGCCCTTGTAGCCCTGCTCCGAGATCGTCGGCACCTCGGGCAACGCCTGCGAGCGCGCGACCGTGGCCACGCCCAGAGCGCGCAGCTTGCCCGCCTTGACGTAGGGCAGCGCGGTGAGGATGTCGGTGAAGGTCATGCTGACCTGGTTGCCCAGCAGGTCGTTGAGCGCGGGGCCCGTGCCCTTGTAGGGAATGTGCTGCAGGTCGGTGCCCGCCACCGAATTGAAGAGCACGCCCGCGAGGTGCGACGAGGCGCCGTTGCCCGATGAGGCATAGCTGAGCTTGCCGGGGTTGGCCTTGGCGTAGGCCACCAGCTCCTGCACGTTCTTCACGGGCAGCGCGGGGTTCACCACCAGGATGTTCGGCAGGTAGCCCACCTGGATCACCGGCGCGAAGCTCTTCACCGGGTCGTAGTTGATCTTGCGGTACAGGCTCGAATTGATGGCCAGCGGGCCCGAGGTGCCGAACAGCAGCGTGTGGCCGTCGGCCTCGGCGCGCGCCACGTATTCGGCGCCGATGTTGCCGCCGGCGCCCGCGCGGTTCTCCACGATCATGGGCTGGCCGAGGCGGTCCTTCATCTCGGCGGCGAGCGTGCGCGCCATGGCGTCGGTGGGGCCGCCGGGCGGGAAGGGAACGACCAGCATCAGGGGCTTGGAGGGGAAAGCGTCGGCGGCTTGCGCGGCTGGCATGGCCGTCATCAGCGTGGCACAGGCGGCCAGCAGGAAGGTGAAGCGTTTCAAGGGATGTCTCCGTCTTTTTGAATGAAAGGAAAGGCTCAGGCGGGCACGGCCGTGGACGAGGTGCTCGTGGCGTTCCAGTCCGCCGGCATCGCGTCGGGCGAGAGCGGATCGCGCGGCAGCACGCGGTGCAGCAGCACCAGCTGCGCCCAGCGCAGGCGCGCGTGGGAGCCACCGCGCGAGGCCTCCCATGCCATCGCGATGGCGCTGGTGCAGTGGTAAAGGGCAGAGGCGGCCTGGCGCGCAAGAACATCACCGCCTTCGCGCGCGGCGGTCTCCGTCAGCGCGGCGGCGCGGTCCAGCGCGTCACGCAGCGACTTGGCGAACCCGGGAGCGAGCGCCGCGTCGTCGAGCAGCTTCGCGCAGTGCGCGCGCAGCACCGGCAGCGAGCCTTCGCGCTTCACCGCGCGGATCACGTCCAGCGCCACGATGTTGCTCGTGCCTTCCCAGATCGAGCCCAGGTGCGCGTCGCGCACGAGGCGCGCGTCGCTCCATTCCTCGATGTAGCCGCAGCCGCCGCGCACTTCCATCGCGTCGCCCGTGACCTTGCGCGCATCGCGGCAGGCGCGGAATTTGATGAGCGGCGTGAGGATGCGCAGCAGCGCGTAAGCGTCGGGCTCTCCTGCATCGGAGCGCGCGAGCGCCAAGGCCGTCTGGCACACCATCGTGCGGGCCTGCTCGGCGGGCAGGCGCAGCTTGTCTAGCTGGCGCTGCATCAGCGGCATCTGCTCCAGCGTGCGACCGAAGGCGCGGCGCTCGGAAGCGATGAACTCGGCCTCGGCCACCGCGCGGCGCATCAGGCCGGCGGCGCGCACGCCGTTCGACAGGCGCGAGTTGTTGACCATGTCGGCCATCTGCACGAAGCCGCGGCCTTCCTCGCCCACCAGCCAGGCGGTGGCGCCATCGAGGCGGATCTCGCCGCTGGCCATCGAGCGCGTGCCCAGCTTGTCCTTCAGCCGGATGATGCGGTAGCGGTTGAGGCTGCCGTCGTCGAGTTGGCGCGGCAGCAGGAACAGCGAGACGCCCTTCATGCCGGCCGCACCATCGTCGGCGCGCGCGAGCACCATCGCGAAGTCGGCGTCGGGGTTGGAGCAGAACCACTTGTCGCCCGTGAGGCGCCAGCTGCCGTCTGCCTCGCGGTGCGCCAGCGTGGCGGTGGCGGCGATGTCGGAGCCGGCGGCCTGCTCGGTCATGAACATCGCGCCTTGGGCGAGCTCGTCGAAGTCCAGCGAGGTGAGGCGCGGCAGGTACTTCGCGACCAGCTCGGGGCTGCCGAACTTCTTCAGCGTGCGCGTGAGCGAATCGGTCATCGACACCGGGCAGCACAGGCCGAACTCCGCCTGCACGAACAGATAGGTCAGCACGTACTTGACCAGCGGCGGCATCTTCCCCTTCCAGCCCAGCGTGTCGTCGCGGTGCGAGATGGCGGCCAGGCCGAACTCGGCGAGCGCGAGGCGTTCCATCTCCACGTAGGCGGGGTGCTTGACGATCTTCTGCTCGTCGAGGCCGGTGCGCGTGCGCTGCTTCAGCACGGGCGGGTTGCGGTCGGCCGTGCCGGCCAGCTCGTCGATCAGGCCGCCGGCGAGGCCGCCCAGGCGCTCGAAGTGCGGCTGCATGTGGCGGCGCAGGTCTTCGGGCAGGTAGAGCGCGAGCAGGGCGTGCAGCTCGGCGTCGGTGGTGAAGAGGTTCTGGCCGTGGCGGTCGGGGATCGGATGGGCGTGCTCTGGCATGCGCGTTGTCTCCATGGGTTCCTTGGTTTGGCGCATTGTTGAAGCCGCGACGATCCGTGTCTAATATCGATTTGGTCTTGTTCGATTCGATCTGGCTATTCATGGAACTGCGACACCTGCGCTACTTCTCCGTGCTCGCCGAAGAGTTGCACTTCGGGCGCGCGGCGCGGCGTCTGTCGATCTCGCAGCCGCCGCTGTCGGTGGCGATACGGCAGCTCGAGGACAACGTGGGCGCGCGACTCTTCGAGCGCAACAGCAAGGAGGTGCGGCTCACGCCTGCCGGCGAGGCATTGCGCATTTCGGCGCGGCGCGTGCTGCTGCAGGCGGAAGAAGCCGCAATCGAAGCGCGCGACGTGGCGCTGGGCTCGGCCGGGCGGCTGCGCATCGGCTTCGTGGGCGCGATGCTCTACCGGGGCCTGCCGCAGGCGCTGCGCGCCTTCCAGGCGAAGCATCCGGCGGTGCGCATCACGCTGAGCGAGCTGAATTCGGGCATGCAGATCGCCGAGCTGATGAACGACCGGCTCGACCTCGGCTTCGCCCACACGCACCGCGTGCCTCCCGAGTTGCAGCACCGGCTGCTGCTGTCCGAACCCTTCGTGGCCTGCCTGCCCTCCGGCCATGCGCTGGCGCGCAAGCGCGTGCTGGCGCCGGCCGACCTGCGCGAGCAGCCTTTCGTGCTGTTCTCGCGCGAGGTTTCTCCCGACTACCACGAGCGCATCTTGACCATCTGCGCCGACGCGGGCTTCCTGCCCGAGGTGCGGCACGAGGTGCGCCACTGGCTGGCGGTGGTCTCGTGGGTGTCGCAGGGCCTGGGCGTGGCGCTGGTGCCGCAGGCGATGCGGCATTCGGCCCTGCGCGGCGCGGTGTTCAGGCCGCTCGACAGGGCGGTGGCGCAGTCGGAGGCCTACGGCATCTGGCGCAACGGGCCGGCCAACGTGCTGGTCGAGCGGCTGCTGCAGGGCGTGGCGGACAGCCTTGCAGCGGCGCAGGAAGACCAGGCTCAGGCGTAGAGCGGCTCTTCCGCCATCTGCTCGCACTGCTCCTCGAGCATGAGGATCTGTCCCTTCCAGTAGTCGCTGGAGCCGAACCACGGGAAGTTGATCGGGAAGATCGGGTCTTCCCAGCGCCGCGCCAGCCACGCGCTGTAGTGGATGAGCCGCAGCGTGCGCAGCGGCTCGATCAGCGCCAGCTCGCGCCGGTCGAACTCTCGGAACTGCTCGTAGCCGTCCAGCAGGCCCGACAGCTGCGCGGTGCGCTGCGCGCGGTCGCCCGACAGCAGCATCCACAGGTCCTGCACCGCGAAGCCGGTGCGCGCGTCGTCGAGGTCGACGAAGTGCGGCCCGCCGCCGGGGCGGTCGGTGGGCGTCCACAGGATGTTGCCGGGGTGCACGTCGCCGTGCAGGCGCAGCTTGCGGGGCTGGAAGTCGCTCGAAGGCGGGTTGGCTGCCAACGCCGTCGCGCCGATCATGTCGAGCGCCTCGTTACAGGTCTTTTCCCAGTCGCGCTGCACGTCGAGCGGGATCTTGTCGTTGGCGAGCAGCCAGTCGCGCGACGCGATGCCGAAGGTCTGCAGGTCGAGCGCGGGCCGCGCCTCGAAAGGCTTTGCGCTGCCGACCGTGTGGATGCGCGCCAGGAAGCGGCCCACCCATTCGAGCACTTCGAAGTCGTCGAGCTCAGGTGCGCGGCCGCCGCGGTAGGGGCTCACGCTGAAGGCGAAGCCCGCGTGGTGGTGCAGCGTCTTGCCGTCGAAGGCCAGGGGCGGCACGGCCGGCACTTCGTCGGCGGCCAGCTCGAGCGAGAAACCATGTTCCTCGAGGATCTCGGCCTCGCTCCAGCGGCCGGGGCGATAGAACTTGACCACCACCGCGCTGCGATCCTCCAGGTGGACCTGGTAGACGCGGTTCTCGTAGGAATTCAGGCCGGTGAGACGGCCGTCGCCGTGCAGGCCGAGCGTCGCGAGCGCGTCGAGCACCACGTCGGGCGTGAGGCTCTCGTAGGGATGTGTGTTCGCGGGCGCCGCGGAAGATTGGGTCATGCGGCGATTGTCGTCGCCGCCGGGCGCCCGACCGTCTCAGGACGTGACGGGTTGCCTGGAAAGGGAAAGGATGTGGCCCGTGCGCGGATCGCCCTTGCCTGCGAGCACCTGCGCGTAGGCCGTCTGCACCGCCTCGCCGCCGTCGTGGTGCTCAGCGTGCAGCCAGGGCGCCTTCGCGTCGGTGACCACGGCCATGAAGTCGTGCCAGGCCGCGACCATGCGGCGACCGAACTCCTCGGGGCCCCATTCGGTGGTGCGTTTCTTGATCTGCGCCGGCGCGAAGAACAGCGTGGCGCGCGGGCCCGGGAGGCTCTTGCCCGCGCCCTTGCTTGCGAGCTGCTCGACGTGCGTGCCGCCGATGGAGCTGCTGTACTTCAGGCTGGCGAAGCGCTCGTGGATGGCGTTGCGCAGCTCGCCGTTGCCGGCGAAGTCGACGTACACGCAGGGCGTGTCGGCCGCGATGGAATCGAGCGCGTCGTAGGTCACCACGCGGTCGTAGCAGCCGAGGCTTTCGCAGAAGGCCACGTTCGCGGGCGAGGTCAGGCCGATCACTTCGATGCCTTCGCGCTTGTGCAGCTGGAAGGCGGTGCCGTAGGCCGTCTTGCTGGACGCGCTCGACAGCAGCATGGTGTTGGCGCCGAAGAAGTCGTTGTCGGCCATGAAGTCGTCGATCAGCCACGAGGTGATGAACAGCGGGCGCAGCAGGGCCTGGATGTCTTCGGTGTCGGCCGTGTAGAGCGCGTCGCTGGCGCAGCGGAAGTACTGGTTGTAGACGGCGGGCAGTTCCGCGCGATGCGGTGCTACGTCGGTGAAGCGCTCGGGCGAGAGGCGGCCGGGGCTCAGCACCGCGCCCGAGGCCATCGGCCAGTAGCCATACAGACGCTCGCCCACAGGCACGCCCGGGTGCAGCGACTGCACCACGCTCGCGAAGCCCCACACGGGGATGCTGCCCCAGCCCTCTTCGCCGCTCGGGAAGAACTGCCAGTAGCTCATCGCGTCGCCGAAGGCGGCATACGTGATGTTGTTGGAGGTGAGCGCAAAGCTGTCGATGCGCACGCGCACCTGGCCGTCGGCGAGTGCTTCGTCGGTGGCGGTGTGCAGGCGCGTGGTGGCGAGCTGGTCTTTGCGGATGAGGAGGCTGGTGGTGCTCATGAGCGTGGCTCCTGGCGGTTGTGATGTGCGCCTACGTTAGCCAAGCTTCGTGAAAGGCGCCATCGCGCGGCGGGTTTCGGCGTCACCCGTGAGACATCGGCGGGCATGAAAAAAGCGGCCCGGCTTGTGGCCGGGCCGCTTGTTCGTGTGTGCAACGCGCGTTTAGGCAATCGTCAGTTCGACGTCGATGTTGCCGCGAGTAGCGTTCGAGTAGGGGCAAACTTGGTGAGCGGTATCAACCAGCTTTTGCTTTGCATCTGCGTCAAGGCCGGGCAGCGTGATCGCCAGCTTCACGGCGATGCCGTAAGCAGCGCCGCCGTTCGTCGGGCCGAGGGAAACGCTGGAGTCGATGGCGACGTCTTCCGGCACCTTCACGCCGATCTTCGGGCCGACGGCCTTCATCGCGCCGATGAAGCAGGCGGCATAGCCGACCGCGAACAGCTGCTCGGGGTTGGTACCGGGCTTGCCGGAACCGGGCGAGCTCAGCTTGACGTCGATGGCGCCGTCGCTGGACTTGCCTGCGCCGTCACGGCCGCCGACGGTGTGGGCTTCTGCGGTGTAGAGGACTTTGTCGAGCTTGGTGGTCATGGTGATTCCTTTGGTGATGATGAAACGGAGGGAGGGTGGTGAAAAGGCTTCGTTCTCTCTTGATTGATGGGATCGACCGAAGCGGGAGAAAAATGGTGCGATGCGTCAGGCTGCCTTCTTGATGCGGTCGCGCAGCGTCTGGATCTGCTGGGTGAGCGAAATCAGTTCGGGCACCGAGCACTCGGCGGCAGCCATCAGGCAGGCCGGCACGTTCGATGCGCGGCTCTTGAGCCTGCGCCCGGTGGATGTCAGCGTGATGTGCACTCGGCGCTCGTCGGCCACGTCGCGCACGCGGGCCACGTAGCCGCTGGCTTCGAGCCGCTTGAGCAGCGGCGTGAGCGTGCCCGAGTCGAGCGAAAGGCGTTCGCCGAGCTCGGAGACCATGAGGCCGTCCTGCTCCCAGAGGGCGAGCATCACGAGGTATTGGGGGTAGGTGAGCTGCAGCTTTTCCAGCACCGGCTTGTAGAGCCGCGTCATGGCCAGCGAGGCCGAATACACGGCAAAGCACAGCTGGTTGTCCAGCTTGAGCATTTCGTCGGCGGAGACTTGGGTGGAGCGCATGGGTCGAATTGTAGCGAGCAATTAGATTGTGTGCAATCTAATTTGCAAGCGTCGGTTTCTGCAAGGGCTACAGTCGGCCGCGAACGGGCATTCTGAACCCGCAAGGCTCATGGGCCAAATCTTTCGGCTCCACCTGTTGACCCGGCCCCAGGGGCAGCCCCTAAAAAGAGAAAACTGTCGAAAAAGGTTCTCTTCATGCCATCCACCACCCGCTTTCTCAGCCCATCGGAAGCCGCGAAGCGGCTCGGCGTTTCCGCCAAGGCCTTGCGGCTCTACGAGCAGCGCGGACTCGTGGCGCCCGGCCGGACCGAAGCGGGCTGGCGCACCTATGGCCAAAAGGAGCTCGACCGCGCCGCGGAGATCGTCGCGTTGCGCGCGCTCGGCTTCAGTCTCGCGCAGGTCGAACGCGTGCTGGACGGCAATTCCAGCGGGCTGGAGCCGACGCTCGCGGCACACCAGGCAGCGCTGGAGTCGCAGCTTCGCCAGCTCGCCAACACAGTCGAGAAGGTCCGCGGACTGCGAAGCGATCTGATGCAGGGCCGTGCACCGACCATCGACGAGTTGATGGACCTGCAGGCACCGTCGAGCGAAGTCCGCGTCGCATTCGAACTCCCGTGGCCATGGGGCGGAGAACTCTTCGAGCTGCGCGACATCCGCTCGCTGAACTACATCATCGGCCCGCTCGGCAGCGGCAAGACCCGGCTGGCGCACAGCCTCGCCGAGGCACTGCCCGATGCGGTCATGCTGGGGCTGGAGAGACTTGAGGACGGCGGGATTGCCGCGGCGAAATCGCTGCTGGAAAGCGACCCTCGCCTGAAGTCCCGCGTCGACGAGGCGATGGCCTGGCTCGTGGAAGACGGGGCCGGCACATCGGATGCCCTGATCGCGCTGCTCGTCGGGCTGGAAGCCGAAGGGCCCGACGCTTTGGTCGTGGACATGATCGAACAGGGCCTCGACCACGCAACCCAGGAAGCGCTGATCGCCTGGCTGCGCCGCCGGGGCCCCGATGCGCGCGCCCTCTTCATGCTCACCCGCTCCTGCGCCATCCTCGACCTGTCCGCCGTCGGGCCGGACGAGACCATCATCCTCTGCCCCGCGAACCACAGCCCGCCGGTGCAAGTCGCACCGTACCCCGGTGCGCCGGGTTACGAAGCGGTTGCCACCTGTCTGGCTTCGCCTGAGGTGCGGGCCCGGACCGCGGGAGTTGTCGCGTTGAGGCAGCTGGGTTGAATGCGAACCGCGTTTACGGCGCAGCTTGCGAAACCTCAAGGGCTGGCAGCAGAGGCTTGGGGGTGTATGGCAGGATTTGCCCCGAGCCGCATCGATGACGCGTCCTTCGATGAACAAAATGCCCATCTTCAGAAAAAACTATCTCGGTATCCTCGTTGTCGTGACTACCGCCCTCGCTGCGAACGAATTGAGCGCGGCTGAACCGGAAAGCCAGCTCTCGCTTTTCAAGCGCGAGAGTTCTCCTTTCGTCGTTGCCAGCGAAGAAAGCCGGACGGCGGAGGTGTTCAAGTCGCCGAGGTGGCGGGCCTTTGTCGATACGTTGGACCGTGAGCTTGAAGTGCCTCCGGATCGCGCGACCCTGGAGTCGGCGTGTCGAAAATCCATTCACTACGTTACGTTGACTAGCGCAATCCTGCTGACCGACGAATGCATTCGCCAGGCCTTGGCCACAGTGGATCCCGCAGGCACCTATACGCCGCCGGGCCGGTTCGAGAGCCGTGAGCGCGAGCGAAAGCGGCCGCGAGGAGCGATGGGACTGGAGTTTCTGTCGAAGAAGCTGGAGGGCGAGCCGATCAAGGTAATCGGAGTGATTCAGGGCGGCCCGGCCGCCAACGCAGGCGTGCTGGCCGACGATCGCATCGAGGCTGTCGACGGCGTCTCAATTTTTTCGACAGGATTGGACGACACCCTGGACCTGCTGCGCGGTGAACCGGGCTCGACGGCCGTGGTGAAGATCGAACGGCAAGGACAATCGCTCGAGCTGCCTGTGCGACGCGACGTCATCACCATTTCTTCGGTGCGAACCGAGCGTCTTGATGGCGATGTGCTCTACGTGCGTATCTCGCGCTTGCAGCGCGGGGTCACGGCCAACGAATTCGTCGCCAAGCTTCAGCGGGAGTTGACGGCCACGCCGAACAGGCCCAGGTTGTGGGTCCTGGACTTGCGCAACAACCTCGGAGGTTCTCTGGAGGAAACCGCTGCGGTTGCCTCCCTGTTCGTTCCGCCGGAGGAGGCAGTGTTGAAGACTTCCTCACGTACAGAGGGAATCACGACTGTGACGGTCCCGGCGAGCGAATTCCGTGATCGAATCTCCGCGACCCTCACGGGTGATTCGTTGAGGGCGATCCCCGTCGTCGTTCTGGTAGATGGCCGCACTGCGAGCGGCGCGGAGGCTCTCGCCCGGCTAATGCGGGAGCGACTGCTTGCCAGGGTCGCGGGCAGCGCGACCGCAGACTTCGACAACGTGACGAAGGAATTCAATCTACATAACGAGGCGGCCGTGCGCGTAACGGTCGGCAGGTTTTTGAACGCCGCGGGCCAGCGTTGGAATCCCGGTGGCGTTCCCATCGAACTTCCGTTGGCGAACACACCGGGTGCGGCGTTCGGCGACCTGTCAAAGGACAGCCCGCTCGCAGGCGCTGTCGAACGCTACTTGAAATGATGCTTCCGCAAATCAGATTGCCTGCCGCGTCACTCACCGATGTCGAGGCCATACAGATCGCATTTCCGGATGCGCCCGAATGGAGCAAAGTCTCGCTCGACACGCTGCTCGGTCTGGCACGAGGCTTCGATGAAGAGCCGTCCTGCGCAGGATCGGCGCTGACGGAGCTGGCGCAAAGAGGCAGCCCCGAGGTCACAGGGCTCTGCCGGGCGATCCTCGAAGCGAAGAGCCCGGACGTGTGGCTGCATGCAACGGCTCTTTCCTTGCTTCTGTCAGCGGACTGCATGGCGGGGTTCGATGCAGCGATGCATCTTGTCGACGACCGTTCACCAGTACTCCTGAACGAGGTGATCGAAGCGCTGAACTACGAGCATCAGGGCGATCTTCGCAACGAGGTGCATCGTCACCCCATCGTTCCTCTGGTTCAGCGATGCATCGCCGGTTTCAATAACGAAGAACTGAAATTTCGGGACCTGTTCATCGCCAATTTCGGCGCTGGTCCGCTCACGCCCTGAACCGCTTCCGCGTCAACGACAGCGCAACCCAGAACGACGCCACCGCATACACCGCCAGCACCACCGCGTGCACCCACCAGCCGGCCGGCCACTGGTCCATGAAGAGCGGTCTCACCAGCGCCACCGCGTTCGTCAGCGGCAGCCACGCCGCCACGGCCTGCACGGCCGTGGGCAGTTGCTCCAGCGGAAAGAACACGCCGCTCAGGAACATCATCGGCGTCATGAACAGCGTGAAGTAGTAGGTGAAGAAGTCGTAGCCCTTCGCCAGCGCGTTGAAGATCAGCGCGATCGACGAGAAGGTGATGCCCGCGCCGATCAGCACCATCCAAGCGACGACGAGCTTCGGGCTGTGGCTGATGCCCAGCCCGAGCATCACGAACAGGATCGCCGTCACGGTGAAGATCGACTTGAACGCCGCCCACAGCATCTCTGCCAGCACGATGTCGTCGAGGCCGACGGGCGCGTTCATGATGCCGTCCCAGGTCTTCTGCACATGCATGCGCGAGAAGGCCGAGTACAGCGCCTCGAAGCTCGCCGCGTTCATCGCGCTCATGCAGATCGAGCCGCTCGCGAGGAACAGGATGTACGGCACCTTCACGCCGTCGACCGACACCTGCCCCACCAGCGCGCCCATGCCGTAGCCGAAGGCCACGAGCCAGATCAGCGGTTCGGCGATGTTGCCGATCAGGCTCGGCAGAGCGAGCTTGCGCCACACCAGCAGGTTGCGCAGGAACACGGGCCACCAGCGCAGCGAGAGTTCGGGCGGGCGCCATGGCGAAGGCGAGGGAGGCGTGAGTGCCGGTGCCGCACTCGAGACGTTGTTCATGGTTGCTGCTCCATTTCAGAAATACCGCGGAACCGGCTTTGCCGGGCCGCAGGTATTGCCCCCGGCGAGGGGGTTGGCGGCCACACGAAGTGGGCAAGCCTGGGGGGGAACCTCATTTCAGCCGTCCTCGCGAATCTGACGGCCCGTGAGCTTCAGGAAAAGGTCTTCGAGATTCGCGGGCCGATGGAATGTGCGCAGTCCGCTGTGCCGCGTCAGCGCGTCGAGCAGCCTGCGTGCGTCCTGCGTGTAGAAGAACACCGTCTCGCCGCTGACCTCGACGCGCGCGGCCATCGCCTTCAGCTCGGCCGATTCCGCCAGCGACAGCGCGCCGTTGCCGTACACCTCGACCACGTCGGGTTCCAGGTGCTCGGCGATCAGGTCGCGCGGGCGGCCCTCGGCGATCTTGCGGCCGTGGTCCAGCACCAGCAGGCGCGAGCACAGGCGCTCGGCCTCGTCCATGAAGTGCGTGGTCAGCAGGATCGACTTGCCCTGCTGCAGCAGCACCTGCAGCCGCTCCCACATCAGGTGGCGTGCCTGCGGGTCGAGCCCGGTGGTGGGCTCGTCGAGCAGCAGCAGCTTCGGATCGTTGACCAGCGCCCGCGCCAGCGAGAGCCGCCGCCGCATGCCGCCCGAGAGCTCGCCCGGCTTCGCGTCGGCCTTGTGCGACAGCGCAGCGAATTCCAGAAGCTGCGGTACGCGCGCACGCACATGCGCCTTGCTGAAGCCGAAGTAGCGGCCGTACACCACGAGGTTCTCGGCGCAGCTGAAGTCTGGGTCGAGCGTGTCGAACTGCGACACCACGCCGAGCTGAGCCTTGATCGCCAGCGCGTCGTGCGGCATCCGCAGGCCCAGCGCGGAGATGTCGCCGCCGTCGGGCGCGGTGAGGCCCAGGCACATGCGGATGGTGGTGGTCTTGCCCGCGCCGTTCGGGCCGATCACGCCAAGGCATTCGCCGGGCGCGATCTCGAACGACAGGTCGTTCACGACCGTCGTGTCTCCATATCGCTTGTGCAGGTGGCTGGCGTGGAAGAGGGGAGGCTGGGTGGAGGAGGGTGTAGGCGGCACGCGGCCATTCTGACGCAGCCGCGCGGCGGGCGTCCCATCGCTTCAATCGATGGACAATTCGCCGATGTCCAGAGCAACTTCATGGTGGTGCGTGGCCTGCCTGGCCGTCGCTGCGGTGCAGCAGGCCGTGGCGGCGACGGCGGCGCCGGCCGATCCGAAACAGTGCGAGCAGCTCCATGCCGTCGCGAATGCGAGCCCTGGCTTCGTTCCACGCTACGGCGCGGTCGTGGTCGGCACCGGCCGGGCGCGCCTGTACACGGCACCCGACGCCGCCTGCGACAGCGGCAGGTTCCTGATTCCCAAGGACCGCGTCACCGTCTACACCCCCTACAAGGAGTGGGTTCAGGTGCTGTTCATCCATCCGAAGACGGGCGAGGACACTATGGGCTGGATGCTCGACAGCCGCCTGAAGACGACAGGCACCATGGGCCCTCGATAACCCGGGGCGGATCGCGTGTCCGGCGGCTGCAAAATCGCCGCACCGATCGATCGATCGATCAATGGATGGCATTGCACCGGGGGGAGGCCCAAAGATGCTGCGTTTCTGGCTCGCGCTGACGGCCTTGCTGCTGCTCGGTGCCTGCGCGCCTTTTCACAGGCCCCTGGCTGCCGCGGACCGCAACAAGGTCCAGGAGGTCGACCTGCGTGTCGTCGTCGCGCAGGAGAGCTTCATGTTCTCCGCCCAGCCCCCGGGCGTGAGCGCGGCCACCGGCGGCGGGCTGATCGGCGCGCTCATCGATTCGTCGGTGCAGCAGTCGCGCCAGAAGGAAATGAGCGCCGAGGTGCAGGCCATCGTCGGCCCGCTGCTCGACTACGACTACCGCACCGAAGCGGGCCGGGCGCTCGAGGCGCAGCTGACGGAGCCGAGTTCGTTTCCGTTGAAGATCCGCTCCTCGGAGCTGCTTCCCGCCATGCCGGTCAAGGCCGAGCACGAGGCCCGCATCGCCGCCACGAAGAACGGCCCCGCGTACATGGTGCTGTTGCTGCAATACGCGCTGGAACCCGGGCTGGGCGCATTCACCACGCGCACATCGGCTCTTCTCTGGCAGGGCGGCAAAAGCGAGCCCTCCTACCGCGCCGCCGTCATCTTCCAGACGCCGGTGGGCGGCGTCGCGCGTGGCACCGTCATCCGCCGCCTCACGGCCGACGACGGGCAGGTGCTGCGCGGCGTGATGCGCGATTCGATGGCCCAGACCTTGCATGCGGTGGCGCTCGATGTCGCGGGCGTCCGTTCCGGTGCGGTGAAGACCGCACGCTTCAACGTCAACGGCTCCTGGGTGACGCTGGCCGGCCCGAGCTTCGACGAGCGGCCGGGACGCGTGCTGTTCCGTGACCAGGACGGTGCCCTTTACTCGGTCAGGAGCGCAGCCCCATGACGCCACGCCACGTATCGCGGGCCGCGGCCGCCCTCGGTGCCTTTTCCGCGCTTCTCGGCGCGCCCGGCCTGTCGCATGCGCTGACGGAGACCGAGCCGCTTCCCATGGTGTACGAGCCGGCGCCGGAGCCGGCGGAGCGGCCCAACAGCACGCCGGTCGCGCAGCTGCGCGTGGCGAGCGGTTGTACGCTGTACCTGCCGAAGATCGACGACGTGCGCCTCCACAAGGCCAGCGTCGGCAACCTGACCGTCATGATGCCCACGCTGCACGCCACGCCCCTCGCGGTGCAATCCATCCAGGGCGGCAGCGACGCCGGCGCCTGGACGCGCAGCGCGCTGCAGTCGGCGAGCCGCTACGGCTTGCGGGTCGTGACCGCCGCGCTGCCCGCATCGGGCAATGCGCGGCAGGTGACGGCCGACGTGGCTCTGCGCCTGGCGCATTCGTGGTCGGCCGGCCTGAACCTGGTCTCGCACGTCGTGCTGCAGGCCACCTACCGCATGCCCGGCACCGAAGCCGTCGTGCGCCAGTACCACGGCATGGGCACGCGCACTAACTGGGCCAACGGCAACGGCGAATTCATGTCGGTGCTGAACCTCGGCATGGAAGAGGCGGTGCGCGGCATGGTCAGCGACGCGGCCGCGCTGTGCGACGGCAAGCCCCTGCCCTCGAGGGTGGCCGCGCCATGAAGACGATTCCGCGGCTACGCAAAGGCCGGCTCGAACTCCACCTGACCTGCGGCGCGATGGAGGCGGCACGGATTCCTTCCTTCGTCGAGGTGTGCGAGCAGGTGGGGCTCAAGCCGCTGCTGATCGACCTCGCCCACGGCGAGCAGAAGCAACAGCCCATGGCCACCACCTGGCTGCGCGGCGACCTGGCCGAGGCGAAGGCCGAAGCGGTGGCGCTCGCGCAATGGCTGGCTCGCGCGGGCATGGCCGTGCTGCGCGTGAAGGTGGAGGCTCCCATCCAGGGCCACGAATGCCTGAGCCGGCCCGACGAGTACTTCGAATGGCACGGCAAGCTGCGGGTGCACGACGCCTTTGCGTTGCAGCACCTGTGCGAGACGCACGGGGCGCGCCTGTCGCGCAACAGCCTGAAGGGCGAGACGGACGCGCGCTTCGTCACGCTGCGCAGCCGCGAAGCGCTGGACGGCTTCAAGGCCCGCGTCGCGGCATTGGCCGACCAGCTGGAGCGCCAGGGCTGGCCGCTGCTGAAGCAGGAAACGGAGATCTGCCTGCTCGACAGCCGGGAGTCGCTCGACGCAGGGTGGCTGGAAGCCTCTGCATGACCCTGCTGGCAACGCTGGCGGGCATCGAGAACGAAGCCCGGCGCACCGGGGCGTCGGTCGAGCAGGTGAGGGAACTCGTCCTGCTCGAAGGTTTCATGCGCCGTGCCGCATGGGTCGGCGGCCCCTTCATGCTCAAGGGCAGCCTCATCACGCGCCAGTACCTGAGCGGGCCGGAGCAGGACAACGAACGCCTGTCGCGCGACATCGACTGGGTGTGCACCGAGCCCTTCGACCGCGAGCGCAGCGCCCGGCAGCTGAATACATGGGCGCAGTCCGTGACCACGGTGTGCCTCGACGACGGCCTGCATTTCCGTCCGTTCACCGAGAACGCGTTCTGGCGAATGATCGACTACGCGATGGACGACGACTTTCCCACCGTCAGCACCGACATCGACGGCTGCGTGCTCGACGGCGATTCGCAGACCCCGCTGCACCGCTTCAGGCTGGACGTGAGCTTCAACCTGAAGCTCGACCCTCCGCCCGTGCCGCTGCACTACCGGCCCTGCCTCGGCGAGGCGTTCCATCTGCCGAGTACCTGCGCGCTCGACCTGCAGATCGCGTGGAAGCTGCACCAGTGCCTGGTGCGGCCGCGCTTCAAGGACCTGCTCGACCTGATGTGGCTGGTGCCGCACAACCCTGTCGATGCCGACGCGGTGGGCCGCGCACTGCGCGCCGAGTGTGCTCAGGACAAGGCCGACATGGGGCGGCTGCGCTACCTGTTGAACGGCGACATGCCGCGGCACCCCGAGTTTCCCGGCCAGCGTGCCGTGAAGACGACGGCACAGGCCTGGGAGTACTGGCGCCACGGACGCATGGCCAACAAGATGGGGCAATGGCAGGTCGCGGTCCACATCGGCGAGCCGGCCAGCGTCTGCGTGTCGCGAGTCGATGCCCTGCCCGGGCAGCTCGAGGAATTTCTCGCGCAGCTGCACGAGGCCTTGCACGGCCTGGTTACGGCGCTGTTGCCCAAGGCATCGCCGCGACGAGACGTCTTCCTCAAAGCCTGAGCCCGCAGAACTCCGCCTTCATCCATTCGATGAACGCCCGCGTGCGCGCCGGCAGCAGCCGTGCGTTCGGATAGATCACGCTCACCGGCCGGGGCGGCGGCTCGAAGTCTTCGAGAACCAGCTTCAGCCTTCCCTGCGCCACGTGCGGCATGACCTGGTACGAGAAGAAAGTGCCGAAGCCCATGCCTGCCGCGCACGACTCGATGGCGGGCGCGAGGTGGTTGAACTCCAGCCGGTTGTCGGGCATCACGCTGATCGCCTTCCCGGCCTCGTAGAACTGCCATTGCGCGGGCGCGTCCACCCGTCCGCGCACGCAGGGCGCGCCGTTCAGCTCGCGCGGATGCGTCGGCGTGCCGTGCCGTTCCAGGAAATCGGGGCTCGCGACCAGCACCCGGCGGATGGTGCCCATGGTCTGCGCGACGAGCGAGGAGTCTTCCAGCGGGCTGATGCGGATGCCCACGTCGATGCCCTCGTCGAGCAGGTTCACCGTGCGGTCGTACAGCCGCACGCTGCAGCGCACCTTCTCGTAGCGCTTCATGAAGCGCACGATGGCCGGCGCCACGTACATGTGGCCGAAGAGCACCGGCGCGGTGATGGTGAGCTGGCCCGCCGGCTCGCGCGCCTCGGCTTTCAGCGCGAGGTCGGCGGCGTCGGCCGCGAGCAGCACCTCGCGCGCGCTCGGCAGGTAGCTGCGGCCTTCCTCGGTGAGCGAGAGGCGGCGCGTGGTGCGGTGGAAGAGGCGCACGCCAAGGTGGGCCTCCAGTGCGGCGAGGGCGCGCACCACCGCCGGCAGCGAGGTGCCGAGCGCCTCGGCGGCGCGGGTCAGGCTGCCCTGGTCGGCAATCTGCACGAAGGTCTGCATGGCCTTGAAGCGATCCATGGGGTGATTAAACCGGAAAACGCAGCAGTCAAATACAGGAATGGCTATTCATTCATCTGGTGCAAGAGAGAAGAATCGCATTCATGCCTCGGACCCCCGAGAAAAGGAATTTCCCATGACCGCCACCCGCCCCGCCCAGCCCATCAAGCTCTACGGCTCCGCCATCTCGGGCCACGTGCATCGCGTGCGCCTGTTCCTCACGATGCTCGGGCTGCCCTTCGAGGCAGTCGAGATCGACATGCGCAAGCGCGAGAACCGCACGCCGGAGTTCCTGGCGCGCAATCCCTTCGGCCAGGTGCCGGTGATCGAGGACGGCGAGGTCACGCTGGCCGACTCCAACGCCATCCTGGTCTACCTCAACGAACGCTATGCGCCCGACCCCTCGCGCTGGATGCCGCGCGATGCCGTCGGCGCGGCGCGCGTGCAGCGCTGGTTCTCGGTGGCCGCCGGTCCGCTGGCCTACGGCCCGGCGGCCGCGCGAATCATCGCGCTGTTCGGCCATTCGTCCGATCCGACGGAGATCGTCAAGCGTTCGCACGCGCTGCTGTCGGTGATGGAAATGCACCTTGAGCAGCAGCCCTTTCTCGCCGGCCCGTCGGCCACGCTGGCCGACATCGCCAACTATGCGTACGTGGCGCGCGCGCCCGAGGGCAGCGTGTCGCTCGACGGCTATCCGAAAGTGCGCGAATGGCTCGGGCGCGTGGAGGCCCTGCCGGGCTTCGTGCCGATGGTGCGCACGCCGGTAGGCCCCGCGGTGGGAGCAGGCGCATGATCGCCGCGCCCTTCCACGCGGGCGAGCGCGCGCTGCAGGCCCTGGCGGGCTCGCGCGAGCAGATGGAGGTCGCCGGGCCGCGCGTGATCCGCGACTACATGCCCGACCAGCATCGCGATTTCTTCGAGCTGCTGCCGTTCATCGTGGCAGGCAGCATCGACGGGAACCTGCAGCCCTGGGCCAGCGTGCTCGCCGCGCCCGTCGGGTTCGTGCACTCACCCGATCCCACGCACCTGCGCATCGATGCATTGCCGGCGGCGGGCGATCCGCTCGTCGGCCAGCTGAAGCAGGGTGCCACGCTGGGCCTGCTCGGCATCCAGCCGCACACGCGGCGGCGCAATCGCATGAACGGCACGGTGGAGTCGCTCGACGATGCGGGCTTCATGGTCGCGGTGCAGCAGAGCTTCGGCAATTGCCCGCGCTACATCCAGGCGCGCGAGCCGGTGTTCGTGCCGCCGCGCGCCGACGTGACGCCGCAGGCGCAGTGGCTCGACAGGCTCGACCTCGCGGCGCACCGCCTCATCGGCAGCGCCGACACGCTGTTCATCGCCACCGCCTATCCCGACGAGGCAGCGACCGGCGACGCGGCCGACGCGAGCTCGCACGGCGTCGACGTGTCGCATCGCGGCGGCCGTCCGGGCTTCGTGCGCATCGACGGCGACGACGTGCTCACGCTGCCCGACTTCAACGGCAACCGCTTCTTCAACACGCTGGGCAACTTGGCAGCTCATCCGCGCGCGGGGCTGCTGTTCGTCGACTTCGACAGCGGCGACCTGCTGCACGTCGCGGTCACCGCCGAGATCGTGTGGGACGGCCCCGAGGTGGCCGCGTTCGAAGGCGCGGAGCGGCTGGTGCGCTTCCATGTCGAGCACGCCCTGCGCCGTCCGGCGGCGCTGCCGCTGCGCTGGGGCGACGCGCAGCTGTCGCCGCACCTCGCGGGCACCGGTCAATGGAACACCGGGATGCGCCCGTTGACCGACGGCCGGTAGCTCCAGCCGCGCAGCCGCTGCGCATCGAGGTCCGGCGCGTGGCGTGACAGCAGCAGCGCGCGCAGGCTGGCCGCCGCCAGCGTGCATGCCAGCGCCTGTCCGGGACAGGCATGCATGCCGTGGCCGAAGCCGAGCATGCGGCGCCGGGCTCGCACCGGCATGAAGCGGTCGGGCTCCGGGTTGAAGGCCGGGTCGCGGTTGGCCGATGCCAGCAGCACCAGCACCGCGTCGCCCACGGCCAAGTCGATGCCGGCGATGGTGACTGCCTCGGCCGCGAAGCGCCGCGTGTTGTGCACCGACGGATCGTGCCGCGCGGTTTCCTCGACGATGGCCTGCAGGCCGTCGCGCGTGCGGGTCGAGGGCAGCAGCGAAGGCTCGCGCATCAGTGCGATCAGGCTGTTGCCGACCAGCCCCGCCGTGGCGTCGCAGGTCTGCGAAAGCAGGCCGGCGAGGTTCGCGAGCAGCGAGCGCGAAAGCGGCGCGTCGCCCGCGCTCTCGGCCAGTACTGCTGCCAGCAGCGTGCCATGCCTGGGCGGAGTGCCGGCTGCCATGATCTCGAAGCGGGTCATCAGCTCCGAGGCGGCGGTGCTGGCGCGCTGCAGCTGATCGGACGTGGACAGCGGCGACAGGCAGGCCACGAAGTCGCGCATCCACCTGTCCACCTGCGGCAGCGCATCGTCGGTAAAGCCGAGCAGGTGCGCGACGGACTGCACGGGCATCGAGAACAGCGTGTCGGACAGTGCCTGCTCGCGTGGCACGCGCTGCGCCACCTGCAGGGCGGCCGCATGCACCGCGTCCAGGTCGAGCCCGGCGAGCGCGCGCTGCAGCGCGGGCCGGTGCGCCTGGTGCGCCGCGCCGTCGTTCATGCGCACCAGATGGCCGAACACCTCGCCGGCCGGGCTGCCTGCAATGGCGCGCGGCACCGGCTCGGCGGCCGGCCTCACGCGCAGCGCGCCGTGGGCCTGCAGCACCTGCTCGATCACGTCGGCACGGCTCGCGACCCACAGGCGCAGCTTCTCGTTCCACGCGAGCGGCGGTCCGTCGCGAAGGGTTGCGTAGTACGGATACGGATCGGCGTGGGTGGCGGCCGCGACCGGATCTGCGGGCATGTCGAAGAGCGTGGGGCTTGGGTTCATGGGCACCAGTGTGCGATCGAGCCGGCCGCCACACTTCGCTCGCGAACGAAGTGTGGTGTGCGTCGCCGTCTTAGGATGGGCGCATGGACGACACCCTTTCCTCCTCCGCCGACTTTCAACTGGCCCGCCTCGCCGGCGCCATCGCTGAACCGGCGCGCGCCCGCATGCTGAGCTGCCTGATGGACGGCCATGCGCGTACCGCCACCGAGCTCGCCACCGTCGCGGAGGTGGCTGCGTCCACCGCCAGCGCGCATCTCGCGCGCCTCAAGGAGGAGCGGCTGGTCGACATGCTGGTGCAGGGCAAGCACCGCTACTTCCGCCTCGCCAACGACGACGTCGCCTCCGCGCTCGAGAGCCTGATGGTGGTGGCCGGCACGCCCCGTACGCCGCCCGCGCCCGAGTTCAAGCCCAACACGCCCAGCCGCCTGCGCAGCGCCCGCACCTGCTACGACCACATGGCGGGCACGGCCGGCGTCGCGCTGCACGACCGGCTGCACGCCCAAGGCTGGCTCAGCGGCCTGCAGAGCGGCTCGTACGAGCTCACGCCCGAAGGCGCGATCGCGCTGGAGAGCCTGGGCGTGGAGATCGACGCCGTGCGCCGCTCGCGTCGCCGCTTCGCCTGCGCCTGCCTCGATTGGAGCGAGCGCCGCCCGCACCTGGGCGGCGCGCTGGGCGCGGCGTGGCTGCAGCTGTCGCTGAAGCGCGGATGGGTGCGGCAGGAACTCGACGGGCGCGCGCTCACGCTGACGCCGAAGGCGCAGCGGGAGATGCCGGAGCTTTTCGCCTGAAGCGCAGAGCGTTCAGGCTTTGAGCTTGAGCAGGTAGATCAAGGGGCCGGCCATCGCCGTATCGAGATCGAGGAAGCTCTCGAAGTCCTTGCCCGCCATCCAGTACGGGTCCCAGTTGTTGCGCTTGATGGTCTTCTGCCAGACCTCGGCCATGGTGGCGCGGCGCACCGCCTCGAGCAGCACGGCGCGGCGCTCGGCCGTGACCTTCTTGCCGGTGAGCACGCCGCGCCAGTTGGCGAGGTCGGCGTCCACGCCCTGTTCGCGCACTGACGGAATGCCCAGGAACGGGCGCTTGGCCGACACGCCGATGGCGCGCAGCTTGCCGCTGGCCAGGTGGTCGCTGAATTCGCTGTAGCCCGAGATGCCGGCGGCGGCCTTGCCCGATTCGAGCGCCTCGACCACCTGCGCGCCGCCCGGATGCGGCTGGTAGACCAGCGCGCCGGCATTGCCGGCCACGCGCGCCAGCATGCCGGCGTACATGTGGTCCACGCCACCGGCCGAGCCGCCCGCGATGACGGTCTTCGCGGCATCGGCGCGAAGCTGCGCGATCAGGTCCTTCGGGGTCTTGATGGGGGAGTCGGCCTTCACGGCCACCACTTCGTAGTCGCTGGTGAGGCGCGCCACCGGAGCGACCTGCGCGAGGGTGACGGCGGGCTTCTGCAGCGCGACCGCGCCGACCATGACCATGCCGCTCATCAGCAGCGTGTCGGCATCGGCGTCGTACTTCTCGACGTACTTCGCCAGGCCGATGGTGCCGCCCTTGCCGCCGAGGTTCTCGTACACCACGTCGCCCACCGCGCCGGAGGCGACCATGGCGGCGCCGAGGGCGCGGCCTGTCTGGTCCCAGCCGCCGCCTTCATTGGCGGGAATGAAGATGCGCAGCTTCGGAATCAGCTGCGGCTCGGCCGCCCGGGACACCGCGGGCCAGAGCGAGGCGGGCACGGCGCCCACCGCCGCGGCCGATGCAACCAGGGTGGCAAAACCGCGACGAGAGAGGTCGGTTGGCATGGAATGCGTCATTTTGTTTCAATCTCCCCGTAAAAGTAACGAGATGATGGACGAAAACCATGTCAGACATTAGTGTCAATTCATCGGGGAAAACCCGAATAAATGACCAGGCGGCCCGGTCCTGCCGGGCCTTCGGCGCTCAGGCCTTCAGCTTCAGCAGGTAGATCAGCGGGCCGGCCATCGCCGTGTCGGTCTCGAGGAAGTTCTCGAACTCCTTGCCCTCGAGCCAGAACGGATCCCAGTTGTTCTGCTTGACGGATTTCTGCCAGAGGTCGGTGGCGGTGGCGCGCCGCACCACCGTCAGCAGCGCCGCCTTGCGGTAGGGCGGCACCTTGCGGCCGGTGAGAACGCCGCGCCAGTTGGCGAGGTCGGCCTCCACGCCCTGTTCGCGCACCGAGGCGATGCCCTGGAACGGCCGTTTCGACGAGACGCCGATGGCCCGCAGCTTGCCGTTGGCCAGGCTCTCCGCGAATTCGCTGTAGCCGGAGATGCCCGCGGCGGCCTTGCCGCTTTCCAGCGCCTCGACCACTTCCGCGCCGCCGGGATGCGCCTGGTAGACCAGCGACTGCGAGGCCTCGGCCACGCGCGCCAGCATGCCGGCGTACATGTGATCCACGCCGCCGGCCGAGCCGCCCGCGATGACGGTGTTGGCCGCGTCGGAACGCAGCTGCGCGATCAGGTCCTTCGGCGTCTTGAGGGGAGAGTCGGCCTTCACCGCGATCACCTCGTAGTCGCTGGTGAGGCGGGCGATGGGCGCCATGTTGGCCATGGTGACCGTGGGCTTCTGCAGCGCCACCGCGCCGACCATGACCATGCCGCTCATCAGCAGCGTGTCGGGGTCGGCGTCGTATTTCTCGACGTACCGCGCGAGGCCGACCGTGCCGCCCTTGCCGCCGACGTTCTCGTACACCACGTTGCCGACCGCGCCCGATGCCAGCATCGCGGCGCCGAGCGCGCGGCCCGTCTGGTCCCAGCCTCCGCCCTCGTTGGCGGGAATCACGATGCGCAGCCTGTTGCTCAGCGGCGCATCGGCCGCGTGGGCCGCGCGCGGCCACAGGGCGGCCTGCCCCCCGCCGACTGCTGCGGCCGAGGCCGCGATCCATGCAGAAAAACTGCGACGGGAGATGGAGGAAACGGAGCGCGACTGGGTCATCTTCTTTCCGGTTGTCGTGGGATAGACCGGATGATGTCCGCGAAACACGCCATTCCCGCGCGGCCGCGGGCAGGACAAACCCTGAGGCCCGTGCCCTCGCCGGCCCCTGCTGGAGCCCTTCTTCTTAGGGGAATGCCATTACTACTGGAACGCCACTTCGGCGAAGCTGCGCAGCTTGCGGCTGTGCAGTCGCGACGAGCCTTCCTCGCGCAGGATGTCGATGGCCCGCATGCCGATGCGCAGGTGCTGCTCCACGCGCTCGCGGTAGAAGTGGTTGGCCATGCCGGGCAGCTTGATCTCTCCGTGCAGCGGCTTGTCGCTCACGCACAGCAGGGTGCCGTAGGGCACGCGGAAGCGGAAGCCGTTGGCCGCGATGGTCGCGCTTTCCATGTCCAGCGCCACCGCGCGGCTCTGGCTGAAGCGGCGCTGCGGCTGGTTGCCCGGCAGCAGCTCCCAGTTGCGGTTGTCGGTGCTGGCCACGGTGCCGGTGCGCATGATCTTCTTCAGGTCGGGGCCCTCGTAGCGGGTGACGTCGGCCACGGCTTTTTCCAGCGCGAGCTGGATCTCCGACAGCGCCGGAATCGGCACCCACAGCGGCAGCTCTTCGTCGAGCACGTGGTCCTCGCGCACGTAGGCGTGGGCCAGCACGTAGTCGCCGAGCTGCTGGGTGTTGCGCAGGCCGGCGCAGTGGCCCAGCATCATCCACGCATGCGGGCGCAGCACCGCGATGTGGTCGGTGATGGTCTTGGCGTTGGCCGGGCCGACGCCGATGTTGACCATGGTGGTGCCGCTGCAGTCCTCGCGCACCAGGTGGTAGGCCGGCATCTGCGGCAGCCGCGGCGGCGCGGTGCCCTGGCTGCCGTCGAGCAGGTGGCCGTAGGTGGCGCTCGAGCCCGCTGGCAGCCCGCGCCGGCGCGTGACCACGTTGCCGGGCTCGATGAAGGCGACGTACTCGCTGTTCTCGTCGGCCATGGCCTCGTGGCCGAGGCGCACGAACTCGTCGATGTAGAACTGGTAGTTGGTGAAGAGCACGAAGTTCTGGAACCAGTCGGGCGCCGTGCCCGAGTAGTGGCGCAGGCGGTGCAGCGAGTAGTCGACGCGCGCGGCCGTGAAGAGCGACAGCGGCTGCGCCTCGCCGTCGCGCGCCTCGAAGGTGCCGTTGGCGATGCCGTCGTCCATCACGCCCAGGTCGGGCAGGTCGAACACGTCGCGCATCAGCGCGCGGCGTTCGGTGCTCATGGTGCCTTCGATGTGGTCGTTCTCGGCGAAGGAGAAGTGGATCGGGATCGGCTGCGTGCTGGTGCCCACCTCGAGCTCGACCTGGTGGTTCTCGAGCAGCAGGCGGAACTGGTCGAGGTAGTAGCGCGCGAACAGG
The DNA here is from genome assembly GCF_900109805.1 of Variovorax sp. YR750. NCBI lineage: Bacteria > Pseudomonadati > Pseudomonadota > Betaproteobacteria > Burkholderiales > Comamonadaceae > Variovorax > Variovorax sp. YR750. The sequence goes on from NZ_FOBJ01000020.1 coordinate 77,116, forward strand.
TCGGGGCGCGTCAGCGTGGTCTCGTAGCGGCCGGGGCCGGCCACGAAGCCGTAGCTCAGGCCGGCGTTGGCCGGCGGCGTGTGGCGCGAGACGGTGTGGGTGTGCACCCGCACGAAGGGGTAGCAGGCCCGCACCCGCCCCGGCAGTTCCTCGCCGGCGACGAAGCGCAGCATCGATTCGCGCAGGTGCGTGAGGCCGGCCTGGTAGATGGCCTTGACCTGTTCGAGTGCGGCGGCGGCATCGGTGAAGCGGGCGGGAGCGACGAAAGTTGGCATGTAGGGCATGCCGGCATTGTGCAATGCGGCCGTGGCGGCCGCTCTGTTGCCAGGCTCGGCTAGGCCAGGAGGCAGGCCAGCACCTTCGCCAGCATGTCGTTCACGTCCGTGGCCTGCACCGCGCCGGGCAGCGCCACGTCGCCGTGCATCACGAACACCGGCTTGCCCCACTTGAGCCCCAGCGCCATTTCCGACAGCGTGCCCATGTTGCCGCCGATGGCGACCAGGCACACGCCGCTGCGCGCGACGATGCCGTTGCGCATCTCGCCCATGCCGGTCGGAATGGCCACGCTGAGCCATTCGTTGGCGTTGCGGTCGTCGTCCTCGGGCAGGATGCCCACGGCGATGCCGCCAGCCTCCACGGCCCCGCGCGAGGCCGCGGCCATCACGCCGCCGCGCCCGCCGCAGACCACCGACATGCCCGCGCCGGCCAGCGCATGCGCCACCGCGTGCGCGGCCTCGCATTCGGCCGGGCCGCCGTCGCCGGGGCCGATGATGGCCACCGGCTGCCGGTGGCGCTGCGGCCCCCGCTGCTTCTGCGCGAGGCGCTCCAGCGCCTCAGTGACCTGCGCCGGCAGCGCCACCGCGCTCGCGCCTTCGCGTAAAGACATCGCCCACTCCCATCACGATCACACACACAACCATCAGCACCAGCGACAGGGCCGCCGCCACCGCGAAATCGGAACCGCCGTCGCCCACCTGCGCCAACAGCATCAGCGGCAGGATGTTGAGCTGCGTACCCACCAGCGCCAGCGCCGTGCCGTAGGTGCCCATCGCAATGGCAGCCACCATGCAGGCATTCGACAGCACGGAGGGCAGCACCTCGGGCACCACCGTGTCCCAGAAGGCGCGCGAGCGCGAGGCACCCAGCGTGCGCGCTGCCTGCGCCGGGCGCAGGTCGAGGTTCGCGAACACCGGGTAGAGCGACAGCGCCACGCGCGGAATCAGGTAGTAGGCATACGCAAAACCCAGGCCCGACACGCTGTAGATCCAGCTGCCGATGACGGCCGGGTCGGCGCCCAGGCCCGCGAGCAGCTGCGTCACGAAGCCCGCGCGGCCGAAGGCCAGGATGAAGCCGTAGGCGATCACCAGGCCCGAGAAAGCCAGCGGCAGGCCCAGCAGGGTCATCAGCCATTGGCGCCGGCTCTCGGGCTGGCGCGCGAGCTCGATCGCGATGCAGGTGCCCACCAGCGCCGACATCACGCCCGCCGCCAGCCCGAGCGCCAGCGTGTTGCGCAGCGCCCCGAAGAACAGCGGGTTGCCGAACAGCCGGCCGAAGGCGCTGCCGCCCTCGCCGAAGGCCTCGGGCAGCAGCGCCGCCAGCGGCACCGCGAAGAACAGCGCCATGAAGGCCCATGCGGGCCAGGCGCCAAAGCGTCGCATCACGTTCCTTCGGGCTTTCTTGTTACTTGCCCAGCGCCGCCTGCGCCCAGAGCTTGTCGACCTCGGCCTTGCGCTCCGAGGCCTTCACCACGTCGAGCGGCTTGATCTGCGGCGCGGCCGGCATCTTGGCGGCCACGTCGGCGGCGAGAGGCGTACCCGGCACTGCAGGACGCACGAAGCCTTGGGCGAACAGCGACTGGCCGGCCTCGCTCATGATGAAGTTGAGCCAAAGCTTGCCGGCGTTCGGGTTCGGGCCGTTCTTCACGAGGCTGATGGCGTAGGGCGCGGCCACGCTGGCTTCCTTCGGAATCACGACTTCCACCGCGTCGCCCATGCCGTCGACGTGCTTGGCCTTCAGGCCGTCGTTCTCGTAGCTGATCCACACGGGGATCTCGCCCTTGAGGAACTTGGCATAGGGCGTGGTGCCTTCCACGCGCAGCACGTTGCCGGCCGCATGCAGCTTGCCGAGGTAGTCGGTGCCGGGCTGCACGTTGTCGACGCTGCCGCCGTTGGCATACGCCGCCGCGAAGGTCAGAACCTGGCCGATGCCGGTGGAGCGCGGATCGAGGTACACCACCGTGTTCTTGAACTCGGGCTTGAGCAGGTCGGCCCAGCCGGTGGGCACGTTCTTCACCAGCTTCTTGTTGACCAGGAAGGCGATGTTGAGCGTGTGGATGGTGAACCAGCGGCCCTCGGCCTCGCGGAACACGGCCGGCAGCTTGTCGAAGTTGACGGGCTTGAAGGGGGCGACCACGTCCTTCTTGGCGGCGTCGACGGCCGATGCGGCGAAGTAGTAGGCGGTGTCGGCCTGCGGGCGGCGCTTGGTTTTTTCCAGCGCGACCACGGTGGCGGCGGAGCCGATGTCGTTGTAGGTCAGCTCGATCTCGGGGTAGCGCTTCTTGAAATCGCGGAACAGCGACTTCCAGTTGGCCCACTCGGGGCCGGTGTCGAAGGAGACGCACAGGCCTTCCTTCTGCGCCTCGGCGTACAGCGCCTTCTCGCCCGCGTAGAGCTCGGGGCCGTCGAAGGCGAATGCGGTGCGTGCCGTGAGGGTGGCCAGCGGCAGTGCGCCGGCGGCCTGGATCAGATGTCTGCGTTGCATGGTGGCTCCTTGGAGGAAGGTTTCAGTGGTCGATTCAGTCGTCGCTTCAGTCGTCGAGCAGGCGCAGGTGCTCGGGCGCGATGGCGATCGCTTCGGTGGCCGGCTTCGCCGATTCGGCGAGGAAGGGCTTGCCGGCGCCCTGCACCTCGAAGTCGTAGCGCGTGAGCGCGCCCAGGTAGCGCTGTGCGCCGGTGCGGCCCTCGAGGCGGTTCACGGCGTCGGGTGTCGGGTCGGCGCGAACGTGTTCGGGGCGCACCAGCACCTGCACCGCGGTGCCGAAGGCGCGCCGGCCGGTGTCGGCGAAGAGTTCGGCAAAGCCCAGGTCCAGCCGGCCGGGCGCGGCTACCTTCGCGGGCAGGATCGTCGAAAGCCCGACGAACTCAGCCACCGCGCGGCTCGCGGGGTTCTCGTAGATGTCGCGCGGCGTGGCGATCTGCAGCAGCCGGCCGTCCTTGAGCATGGCGACGCGGTCGGCCATGGCCAGCGCTTCTTCCTGGTCGTGCGTGACCAGCAGCGTGGTGGCGTTGAAGCGCTGCTGGATGGCGCGGATCTGGTCACGCAGGTGGCCGCGCACGCTGGCATCGAGGGCCGAGAGCGGCTCGTCGAGCAGCAGGGCGCGCGGGTCGATGGCCAGCGCGCGGGCCAGCGCCACGCGCTGCTGCTGGCCGCCCGAGAGCTGCGCCACGGCGCGCTGCGAGAACTCGCCCAGCCCCACGATGTCGAGCAGTTCCTGCGCGCGCTGGCGCCGCTCGGCGGTCGCCACCTTGCGCAGCTTGAGGCCGTAGGCCACGTTGTCGAGCACGCTCAGGTGCGGAAAGAGCGCGTAGCTCTGGAACACCATGCCGATGTGGCGCTGGTGCACCGGCGTGCGCGACATGTCTTCGCCGTCGAGCGCGATGCGGCCGGTGTGGCCCGTCTCCAGGCCCGACACCAGCTTCAGCAGCGTCGACTTGCCCGAGCCGCTGGGCCCGATCACCGCGACCAGTTCGCCGGTGCGCACGTCGAGCGACACCTCGTGCAGGCCGTGCGTGCTGCCGGGGTAGTTGTAGCTGACCTTGTCGAGGAGGAGGCTCATGGCGTATCGGTTGTGCCGCTTATGCGCGTTGCTTCACGAGGGAAGAGGAAAGAAGCGCCGACGCGCTCGCCAGCACCAGCAGGATCACCGTGGCCGCGCAGGCGAAGCCCGTCGCGCCGTAGAAGGCCTGCAGAAGCACCACCGGGTAGGTGCGGTTCTGGAAGCTCGTGAGCAGGTTCGACACGCCGAACTCGCCCACCGAGATGGCCGCCACCATCACCAGCCCGCTGATCAGGCTCTGGCGCAGGCTGGGCAGCACGATGCCGGTGAACTGCTGCCAGCCCGAGGCGCCGAGCGTGGCGGCGGCCTGCTCGAGCCGGCCCAGGTCGAGGTGGCGCAGGTCGGTGAGCAGCGTGTTGGTGAGATAGGGCAGCGTGAGGATCGCGTGCGCCGCGATCAGCAGCGGCATCGAGCCCAGCCAGGGCGCGAGGTCGGTGTTGAACACGATCATGTAGCCGAAGGCCAGCGTGATCGCGGGCACCGCCACCGGCGTGGCGCTCACGATGCGCGCCGCCAGGCTGCCGCCGCGGCGCGCGCCGTGATAGAGCGCGTAGGCCAGCGGCAGCGCCAGCACGGTGTTGATGGCGCAGGCCGCCAGCGCCACCACGAGGCTGCTCACGAAGGCCTTGCGGAAGGAGGTGTCGAGCCAGAGGTCGAGGTACCACTGCCCGGTGACGCCCGTGGGCAGCAGCGTGTTGGTCCAGTTGCCGCCCACGCTGCCGACCAGCAGCAGCGCGATGGGCAGCAGCAGGTACAGGCCGTAGATGAGCGAGATGACGCGAACCAAGCTTGCCTCCGTATGTCATTGGCGCCCGGCATACTTTCCGGATGCGCTACTGTTCGCGCCGGACATGCCGCCGCGTTGCCTCGAATTCTAGGAATCGCGTGCGTACTTATGGGTGAAAGTTGGATGACGACACTTGAGCAATCGGAAAGCGTTTTTCATGCGGCTTTCATGAAGCGGAGCCATGCATGAAGCGCGACTGCCCGACCATCCAGGAGCTGCTGGCCTTCGACGCCGTGGCGCGCCACCAGAGCATCACGCTCGCGGCCGGGGCGCTGTGCATCACCGTGAGCGCGGTCAGCAAGCAGATCGCGGGGCTCGAGGCCTTCCTGGGCCGCGAGCTGCTGCAGAAGAACGGCCGCGGCGTGCAGCTCACGCCGCAGGGGCGCGTGTACTGGCAGAAGATCTCCGGCGGCCTGCGCGCCATCGAGACCGCGACCTTCGAGGCGCGCTCGGGCGACGCCGGCGCCGGCCTGCTCACGCTGGCCAGCGTGCCCACCTTCCTCACCAAGTGGCTGATTCCGCGCCTGCCCGCCTTCAGCCAGAAGAGCCGCCACGTGATGCTGAGCTTCAGCCGCCACCTGGAGCCCAGCGACGGCATCCCGGCCGGCGTCGATGCCGCCATCCGTTACGGCCCCGACGGCTGGCCCGGCGTGGTGTCCGAATACATCGCGGGGCGCGAGTTCGTGCTGATCGTCGCGCGCTCGCTGGTGGAAGGGCGGCACCGCATCGCGCAGCCCGCCGACATCGTCGGCCACACGCTGCTGCACCACGAGGGCGCGCCCACCGCGTGGCGCCTGTGGGCCGTGCAGCACGGCGTGCCCGAGGTGCAGATCGTGGCCGGGCCTCGCTTCGCCCAGTATTCGGCGCTGATCCAGGCGGCGCTCAACGGCCTGGGCATCGGCCTTGTGCCCAAGCTGCTGGTGCAGGAAGAACTCGCCGAAGGCGCGCTGCTGAGCCCCTGCGGCACACCGGTCAGCGTGAACCAGGGACACTATCTCTGCTACCGGCCCGACCGCCTCGACCTGCCGGCCTTCGCGGCGTTCCGCGAATGGCTGCTGGACGAGGGGCTGAAGTCGCGAGGCGTGGAGATCGAGGCATGAAGCGAGGCATGAAGCGAGGCATGAAGCCGCCATCCTGGTCAGGCTCTTCCTCCAAACGGACAAGCAAGGAAACGAATCGATGAAAGTCGCAGTGATGGGCGCCGGCGCGGTCGGCTGCTACTACGGGGCGATGCTTGCGCGCGCCGGGCACGAGGTGGTGCTGATCGGGCGCCCCTCGCATGTGGAAGCCGTCGATGCCAGGGGGCTCCGGCTGGAGACCAAGGCCTTCGACGAGCACGTGCGCGTTGCCGCAAGCACCGAGGCTTCGGCCGTGCAGGGAGCCGACCTAGTGCTGTTCTGCGTGAAATCCACCGACACCGAATCGGCCGCCGGACAGATCAGGCCGCATCTCGCCCCCGGCGCGCTGGTGCTCACGCTGCAGAACGGCGTGGACAACGACGAGCGCGTGCGCTCCGTGCTGCCACCGTCGAATGAAGTCGCCGCGGCCGTCGTCTACGTGGCGACCGAGATGGCCGGGCCCGGCCATGTGAAGCATCACGGTCGTGGCGAACTGGTGATCGCGCCCTCGGGCCGCAGCGAGGAAGTTGCGCGGCACCTCGAGGCCGCCGGCGTGCCCACGCAGATATCCGCCAACGTGCGCGGGTCGCTGTGGGCCAAGCTGATCCTCAACTGCGCCTACAACGCGCTCTCCGCCGTCACGCAGCTGCCCTACGGCGTGCTCGTGAAAGGCACCGGCGTGACCGACATGATCCGCGACGTGGTGGCCGAATGCCTCGCGGTCGCGAAGGCCGAGGGCGTGGAAGTGGTAGGCGACACCGACGCCGCGGTGCGCGCCATCGCGCAGACCATGCCCTCGCAATACTCCTCGACCGCGCAGGACCTCGCGCGCGGCAAGCCCACCGAGATCGACCACCTCAACGGCCTCATCGTGCGGCGTGGCGAGGCGCTGGGAGTGCCCACGCCGGCCAATCGCGTGCTGTTCGTGCTGGTGAAGCTGCTCGAGGGCAAGCAGCAGGCCGGCGTCTAGCCTGGCATCGGCTCGCGCATCGTCACGAACTCTTCAGCGGCAGTCGGGTGGATCCCCACCGTGCCGTCGAAGATCGCCTTCGTCGCGCCCGCGCGCATCGCCACCGCGAAGCCCTGCACGATCTCGCCCGCGTCGGCGCCCACCATGTGCAGGCCCAACACGCGGTCGGTGGCCTTCTCGACCACCAGCTTCATGAAGGTGCGCTCGCTGCTGCCCGAGAGGGTGTGGCGCAGCGACTTGAATTCGCTGGAGAACACCGTGACCTCGCCGAACTTCGCGCGCGCTTCGAGCTCGGTGTAGCCGCAGGTGCCGATGTTCGGGTGCGTGAACACGGCGGTGGGAATGAATTCGTAGTCGAGCCGGCGCTTTCCCTTGCCGAAGAGCTCGTCGACCACCACCATCGCCTCGGCCAGCGCCACCGGCGTGAGCTGCACGCGCGTGGAGACGTCGCCCACAGCGTAGATCGACGGCACCGAGCTGCGGTAGTGCGCATCGACCGCGATCGCGCCACGCTCGTCGAGCTTCACGCCCGCCGCCTCGAGGCCCAGCCCCTGCGTGTTGGGCACGCGGCCGGTGGCGAAGAGCACGGTGTCGGCCTCGATCTGCTGGCCGCGCGCGAGCGTGACGGTGAGGCCGTCGGGGCCTCGCGTGACCGAAGTGGCCTCGCAGTTCAGCCGCACGTCGACGCCGGCCTTGCCCATCTCGTTCGCGAGGAACTGCCGCACGTCGTCGTCGAAGCCGGTGAGCAGGTGCGCGCGGCGGTGCAGCTGCGTGACCTTGGAGCCCAGCCCGTTGAAGATCGACGCGAACTCGCAGGCGATGTAGCCGCCGCCCACCACCAGCAGGCGCTTGGGGAACGGGTCGAGGTCGAACATCGCGTCGGAGGTCACGATGTGCTCGCGGCCCTGGATGTCGGGCACGAAGGGCGTGCCGCCGGTGGCCACGAGCAGGTGGCGCGCGGTGTGGCGCCTGCCGCCGATTTCCACCGTGTGCGGGTCGACCAGTTGGGCCCATCCGGTGACGAGCGTGACGCCCGCGTTCTTCAGCAGCGAGGCGTAGATGCCGTTGAGCCGCGTGATCTCCTTCGCGCGCTGCGCCTTCAGGTGCGCCCAGTCGAACTGCGGCGCCTGGGGCAGCTTCCAGCCGTAGCCCGCGGCTTCCTCGAAGGATTCGGCATAGCCGGCCGCGTAGCTGTAGAGCTTCTTGGGAATGCAGCCCACGTTGACGCAGGTGCCGCCGAGCTCGGCGGCCTCGGCGAGGGCGACGCGGGCGCCGGTCTGCGCCGCCATGCGCGCGGCGCGAACGCCACCGCTGCCGCCGCCGATGACGAAGAGATCGAAGTCGAATGTGGGCATGAAAGGCTTGCTCCTTGGCCGCCGACTGTAGCGGCGGGGGCGAAGCCGGCGCTTCCGTCGGGGCTTGCTTGACCCTGGAGCTGCTTCAGGGATTCCACTGTGTCCAGGCCCCGCGGGAGTTCATCGCCGTCGGCGACGCTTCCGCGGGCAGCCTGTTTCCAGGGAGATGCACATGGGCATGCTTGAAAGACTTTTCGGAGGCCACGGCGGATCGCGGCACGGCGGCGGTGGAGGCCACCACGGCTCGCACGGCGGATACGGCTACGGCAACGGCGCACCGCCGGCGGGCGGTGGCGGCAGCGGCAACGCGTGCCCCGCATGCCGCACGGTCAACGCGCCGGGCGCGCGCTTCTGCCAGCAATGCGGCGGTTCGATGCAGCCGGCGGCCTGCAGGCAGTGCGGCACCGCGATGCAGGCCGGCGCGAAGTTCTGCGCGCAGTGCGGCCAGCCTTCTGAAGCCGCGCCGCGCGGCTGAAGCGCTACTGGCGCGAGTCCGGCGAGGTCCAGAGCCGGCGTGGATCGTCACCGCCGCGCTGGCCGGGTTGCGGCTGGGGCTGCGGCGCCGCGGGCGGCTGGATGCCGCGCTGCTGCTGCAGCGCGCGCAGCTGGGCCTGCTGCAAGGCCTGCTGTTGAGCCTGCGCCTGCTGTTGCATCTGCGCGGCGCGTTGCTGCATCTCCTGTTGCTGGCGAAGCTGCTGTTGCTGTGCCAATGCCTGCTGCTGGGCCGCGCGCATCTGCTGGAGCTGCATCTGCTGCGCCTGCTGTTGTTGGAGCAGCTGTTGCTGCTGCAGGGCCTGTGCCTGGGCGGCGCGCTGCTGCATTTCCTGCTGCTGGCGCAGCGCCTGTTGCTGCTGGAGTTGCAGTTGTTGTTGCTGCATCTGCTGTTGTTGCTGGTGCTGCCAGCGCTCCTGCTCGCCGCGCTGACGCCATTCCTGCTGCGCCCGCCAGTCCTGCTGCTGGCGCCAATCCTGCTGTTGCCTCGAGCCTTGCTGGCGCTGCCATTCCATCTGCTGCTGTTGCTGCATCAGCTGTTGCTGTTGGGCCTGCTGCGCCTGCTGGAGCTGGATCTGCTGCTGTCGCGCCATCAGCGCCGCGGCCGGCGGCACCACCGCGGCGGGCCGGCCGAAGCCGCCGAAGGCGTTGACGGCGATGCCGGGGGCGGGCGCCACCGGTCCGCGCGCGAAGCGGTCGTCCGGCAGCCGCATCAGGTCGCGCCGTCCGAAGGGGCCGCGGCCGAAGCGGTCGGCGGGCAGCACCGTCACGGCGCCGGGCATCTGCTGGTTGGCATAGAAATCGTTGCGCGGCGCCTGGCGGTTGTAGATGGCCATGCGGTTGACCTGGTCCAGGTAGCGCTGGCTTGCCCGGTAGCCGGGGCGCCACTGTTCTCCCGGGGCCAGCGGGAACCAGCCCACGCCGTTGCCACCTGCGCTGCCGCCGCCGTTCACGAAGCCCACCAGTGCCGGCGAATACACGGGCCGCCCGTTCGGGCGCCCGGGCACCCAGCCCCAGCGCGGACCCACGCGCGCCCAGCGGCCGTAGTGGGAGGGCGCGAAGCCCCATGGCGCGGCGTCGATCCAGGTCAGGCCCCAGGGTGCGACGTTGACCCACTGGCCGTCGCGGTAGGGCGCCCAGTCGGCATCGACATTGCGCGGGAACCAGACGTCGCCGTAGGTCGGATCGCTCTGCCAGTCGCCGTATGCATCGAGCTGTTGGTAGCCGACCACTTCGCGCGACACGTAGCGCGCGGAAACCGACTGCTCCTCGATGCGGTTGCGCTCGGCCACCCAGGCGTCGAAGCCGCTGCCCTGGGCCGGCGTTCCGCCGATGGCGGCAAGATCGCGGCCGGACACGGTGAGCTGCTGGCGCGCGCCCAGCGACTGCGACTGGCCGTTCTCGCCGTAGAGCGTGACGCGGCCCGAAGCCACCGCCACCCAGGTGGTGCCGGCGGCAGGGTCGGCGGCGATGCGGTATTCGCCCGGTTCGTCGATCACCACCGCGAGGTTGCCGGTGTCGACCTCGAAGCGCTGGCCCGAGAGTTCGTCGCGCACGCGCAGCTGCAGGTTGCCCTGGTTCGAGGTGATGCGGGCCGTGTCGTCGTCGAGCTCGGTGAATTCGACGTGGGTCTGGCCGTCGAGTCGCAGCGCCGCCGAGCCGACGTGCAGCTCGGCGCGTGCATTGCGGTCGGTCCAGAGCCGGTCGCCGGTGGTGAGGGGGCGGTTGGGTTGCGCGTCGTACCAGCTGTCGGCGCCGGCGGGCGCGAAGCTCACCGTGCCCTGCTGGTAGTTGAGCCGCGCGATGCGGCCCGGCGGGTCCTGCTGCGCGCTGGCCGCGAGGCCCACGCAAAGGAGTGCCGCGCCGAGCAGCCATCGGCGCGCGGCGGAAAGCGTGAAGAGGGACGCGGTCTGGTTCATGGCGTTGTTCTCTGATCCTCGGGAGGGTGCGGAAGCTCTGGAGTTGTAACGCGCGAGAATCCGCTGCCGCTGTCACCGCGCGACCCCTGCTTGGTGAAGCGCGCGTGCAATCGGCAACCGGCTGTAAGGAGGGACACCACATGAAAAACCAGAACAGCGCATGGCCCACGGGCATGCTGCGCTCCAAAAACAATAGCGCGATCGTTTTCTGCATGGCCACGGCCGCGATGCTGGCGGCCCTGCCGGCCTCCGCCCAGCTCGCGCGCAAGCCGTCGTATTACCAGCAACAGAACCAGCAGCAGCCCGAGGGCCCGGCCGCGCAGCTCGTGCCCCGCCCGTCGGTTCCGTCGTCGCTGCCCGCGCTGCGCAGCCAGGGCGACTTCGACCAGCTCGCCCGCGTCTACGACGCCGGCACGCCGATGCAGCTCGCCCACGTGCTGTTCGCCGTCGACCGGCAGGCGAAGCCGCCGCGCATGTACTACATCGACACGCCGCGCTACCAGCTGCACGTGCGCTTCCTGCGCGACACCCGGCTCGTGCCCAACACCATCAAGCGCGAGATCGACCGCAACTACCTCGTGCCCGACCGCCGATTCCTGTTCGGCACACTGAGCTGGCAGCAGAACATCGGCAGCTTCACCTACGAATTCTGGGAAGGCGACAAGCTCACCGCGCCGCTGCTGCGGCAGGCCGACCAGCAGGTCAGGGCCAGCTTCTTCGCGCCGGTGAAGTTCAAGACCAACTCCACGCTGCACGAGCGCGTGGCCAAGGAAACCGGCATCGACTTCGTGAGCCAGGAGGCGCTGATCCGCGAGCAGCCCTTCTTGCCGATGAACCTCGGCACCGCCACCGGCCGCGTGCGCATCGTGGACGATGAATCAGGCATCAACGCGCTGCTGCCCGACGACATCGCCGTGCTGCGGCAGGTGCCCATCGGCCTGCCGCCGGTGGCGGCCGTGCTGACCGAGCGGCCATCGACGGCGCTCTCGCACGTCAACCTGCTGGCCAAGGGCTGGGGCATTCCCAACGCCTATGTGCGCGACGCCGCCGCCGTGCTGAAAGAGCACGCCGGCCAGTGGGTGGCGCTGAAGGTGGCGGCATCGGGCTACCAGGTGCGACGGCTCACGCCGGAGGAGATCGCCGCGCTGCCGCCGCGCGCGGTGCGCACCGCCGCCACGGGGGCTGTACCGGGCAGTTCGCGCGCCATCAAGCCCGACCTGCGCGAAAGCCGGCTGCTGCCGCTGGCCTCGCTGCGCGCACGCAACAGCGCCCAGTGCGGCGTCAAGGCCGCGAACCTCGGCGCCATGCAGGCCGCGCACATTCCGGGCACCTCGGTGCCCGACGGCTTCTGCGTTCCCTTCGCGCACTACGACCGCTTCATGCGCGCCAACGGCCTGGCCGACCGCATCGCGCGCATGCAGCAGCAGCCGGGCTTCGCGAGCGATCCCAAGGTGCGCCAGAAGGCTCTGGCGCAGCTGCGCGACGAAATCGTGCAATGGCCGGTCGATGCCGCCACCGCGGCCGGCTGGCGCGCGGCATGGCAATCGCAGCTCGGCGGCGGCGGCGTGTTCGTGCGCAGCTCGTCCAACTCGGAAGACCTGCCCGGCTTCAGCGGCGCGGGGCTCTACACCACCGTGCCCAACGTCAAGACCGGCGACGCGCTCGAGGTGGCCGTGAAGAAGGTCTGGGCCTCGGTGTTCAACCCCGAGGCCTGGGAGGCCCGCACGGCTGCGGGCTTCGGCGCCGAGTCGGTGCTCATGGGCGTCTTCGTGCAGACCGCCATCGACTCGACCAACGCCGGCGTGATGATCACCCGCGACCCCTTCGACGCGGGGCACCCGCACATCACCTACATCTCGGCCAAGCGCGGCATCGGCATCCGCGTGGTCGAGGGTCGGCGCGTGGCCGAGCAGGTGATGTATTCGAGCTGGTCCAAGGCCATCCAGGTGCTGAGCCGCTCGGCCGAAGACACGGCGCTGCAGCTCGACAAGGACGGCGGCGTGAAGGAAGTGCCGGTGGAAGCCGGCCGCAACGTGCTGACCGACGAGCTGGTGGTGCGCCTGGCCAACGTGGGCGCGGCGGTGAAGCGCACGTTCAACGCCGTCGACCAGGACATCGAATGGGCGACGGTGGGCGACAGGATCGTGCTGCTGCAGGCGCGGCCGTATGTGGAGCGTCGGCGCTGAGCCTGCGTCACGAACCTCCAATTCGTCGCGCATAGCATTCACTTGCGCAAACGCTTTACAGCGCAAACGAAAAAATGGGGGGATTGAATGACAGAAGCGGCACATCGGACGCGGCATCCCGCGATCAAGCACACGACACCCAAGCCAAAGTCCGGTTTCGAAAAGTGGCAGGACGACATCAGGAAGTCGGACGACAGCTGGGATGTCTACGACTGCGAGATTCAGCTTGCAGTCAACGAATTCAATCGCCACCTTTCCGGCAAGGCGGGCTACACCCCGCTGAATTGGCAGCTCGTCAAGGCGATGGTTTGGGTCGAGACCGGAGCCAACAAGGCGCTGTGGAAATCCAACCCCATCCAGATCGGGATGTACAACGACCCGGGCTTGAACGATCTTCTGGCAAAGAACAAGGGCGGCGAGTTGATCCTGCCGCCGCGGATGAGCTTGTCAGCCGGCCGGGTTCGAACCGAACCTGCACAGAACATTCGCGCGGGCATCGGCTATTTGCTCATGCGTTCGGCCAGCTTCGAAACTCGCAGCGTTGCAGGCGCGGACACCATGACTTACGAAGTCAATGTGCAACCGAGCGACACGGTCGAGAAGATCGCCAATGCCCAGGGCAGTACCGTCGAGGTCATGAAGCAGTTGAATCCCTCTGCTCACACGCTTCGGATCGGGCAGGCCTTGAAATACCGGAAAGCTTCAATGCAGAAGGTCATCACGCGGTGGATGCCTTTGACGTCGATGACAGTCGCGACCCGGTACAACACAGGAGATCCGCGATATTCCCAGAAACTCGACTACGCGATCAGCGTGATCCAGCAACGTGACGCGATCGCATGCAAATGACGAGAAATCTACTGCCCCTTGGCGTGCTCGGATTGATGTTTGCCGGACAGGTGTTTGCGGCGGATGTTCCTTTCGGCGGAGAGTATCAGGGCACCGGCAGGCAGTGCTTTGGAAAGCTGTCGATACAAGACAAGACCATCGAATGGCGCACTCCGTTTGCCGCCTGCAAGAAGACTCCATATCGGGTGCTGAAACAGGAGTCCGGCGCATTTGGACAAGAGGCCGTTTTCCTGCTGCAAGGCAAGTCTTGCGGCTTCGGCGTGATCGTGCTGGGCCTGGACCCGAAACAGCCGGACTACTGGAACGCCACCGGATATCGCTCGATGGCGGACTACGAGAAAGGCAGCGACGACAAACTGCTTTGCAGCGTTGAACGGCTTCCCGAGCGCCCCAGGCGTTGAGCCGGTGGATGGTGTGACAGGTGCCTTTACTCGGGACTGGGCCGTCGCGACGGCCGGGGCAGGGCGTTGAGCGGAATGCGCAGGTAGGCCACCCCGTTGTCGTCGGGTGGCGGCAGCCGGCCGGCGCGCACGTTGACCTGCATCGACGGCAGGATCAGCGTCGGCACGTCGAGCGTGGCGTCGCGCGCGGTGCGCATGCGCACGAAGTCGTCTTCGCCGATGCCGTCGTGCACGTGGATGTTGTGGGCGCGCTGCTCCGCGACGCTGCTTTGCCAGCGGGGCTCGCGCGTGGCGGGCGGGTAGTCGTGGCAGACATACACGGCAGTTTCGGGCGGCAGGGCGAGCAGGCGGCGCATCGAGCGATATAGCTGGCGCGCGTCGCCGCCCGGGAAGTCGGCGCGCGCGCTGCCCAGGTCGGGCATGAAGAGCGTGTCGCCGACGAAGACCGCGCCGTCCACCAGGTACGCCATGTCGGCCGGCGTGTGGCCGGGCACCAGCAGCGCGGTCGCCTCGGTGTCGCCGATGCGGAAGGATTCGCCGTCCTCGAAGAGATGATCGAACTGGCTGCCGTCGGGCAGGAAGTCGCGCTCGAGGTTGTAGAGGTTGCGGAAGGTGGCCTGCACCGTACGGATGTGCTCGCCGATGGCGATGCGTCCTCCGGCTTGCGACTGCACATGGCGCGCGCCCGAGAGGTGATCGGCGTGCGCGTGGGTCTCGAGGATCCAGTCGACCTGCAGCGACTGGGCGCGCACGTAGGCCAGCAGTCGGTCGGCCGAGGCGGTGCCGGTGTGGCCGGACCTGAAGTCGTAGTCGAGCACCGGGTCGATCACGGCTGCGCGCCTCGTGGCGTGGTCCCAGATCACATAGGACACCGTGCCCGTCGCGGGGTCGAAGAATGCCTGGGTGGTGGTGCGGGGCGCGGTCGTCGTCATGGCAATCCTTCCGTGATGCAGGGTGCATCGGCTTCATTCAAGGCATCTATATTATATTGATTGATATAATGTTTGTTGACTAACTGTCATTGCCCATGAAGAACTCCACCCTCGTCATCGATCCCGAAGCGCTGCGCGGCGCCGCCGGCCGGGCGGTCGGCGTGCTCAAGCTGCTGGCCAACGAAGACCGGCTGCTGCTGCTGTGCCAGCTCTCGCAGGGCGAGATGTGCGTGAGCGACCTGGAAAGCGTGCTGGGCATCCGCCAGCCCACCCTGTCGCAGCAGCTCTCGGTGCTGCGCGCCGAAGGCGTGGTCAACACCCGGCGTGACGGCAAGAACATCTACTACAGCGTCGCCGATGCCGCGCTGCTCGAGATCCTCGCGGTGCTCTACCGCCTCTACTGCCCGAAGGAGAGCTGAAGATGCCCGCCATCGACTGGCCTCATTTCACGCCGTGGGCCGCGCTGGCCGGTGGCGTCCTCATCGGCATCGCCGCGGCGATGTTCGTGCTGCTCAACGGACGCATCGCGGGCATCAGCGGCGTGCTGGGCGGGTTGCTGCGCCCCGCGAAGGGCGACATCGCCTGGCGCGCGGCCTTCGTGCTCGGCCTGGTCGGCGCGCCCCTGGTCTACGGCCTGTTCGCCGTGCTGCCCGCGGCGCGGATCGATGCGGGCTACGGCACGCTCGCGCTGGCCGGCCTGCTGGTGGGCGTGGGCACGCGCTATGGCGCGGGTTGCACGAGCGGTCACGGTGTGTGCGGCCTGGCGCGGCTGTCTCCGCGTTCGCTGGCCGCCACCGGGGTTTTCATGGCCGCAGGGTTCGCCACGGTGTTCGTGGCGCGCCATCTGCTGAAGCTGTGAGCAGGGAGCGATCCGCCATGCCGCTCGTCATTGCTTCCCTGCTCTCCGGCCTGGTCTTCGGGCTCGGCCTCATCGTGTCCGGCATGGCCAATCCGGCCAAGGTGCTCGGCTTTCTCGACCTGGCCGGGCCGTGGAACCCGTCGCTCGCGTTCGTGATGGGCGGTGCCGTGGGCGTGAGCGCCGTCGCCTTCATGTTCGCGCGCCGGCGCAAGCTGTCGCTGCTTGGCGCGCCGGTCGCGCTGCCCACCGCGCGGCGGCTCGACCGCCGATTGATCGGCGGCAGCCTGCTGTTCGGCATCGGCTGGGGCATTGCGGGCTTCTGCCCCGGCCCCGGGCTGGTTTCGCTCGGCACGGGCGAGTTCAAGGCAGTCGTCTTCGTAGGCGCCATGCTGCTGGGCATGGGCCTGTTCGAACTGCTCGAGCGTCGCCGTGCCCGGCGTCTTGCCTTGGCCGTTGCCTGAGCGCACCCTCAGCCGTACAGGTACTGCGGCAGCCACAGCGTCAGCCCCGGCCAGATGTACATGAACACCATGCACAGGATGACGATCAGCATGTACGGCATCATCCCCGCGAAGATCTGGTTGATCGTCACGTGCGGGGGCGACACCCCCTTCAGGTAGAAGGCCGACATCGCCACCGGCGGCGAGAGGAACGCCGCCTGCAGGTTCACGAACACCAGCACGCCGAACAGCAGCGGGTCGATCTGGAAGTGCGCGAGCAACGGCAGGAAGATGGGCACGAAGATCACGATGATCTCGGTCCACTCCAGCGGCCAGCCCAGGATGAAGATGATCGCCTGCGACAGCAGCAGGAACTGCAGCGGCGTGAGGTTCATGCCCAGCACCCATTCCTCGACGATGCGCTGGCCGCCCAAGAGCGCGAACACCGCCGAGAACAGCGCCGAGCCCACGAAGAGCCAGCAGACCATCGACGTGGTCTTCAGCGTGAGGAACACCGCTTCCTTGATCTTCTTGAAGTTCAGCGTGCCGGCCTGCCACGCCATCAGGAAGGCGCCGGCCGCGCCCACCGCGGCCGACTCGGTGGCGGTGGTGATGCCGAACAGGATCACGCCCAGCACCACCAGCGTGAGCGTGGCCAGCGGCATCACCGACGACACCAGCATGCGCAGGATCTCGAACTGCTCGGCGTCCATGCGCCAGTAGTACCAGGCCAGCAACGCGAGCGTGAAGAGACTGCACAGCAGGAAGCCGGTGTAGAAGGCCTCGGGAACGGCCGCGATCTTCGGTGCGTCTACGGCCTCGCCAAGCTGCTGCAGGCCGCCTTCGGCAGTGGCCGGGGGCGGGGCTGCTTCGCTGCCCGGAGGTTCTTCCACGCCGCCGGGGGGCTCCTGCAGGCTGCCTTCGGATGCGGGCTCCTTGGGCTCGTCGGAGGTGGGCGGTTCGGCGAGGCCGGTTTCGGATGCATGCGACGCTTCGGGCAGCGCCGCGGCCTCCTTCTGAGTCGCCTGCTGTTCCGCCACGGGCGTGCTGCTGCTGTTGTCCTTCTGCGAGTAGATGGTTACGTACCACCACACCGAGCCCAGCGTCACTGCCGCGAGCGCGAGTGGCACCAGCGCATTCAGCAGGTTGCGCAGCAGCAGCCACCAGGTGATGCGTACGCCCTCGACCGCGCCGCGCAGCGCACGGCCGGGAGAGACCACGGCCGCGAGCAGCGCCGGCAACATGCGCGTCGAATAGCTCGCGGCAACGTGCGCGACCCATGGCGTGACCGGCGCGCGCTGCTGTTCGCGCGGCAGCTTCGGCGCCACCTTCGGCTGCAGCAGCGCCCAGCCGATCACGTAGAGCAGGTAGAGGAATGCGAGGAAGAAGCCCGGGAACATCGCGGCCGCATAGAGCTTCACCACCGACTGCCCGGCCACTGCCGCGTACACGATGATCATTACCGAGGGCGGAATGAGAATGCCCAGCGTGCCGCCGGCCGTGATCACGCCGGCCGCGAGCCGCGTGTCGTAGCCCGCGTTGAGCATCGGCCGCATCGCGATCACGCCCATCAGCACCACCACCGCGCCAACGAGGCCGCTCGCGATGCCCCAGAAGGTGCAGACGATCAGCGTCGTCACCGCGAGCGAGCCCGGCACGCGCCGGAACGCGAGCTGCACGCTGTGGAACATCTTGTCGACGAGCGCGCCGCGCTCCATCACGTAGCCCATCAGCACGAACAGCGGAATCGACAGCAGCGTCTCGTTGGTCATGGCCCCGAACGCGCGCTGCACCATCAGGTCGAAGACCTTGTTGTCGAGCCAGGGCATCGACGGGTCGTAGAAGGCGATGAAGCCGAAGAACATGCCCAGGCCCATCAGCGTGAACGCCGTGGGAAAGCCGAGCATGATCACGACCACGATCAGGCCCAGCATCAGCAGGCCGAGTGCGGGCTCGCTCATGCTGCACCTCCCGTGCCGTTGTTGCTGCTTTCGCTCTTGCGCTGCTGCGCGGCCTGCTCGATGGCGTGGGCTTTTTCCATCACCTCGCGCTTGTCGGCTTCATCGACGTAGCTGCTGCCGGCGAGCTGCTCGCCCACCACGTCCATTTCTTCGGCGTCCTTCAGGCGCGGCGTCCATGCGCCGGTCTTCAGGCACAGCACGCAGCGCACCATCTCGGCGAAGCCCTGCAGCAGCAGCACGGCGCCGGCCACGGGGATCACGAATTTGAAGGGGTACACCGGAATCGGGTCGGCGTTGAAAGTCTGCTCGCGCATCGCCAGCGACTCGCCGAAGTAGGTCCAGCCCGACCAGGTGAGCGCCACCACGCCGGGCAGGAAGAAGAGCGCGTACAGCACGAGGTCGAGCGCCGCCTGCGTGCGCGGCTTCATGCTGCCGTAGAAGAAGTCGCCGCGCACGTGCCCGGCCTGCGCCAGCGTGTAGGCGCCGCCCATCATGAAGAGCGTGCCGTAGAGCATGTTGTTGGCATCGAAGATCCAGGCGGTGGGCGCGTTCAGCGCATAGCGCTTGAACACCTCGCCGCACACCAGCAGCATCAGCGCCACGATGAGCCACGAGAAGGTCTTGCCGATGACCATGCTGAACCGGTCGACGGCGTGGAGGAAGCGTTGGATGGTCATGAAGGCATGGCGGACAGGGGAGCACGCATCGGAAAGCCAGCCACCCGGGACGCCCCGGATGGCTGGCGCGAACGAAAGACCGGCGAAAGGCGCTTTCTCAGGCCTTCTTTTTCCCGAAGTAGTGGGCGTAGGCCATCTTGAAGTCCACGCCGTAGTCGTTCTGCCACTGCAGCGCACGCTCGGCGAACACGCGCTGCGACTCCAGCACCTTCTTGAAGAGCGGGTTCTCCTCGGACTTCTTCGCCACCGTCTTGTCCCAGGCCGCCAGCTGCGCGCGCAGCACCGCGTCGGGCGTCTTGTAGAACTTGATGCCGGCCTTCTTCATGTCGGCGTAGTCCTGCGAGTTGCGCTGCACGGCCTTCCAGCTCATGTCGGCGCTCGCGGCCTGCACGGCGTAGTCGATGATCGAGCGCAGCTCCTGCGGCATCGCCGCGTACTTGGCCTTGTTGAACAGCACCTCGAACTGCTCGCCCGACTGGTGGAAGCTCTGCAGCATGCAGTTCTTCACCACGTCGGGAAAGCCGAGCACGCGGTCGCTCGAAGCGTTGTTGAACTCGGCCGCGTCGATCAGGCCGCGGTCCAGCGCCGGCACGATCTCCCCGCCGGGCAGCGGGTTCACCGCCGTGCCCATCTCGGTGAACATGTCGACCGCCAGGCCGACGGTGCGGAACTTCAGGCCCTTCATGTCCTCGACCTTGGCCACCGGCTTCTTGAACCAGCCCAGCGGCTGCGTGGGCATGGGGCCGTAGAGGTACGACACCACGTCCATGTTCAGGCTCTTGTAGATCTCGTCGAGCAGCGCCTTGCCGCCGCCGTAGTTGTGCCATGCCAGCACGGTGTTGGCGTCCATGCCGAAGCCGGGGCCCGAGCCCCACAGCGCGAGCGCAGAGTTCTTGCCGTAGTGGTAGGCCACCACGCCGTGGCCGCCGTCGAGCGTGCCCTTGTTCACCGCCTCCAGCAGCTGGAACGCGGGCACCACGGCGCCCGAGGGCAGCACCTCGATCTTGAGGCGGCCGCCCGCCATGTCGTTGACCTTCTTGGCGAAGTCGTTGGCGTACTCGTGGAAGATGTCCTTGGCCGGCCAGGTGCTCTGGAAGCGCAGGGAAGTGGTCTGGGCCATGCTGACCATCGGCACCGACATGGCGCCTGCGGCCACGGCCGCGCCCTTGAGAAGGCTGCGGCGGCGGGGTGATTTGCTGTCTGTCATGTTGTCTCTCTCCAAACAAGTTCTGATGACGAAGAAAACCTGCCCGCCCCTTGGAGTTATGTTCGGCAGGCCCAAGCCGCATCTTTGGCGCGCAGGAATACGCGACAAACAGGGTTTTCACGAACTGGTGAAAAATTCCATCATCCGGCGGGGGCGCGAGGCGGTGCAAAGACGGCCGCCGCCTCTGAAGTAACCCTATTCATTGGAAGGACGCAGAGAGATGACTGAACCCGTTGGGGAAAAAGGCTATGCCGGCGACATCACGCCCGAGCAGGCCGCGCAGTGGGTGGCCAGCGGCGAGGCCGTGCTGGTCGACGTGCGCACCGACGCCGAGCGCGAATGGGTCGGCTACGTGCCGGGGGCCGTGCCGCTGGCCTGGAAGCAGTGGCCCGGCATGGCGATGAATCCGGCCTTCGATGACGGCGTGCGCGTCGCCGCCGAGGGTGGAAAGAAGCTGGTGCTGTTGTGCCGCAGCGGCGTGCGCTCGATCGCCGCTGCGAAGCGGGCGACCGAACTGGGCGCGCAGGCCTACAACATCCTCGAAGGCTTCGAGGGCAACCCGGACGAGAACGGCCACCGCGGGCTGATCGGCGGCTGGCGCAAGCGCGGGCTGCCCTGGCGGCAGAACTAGAGAAGGAAAGCCGCCCGCCTCACTCGGCCGTGGCCGGGTCGATGACGCTGTACACCCGGTCCACGCGGTTGGCCGGGAAGCCGCCGAGCTCCGCGTGCCGTCGCACCAGGGCCTCGTCGGTGGCCTGGTAGACGCAGTAGACCCGGTCGTCGGTCACGTAGCTGTGGATCCACTGGATGTCCGTGCCCATGCTGCTGAGCACGCCGCAGGATTTCTGCGAGATGGCTTTCAGGTCCGCAGGGGTGAACTTGCCGGCGCCGGGAATGTCTCGCTCGATGACGAATTTGGGCATGGTGGTACTCCTGTCTGGCTGTCAGAATCGGTCGAAGGCGACCAGGATCTATGGTGCCGAGGCGAAGCCGCCGCGTCTTGTCCGCTTCGCCGGACTTGTTGACCGAAACCCCGCCCTCGCTTGCCCGGGAGGTGACCATGGATGTCTTGTCGGACGTGCTGCGGACCATCCGCCTGGAAGGCGCGCTGTTCCTGAACGGGGACATGTATGCGCCCTGGTGTTTCAAGGTACCCAAGGGGACGGACATCGCGCAGCTGCTCAGGCCCGGCGCGCAGCGGCTGGCCATCTGCCACCTGGTGCTGCAGGGCGAATGCTGGGCCCAGGTCGACGGCGGGGAGCCGATCCGGGCGCGTGAGGGCGAGGTGATCGCCGCGCCGCATGGCGACTCCCACGTGCTGGGCAGCGGCCTGCAAAACGCAGCCGTGGACATGACATACGTGGTGAGTCCGCGCGCGCCCGAGCTGGAGCGCGTCCGCTACGGCGGCAATGGCGACCGCACGGTGCTCGTGTGCAGCTGGTTCGCTTACGAGGGCGACGCACCCAATCCCGTCATGGCGAACATTCCGCGCCTGTTCACCACGCCGCTGCGCAGCAGGCCGGCGGGCCCGTGGATCGAGCAGTCGGTCAACTTCGTGCTGGGCGATGCGGCTTCGCGCTCGCCGGGTTCGGAGATGGTCGCCGCCAAGGTGGCCGAAGTGCTGTTCGCCGAAGTGCTGCGCGGCTACATCGAATCCATGCCCGCCAACAACCCCGGATGGCTGGCGGGCCTGCGCGATCCCCACGTGAGCCGCTGCCTGGCGCTGATGCATGCCGAGCCCGCGCGCAACTGGACGGTCGACGAACTGGCGCACGAGGCCCACATCTCGCGCAGCGTGCTGGCGGACCGCTTCGCCGAGCTGGTGGGCGTGCCGCCCATGCACTACCTGGCGCGCTGGCGCATGATCCTGGCCGCCGGCATGCTGCGCAGGGACCAGTGCAACCTGGCGCGCATTGCCGAAGGCGTGGGCTACGAGTCGGAGGCCGCCTTCAACCGCGCGTTCAAGCGCGAGTACGGGGTGTCGCCGGGGGCCTGGCGGCACAACGGCGCGTAGCCGCGTGCCGCAGAGAGTTCAGATCGCCGGAATGCGCAGCTTCTGTCCCGGATAGATCTTGTCCGGGTGCGACAGCATCGGCTTGTTGGCCTCGAAGATCACGTTGTACTTGTTGGCGTCGCCGTAGTACTTCTTCGAGATGGCCGAGAGCGTGTCGCCGCGCACCACGTCGTGGTACTGCGCGGGCGGTGCGGCCGGTGCCACGAGGTTGTTCTCCACGCTGGTCACGTTCGCCACGTTGCCCGCGGCGAGCGACGCCTTCTCGCTGGCCTCCTGCGACGGTGCCTGGCCCGCGAGGGTGACCACGCCGGTGCTGGCGGTGTAGGTCACTTCCAGTCCCGTGAGGCCGAGGTTCTGCGTCTCGATGTAGGTCTTGATGGCGGCCGCGGCCGCCTGGTTGGCGTCGGGCGTGGCGGCCTGCGCCGACGAGCCGCCGAACAGCTTCTCACCAGCCTCCTTGATGAAACTGAGCAATCCCATGGTTCTCTCCTTGTGCGGTGGTGAATGGAACTGGCGAATGTAGCGGCGGAACTTCGGGAGCCGGCGTAGGCCCATGCCGCGTGTGTCAACGACGTGCCAGCGGAAATAACCACAAAGTCGCAATAATCCCGCGCATGTCATCCCCCTTCCTCGCCATCGACATCGGCAACACCCGCCTCAAGTGGGCGCTCTACGACTCGGCCCGCCCCGGTGCCGCGTTGCAGGCGCAGGGCGCCGAATTCCTCGACCACATCGAACGGCTGGCAGACGGCCCGTGGGCCGAGTTGCCATCGCCAGGCTCCATGCTGGGCTGCGTGGTGGCCGGCGACGCCGTGCGGCGGCGTGCCGAGGAACAGATCGTGGAACGCTTCGACTGCACGCCGCGCTGGGTGATGTCGAGTGCGGGCGAGGCCGGCATCGTCAACGGCTACGACCACCCCACGCGCCTGGGCGCCGACCGCTTCGTGGCGATGATCGGCGCGCGCCACCGCATGCTGGCCGCCGCGAAGCCGGGGCAGCCGCCGCGGCCGATGGTGGTGGTGCTGATCGGCACGGCCGTGACCGTCGAGGCCATCGACGCCGACGGCAAGTTCCTCGGCGGCCTGATCCTGCCGGGCCACGGCATCATGCTGCGCGCGCTCGAATCGGGCACTGCGGGCCTGCACGTGCCCACCGGCGAGGTGCGCGAATTCCCGACCAACACCAGCGACGCGCTGACCAGCGGCGGCACCTACGCCATCGCCGGCGCGGTGGAGCGCATGGTGCAGCACGTGCGCTCGCACTGCGGCGTGGAGCCGGCCTGCTACATGACCGGCGGCGCGGGCTGGAAGATGGCGCCCGTGATGAACGGGCACTTCGAACTGGTCGAGAGCCTGATCATGGACGGGCTCCTGGTGATTGCCCGCGAGCGGGCTTCGAACTGAGAAGACTCGGTCAGGGGCGCATCAGCGCTTCTGCCATCGCCTGGAAGGCCGGCAGCGTGAGCGGATCGTTCGCGCCGTTGGCCGCCACCGGGTGCGCCGCGTAGCGCACGATCACCATCTCGGCCTTCGGGTCCACGTAGATGCTCTGGCCGTGGATGCCGCGCGCCATGTATGCACCGTGCGGGTTGTGCGACACCCACCACATGTCGCGGTACGACCAGCCTTTGAGCAGCGGGTAGCCGGCCTTCACGAACTTGGCCGGGGCGCCGCCGCGCTGGATGTCTTCCACCACCGCCTTCGGAATGGCCTGCTGCCCGTTGGAGGCACGCCCGCCGTTGCGCATGGTCTCGCCGAAGCGGGCGAGGTCGCGCAGCACGGTGTTCAGGCCGCCGCCGCCCGACTCGGTGCCGATGCGGTCGACCATGAAGTAGGCATCCTGCTCGGCGCCGATGCGGCGCCAGATCTTCTCGCTCAGCAGGTCGGCCAGCGACTGGTTGCTGGCGCGGCGCACGATCCAGGCCAGCACCTCGGCGTTGACCGTCTTGTAGGCGAAGCCTTCGCCGTGCTCGCCTTCCTTCTTCAGCGTGACGAGGAACTCGTAGAACGACTTCGGGCCGGTGTAGTTCGCACCCTGCGTGAGCATGCCGCCGGCGCGGGCGTAGTCCCAGATCTCGGCCTTGGGATCGGCGTAGTTTTCCGAATAGCGCACGCCGATGGTCATGTCCATCACCTGGCGCACCGTGGCGTCGCCGTAGGCGCTGTCCTTGAGCTCGGGGATGTACTTGGTGACAGGTGCGGCCGGGTCGAGCTTGCCCTCGTCCGCGAGGATGGCCGCCAGCGTTCCCACGAAGGACTTGGTGACAGACATCGCGATGTGCGGCCGCTCGGGCGTGAGTGCGCCGAAGTACTTCTCGTAGACCACCTTGCCTCGGTGCATCACGAGGATGCCGTCGGTGTAGGTGCCCGAGATCATCTGGGCGAAGTTCAGCGTCTGGTCGCTGCCCAGCGGTTTGAACGTCACGGCTTCGATCTGCACCGGCGAAGTGCCCGAAGGCAGCGGGCTGGCCGCGCCGGCGCCGCGCCACACGTTGGCCGTGGGCACCGTCTCGCGCACGTGCGAGAAGCTCCAGCGCGTGCGCGGAAACACGCCGCCGGCCGGGTTGTCGAAGGTGATGAGCTTGTCGGGCGGGGGCGGGAAGCCCTTCATCCAGCCCATGGCGTCGACCGAAGTGGCCGCGGGGTCGGGCAGCGCGGGAGGCGTGGGTGTCTGTGCGGAAGTGGTGTTCACGGCGAGCAGGGTGAATGCGGCGGCGAGCGCCGTGCGGATGAAAAGAGGCATGTTCGTCGGCTCGTTGTTCTTGGTGGAAGAAGCGGTCAGCGACCGCTGAAGCGCGCCGGACGGCGTTCGATGAAGGAGCGCACGCCCTCGGCGGCGTCCTCGCTGTTCGACAGGCGCTTCTGCGTCTCGATGAATTCCGACACCGCGGCCAGCGGCCCCTGCTCCACGGCCTTGATCACGTTCAGCCGCGTGGCCACCACCGCCAGCGGAGCCTGCGCGGCGATGCGCTGGGCGATGGCCAGCGCCGCGTCGAGCTCCTGGCCGGCGGGCACCACCTTCTGCACGAAGTTGAGGCGGTAGGCCTCGGCGCTGTCGAACTCGTCGGCCGTGAGCAGGTGCAGCATCGCGTTGCCCACGCCCGCGCGCTCGGCCATGCGCAGCGTGGCGCCGCCCGTGGCCATGATGCCGCGCTGCACTTCCATCTGCGAGAAGCGGCAGTTGTCGGCCGCCACCACGATGTCGGCGCCCAGCATCAGCTCGATGCCCACGGTGAAGCAGATGCCCTTGACGGCCACCACCATGGGCTTGGTGCGGCGGCGGTAGTCGGGCAGGCCGAAGTCGTGCGGCTCCACCAGCCCGGCGGGAATCGCCTTCTCGCCGCGCTTCATGTATTCGGTGACCGCCGGCAGGTCGAGGCCTGCCGTGAAGTGGTCGCCGAAGGCATGCAGCACGCCCACGCGCAGGTTCGGGTCGTCGTCGAGCCGGGTGTAGGCCTCGGCCAGCTGTTTGAACATCGGCGGCGTCCAGCCGTTGCGCTTGGCCGGGCGGTTGATGCCGATCAGCAGCACGTGGTCGAGCACCTGGGTGTCGATGCAGCCTTCTGCCGGTGGGGTGGTGGGGGTCGCAGTCATCGGTCTTGTCTCCGTGTTGTTGTTATGGCTGCGCGGCTCAGTAGGTGTAGACGCCGCGGCCCGTCTTGCGGCCCAGCTGGCCGGCGGCGACCATTTCCTTCAGCAGCGGGCAGGGGCGGTACTTCGAGTCGCCGAACTGCTCGAGGTAGACCTCCATCACGGCCAGGCACACGTCCAGGCCGATCATGTCAGCCAGCGCCAGCGGGCCGATGGGCTGGTTGCAGCCCAGCTTCATGCCGGCGTCGATGTCTTCCGCCGTGGCGATGCCCTCGGACAGCACGAAGAAGGCCTCGTTGATCATCGGCACCAGGATGCGGTTGACCACGAAGCCCGGGGCGTTCTTCACGGTGATCGGCGACTTGCCCAGGCGCTCGGCCAGTTCCTTCACCGTGTCGTGCGTGGCGTCGCTCGTGAGGTAGCCGCGAATGAGTTCCACCAGCGCCATCATCGGCACCGGGTTGAAGAAGTGCATGCCGATGAAGCGGTCGGCGCGCGAGGTGGCCGCGGCCAGCTGGGTGATCGAGATCGACGAGGTGTTCGAGGCGATGATGACCTCCGGCGCCAGCATGTCGTCGACTTGCTTGAGGATCTTGAGCTTGAGCGCGTGGTTCTCGGTGGCGGCCTCGATGACCAGCTGGGCGCTCTTCAGGTCTTCGTAGTTGGTCGAGCCCTTGATGAGCGCCAGCGCGGCGGTCTTCTGCTCGGCCGTGAGCTTTTCCTTCTTGATCAGGCGGTCGAGGCTGCCCGACACCGTGGCCAGGCCCTTGTCGACCGCCGCCTGGGCGATGTCGACCATCACCACCTTCACGCCGGCCACCGCGCAGGCCTGCGCGATGCCGTTGCCCATCGTTCCGGCGCCGATGATGCCTACAGTCTGGATAGCCATGAGAGAACTCCTTGAGAAAGCGAAAAAAAAATGGGGGAGCGCGGCTGGCGCCGCGACAGGACATCGATTGTGAAGCAGCCCCGCGGCCCGGCCGTTGCCGTGTGCGACAGCGCCGGCCGCCGGTGGCTTACAGTGCTGCGGTTGCTTTTTTCCGCTCTTTTCGACTTCCGACCATGACCACCCTCGGCACCCCCCTTTCCCCCTCCGCAACCCGCGTGATGCTCCTGGGCTCCGGCGAACTCGGCAAGGAGGTGCTGATCGCCCTGCAGCGCCTCGGCGTCGAGACCATCGCCGTCGACCGCTACGAGAACGCCCCCGGCCAGCAGGTGGCGCACCATGCCCGCACCATCACCATGAGCGACCCGGCGCAGCTGAAGGCGCTGATCGAGGCCGAGAAGCCCGCGCTGGTGGTGCCCGAGATCGAGGCCATCGCCACGCCCATGCTGCAGGAGCTGGAAGAAGCCGGCACCGTGCGCGTGATCCCCACCGCCCGCGCCGCCCGCCTGACGATGGACCGCGAAGGCATCCGCCGCCTGGCCGCCGAGACGCTGGGCGTGCCGACCAGCCCCTACAAGTTCTGCGACTCGCTGGCCGAGCTGCAGGCGGCCATCGACGGCGGCATTGGGTACCCCTGCATCGTCAAGCCCGTCATGAGCAGCTCCGGCAAGGGCCAGAGCAAGATCGACGGCCCTGCCGACGTGCAGAAGGCCTGGGACTACGCCATGGCCGGAGGGCGGGTCAGTCATGGCCGCGTGATCGTCGAGGGCTTCATCGACTTCGACTACGAGATCACCCTGCTGACCGTGCGCGCCAAGGACGCCAGCGGCTCCGTGCAGACCCAGTTCTGCGACCCCATCGGCCACGTGCAGGTGAGCGGCGACTACGTGGAAAGCTGGCAGCCGCACCCCATGGCTCCCGCCGCGCTACAGAAGGCGCAGCAGATCGCGCAGGCCGTCACGGCCGACCTGGGCGGCCAGGGCCTGTTCGGCGTCGAGCTCTTCGTGAAGGGCGACGAGGTCTGGTTCAGCGAGGTCAGCCCGCGCCCGCACGACACCGGCATGGTCACCATGGCCACCCAGTGGCAGAACGAGTTCGAGCTGCATGCGCGCGCCATCCTCGGCCTGCCGGTCGACACCTCGCTCAAGAGCCCGGGCGCCAGCGCGGTGATCTACGGCGGCGTGGACGCCACCGGCATCGCCTTCGACGGTGTGGCCAAGGCGCTGCAGGTGCCCGGCAGCGAAGTGCGCCTGTTCGGCAAGCCCGAGAGCTTCACCAAGCGCCGCATGGGCGTGGCGCTCGTGCACGCCGCCGACACCGATACCGCCCGCAAGCTCGCCAAGGAAGCTGCCTCGCGCGTGAAGCCCCGCAAGGCGTAGCCAGTTTCCGCAAGCCGCGCCGCAGTGGCGCAGGCATGGTGCTAGGGTGAATCGACATTCAAACGTGGCCGCGAAGGACGAATGCCGGGTGCAGTGCAAGGCGCGGTGAGCGCCGCGTAGCTCGGCTACGCAAGCGAGCCGCAACGCCGCAATGCGCCCGGCATTCGTCCTTCCCTCCGGGTTGGCCCGCCTTGCACCCGCCTGCTTTGTCGGCCGGCTTGACCAGAGATGACTCTGGCCTGCGCCGCCCTTCGCGCATCCGGGTGCAAGGCGGGCCAACGCGGCCACGTTTGAATGTCGATTCACCCTAGGCTTGCCGGGCCCGGTCGGGTGCGGGTGCGTGCGGATACCGCGCGACCCCGTTGCCTTCCACACTGGAAGCTCGCAACGATCCACCGGAGACACCATGCTGCATCCCCAGGCGCGCGCCCTGCTGGACTTCATCGAGGCGCGCGGCATTCCGCCGACGCACACCCTGTCGCCCGCCGACGCGCGGGCCTTCTACCGCGAGCGCCGCACCGCCATGCAGCCGCTGCCGCCCGAAGTGGCCGAGGTGCGAGACCTCGCCGCCGACGGGCCGCACGGCACCATCCCGGTGCGCCTGTACCGGCCGGCAGGCTCCGGCGTGGGCCCGCTGCCTGTGCTCGTTTACTACCACGGCGGCGGCTGGGTCATCGGCGACCTCGACACGCACGACGTGCTGTGCCGCGAGCTGGCCAACGGCGCGGGCTGCGCGGTGGTCGCGGTCGACTACCGCATGGGCCCGGAGCACAGATTTCCCGCCGCCGTCGACGACGTGCTGGCCGCCACCCGCTGGGTGCGCCGCGAAGCCGCCGCGCTGGGGCTCGATGCGAACCGCCTGGCCGTGGGCGGCGACAGCGCGGGCGGCAACCTCGCGGCGGTGGTGTCGATCGCGGCGCGCGATGCGGGCGACCTGCCCATCGTCTACCAGCTGCTGATCTACCCGGCCACCGACATGCGGCGCGGCCACGCATCGCACCAGGCCAACGGGCAGGGCTATCTGCTGACGGCGGACACCATCCGCTACTTCCACGACCACTACATCACCGACCCGAAGCACGACCTCGACTGGCGCGCTTCGCCGCTGCTGCATCCGGATCTTTCGAAGCTGCCGCCGGCGCTGGTGCTCACCGCCGGCTACGACCCGCTGCGCGACGAAGGCGCCGCGTATGCCGAGGCGCTCACCGCCGCCGGCAACAGCGCGGTCTACGTGTGCTTCGAGCGGCAGATCCACGGCTTCGTGCCCATGGGCAAGGTGCTCGACGAGGCCAACGCGGCGGTCGCGCTGTGCGCCGCCGAACTGCGCCGGGCCTTCGCCAGAGCCTAGGGAAAGTCCCCGCGCAAATCGATACCGCCCGGGCGGCGCCCGCCGCTACGATCCAGCCAACAAAAGACGCCACCACGCAGTGGCAGTCCACCGATGCAGGAGACAAACACCATGCAGCGAACGAGGACGACGCCGCCCGGCCGCGGCGCCGAGAGGCAAGGGGAACGCCTGATGTGGCTCACGCCGCATCGCGTGTTCTACGCCGGCCTGCTCGGTGCCGCCGCCGAGCGCACGATGGGCGGACACGGCGTGTGCGTGTCGCCCGCCGGCGCGCCGCCTATCCGCATCCGCATCGGTGGCGGCGCGTGGCAAAGCGGTGAGCTCATCGTCGTGCCGCCGCATGTGCCACACCAGGTCGAGAGCGCGCATCCGCTGATCCTCAGCCTGATCATCGAATCTGAATCGGTCGACCCCGCGCGCATGCCGGCGTTCCTGCAGCACTGCGGCCCGGTCGATGCGCCGGCCTTCGTGCAACGCGTGCGCGATGCCCATGCACATCTGCTCGCGGCTTCGGCGCGCGGCACGGACTTCGAGGGCTTCGACTTCGACGCGACGTTCTTCGGCGAAGCGCTCGCGCCGCGCGCGCTCGACCCGCGCATCCGCAAGGTGGCCGAGGCCATCAACGCCGACCCCGCCGCGCCGATGTCGGCCGAGGAGTGCGCGGCCTCGGTGCACCTGTCGTTCTCGCGCTTCCTGCACCTGTTCAAGCAGGAGACCGGCATGGCCTTCCGCGCCTTCAGGGCCTGGAAGCGCGCGCGCAGCCTGCTGCGCTACGTGCGCCAGAGCTGCACGCTGACCGACATCGCGCTCGACACCGGCTACCCCGACTCGACGCACTTCAGCCATTCGATCCGGCAGGTCTACGGCCTCAAGCCCAGCGACATCGTGGCCGGCTCGCGCCGCCTCGCGCTGCACGACGCGGCCGGCGGCTTCCGGCAGTAAGCGCGGCGGAAGGGGCCCATGCAGATCCTCCAACTCCTGCTGTCGGGCATCGCGCAAGGTTGCATCTATGGCCTGATCGCGCTGGGCTTCGTGCTCATCTACAAGGCCACCGAGACGGTGAGCTTCGCGCAGGGCGACCTGATGATGCTCGGGGCTTTCGGCGCGTTCGCGGGCATGTCGCTGTTCGGCGTGCCGTTCTGGCTCGCGGCCATCCTCGCGGTGGTGGCGATGGCGGCCTTCGGCGTGCTGCTGGAACTGGTGGTGATACGGCCCATCCTCGGGCAGCCGCAGTTCTCCATCGTGATGCTGACCATCGGCATCGCCTACGTGGCGCGCGGGCTCGTCACCATGGTGCCGGGCATAGGCACCGACACGCACACGCTGGCCGTGCCCTACAAGGACCAGATCTGGAAGCTGGGCGAGCTTGTCGTGAACCTGGAGCAGTTCGTCATCATCGTCGCCACGGCCATCCTGTGCGGCCTGCTGTTCGCGATGTTCCGCTACAGCAAGCTGGGCATCGCGATGCAGGCCTCGTCGCAGAACCAGCTGGCGGCCTACTACATGGGCATTCCGGTGAAGCGGCTCAACGGGCTGGTGTGGGGCTTGGCGGCGGCGGTGGCGGCCATCGCGGGCATGCTGCTCGCGCCCATCACCTTCGTGCACGCCAACATGGGCTTCATCGGGCTCAAGGCCTTTCCGGCGGCGGTGGTAGGTGGCTTCGGCAGCCTGCCGGGGGCGATCGTCGGCGGGCTGGTGATCGGCATCGTCGAATCGTTCGCGGGCTTCTACCTGCCCGACGGGTTCAAGGACACGGCGCCGTACATCGTGGTGCTGCTGATGCTGATGATCAAGCCGAACGGCCTGTTCGGCGAGAAGCTCCGCAAGAAGGTGTAAGTCTCGTATGCGCTTCATCTTCAAGACAAGCTACGACCAGGACGTCCGCCTCGCCAAGCACGGCGGGCATGTGTTCTGGTACGGCCTGCTCGTGGCCTTCCTGCTGGCCGCGCCGTGGATCATCGACGAGTACTGGCTCGCTCAGCTGACCTTCGTGCTGATCTACGGCATCGTCGGGCTGGGGCTGATGCTGCTGGCCGGCTTCACGGGGCAGTTCTCCATCGGGCATGCGGCCTTCCTCGGTGCGGGGGCGTACACGCAGGGCGTGCTGACGAATCTCGGCGTGCCGTTTCCGATCGCGTTGATTGCGGCGGCTGCGTTGTCGGCGGCCGTCGGCGTGGTGGTCGCGCTGCCGGCGCTGCGCGTGAAGGGCATCTACCTCGGCATCGCGACGCTGTCGTTCGGCTTCATCGTCGAGGAAGTGTTCGCGCGCTGGGAGAGCATGACGGGCGGCAACGCCGGGCTGCACGTGAAGTCGCCGCAGCTCTTCGGCTGGTCGCTGGGCTCAGGCGAGGGCTTCTACTTCCTGTGCCTCGTGGTGGCCGTGCTCGCGACGCTGGGCATCCTGAATCTGCTGCGCTCGCCGACGGGGCGGGCCTTTGTCGCCATCCGCGATTCGGAGATCTCGGCGCAGAGCATGGGCATCCATCTCGCGCGCTACAAGACGATGTCGTTCGCGATCTCGGCCGCGCTGGCGGGGCTGGGCGGAGCGCTGTATGCGCACAAGCTGAGCTTCATTTCGCCGGACCAGTTCAGCATCCTGCAGTCGATCGACCTGCTGCTGATGGTGGTGATCGGCGGGCTGGGCTCGGTGCACGGCGCCTTCCTGGGCGCGATCTTCCTGATCGCGATGCCGCAGCTGATTTCCATCGGCAAGGACTGGCTGCCGGCGGCCATCGGGCAGGCGCCGGGTCTGCAGGGGCTCGTGTACGGCCTGGTGCTGATCGCGTTCGTGCTGTTCGAGCCGCTGGGCCTGTACGGCCGCTGGCTGAAGATCCGCACCTGGCTGCAACTCTTCCCGTTCTACCGCAAGGGCCTGTTCAAGCGGCAGAAGTCCTTCACCAAGTCGGACCGACTGAGATGAGCAGCGGCGACATCCTTCTTTCCGCACGGGATCTGAGCGTTCGCTTCGGCGGCGTGCTCGCGGTCAACAAGGTGAGCTTCGACGTGCGGCGCGGCGAGGTGTTCACGCTGATCGGGCCGAATGGCGCGGGCAAGACGACGGTGTTCAACCTGATCAGCCGCATCTACACGCCGACCACGGGCACGATCGAGTGGCATGGCGAGGCGGGCGGGCCGATCGCGCTGACGCAGCAGGCGCCGCATTCGATCGCGGCCCTGGGCATAGCGCGCACCTTCCAGAACATCGAGCTGTTCGAGCATGCGACGGTGCTGCACAACCTGCTGATCGGCCGGCACACGCATCGGCAGACGGGCTTCTGGAGCGAGGTCTTCTTCACGCCCGCCACGCGACGCGCGGAGATCGCGGCGCGCGAGAAGGCGGAGCAGGTGATCGAGCTGCTCGATCTTCAGCACCATCGCGATTCGATGGTGGCTGGGCTGCCCTACGGCGTTCGCAAGGTGGTGGAGCTGGCGCGGGCTCTGTGCACCGAGCCGAAGCTGCTGCTGCTCGACGAGCCTTCGTCCGGCCTCAACGTGGAGGAGACGGCCGACATGGCCTTCTGGATCCAGGACATCCAGCACGAGCTGGGCGTGTCGGTGCTGATGGTCGAGCACGACATGTCGCTCGTCTCCAAGGTGTCGGACCGGGTGCTCGCGATGAACCAGGGCGAGGTGCTGGCGACCGGTTCCCCTGGCGAGGTGCAGGCCGACCCTCGCGTCATCGAGGCCTACCTCGGGACCGTGGACGACGTGAGCAGCCTGAGGAGGGTGGCGGCATGAGTGCTTCGTTCGCTACCTCTTCGGGAGCGCCCGGCATGCGGTACGGCGCGGTCGCCCCCACTATGCCGGCCGCTTCGCGGCTCCCCTGCGGTGCTCGCGTTTCGGCGGCACAGAGGGGGCGACCGCACCGCACCGCATGCCGGGCCTGGCTGGGTGTTGGAGGACGGATATGAGCGACGCAGTCCTCCAGCTCATGAACGTCGAGAGCGCCTACGGCCCCATCAAGGCCATCAGGGGCGTGAGCCTGCGGGTGCGGCAGGGCGAGATCGTGACCGTGCTCGGCTCCAACGGCGCGGGCAAGACGACCATTCTCAAGACCATCTCCGGGATCATCGACCCGCGCAAGGGCAGCATCGAGTTCCAGGGCAAGGACATCACCGCCAAGGACCCGGCCTTCATCGTGCAGCAGGGACTGAGCCACGTGCCCGAGGGGCGCGAGGTGTTCCCGCTGCTGTCGGTGAAGGACAACCTGCTGATGGGCGCCTACACCCGCAAGGACCGCGACGGCGTGGCGCGCGACATGGAGACGGTCTACGCCTATTTCCCGATCCTGCGCGAGCGGGCCGCGCAGGACGCGGGGCTTCTTTCGGGCGGTCAGCAGCAGATGCTGGCGATCTCGCGCGCGATCATGGCGGCGCCGCATCTGATCCTGTTGGACGAGCCCAGCCTCGGCCTGAGCCCGAAGCTGACGAAGGAGATCTTCGAGATCGTGGTGCGCATCAACCGCGAGCGCGGCACCACGATCCTGCTGGTGGAGCAGAACGCCAACATGGCGCTCAACGCGGCCGACCACGGCTACGTGCTGGAGAACGGCCGCATCGTGATGGAAGACTCCTGCGAACGCCTGAGGGAGAAGGAAGACATCAAGGAGTTCTACCTCGGCATGAAGGACGACGGCGTGCGCGGCGAGCGGCGCTGGAAAAAGAAGAAGACCTGGAGGTAGTCGCCATGCAGCAAGGACTCTGGGACCTGAACACCTTCGAACCCGGGCGCGACATCGTCGTTCCCGGCGACACCATCCCCGCCATGTTCTGGAACGCCGTGAAGCAGCGCGGCGACAACATCTGGATGCGGCAGAAGAAGCTGGGCATCTGGCGCAGCTGGAGCTGGCACCAGACGGCCGACGCGGTGCGCGAGATCGCAGCGGGGCTGCAGGCCATCGGCTTCGCGCCGGGCGAGTGCGCCTCGATCCTGTCGAACACCGTCATCGAATGGGTGCTCGCCGACCTCGCGGTGCTCAGCTGCGGCGGCGTGTCCAACGGCATCTATCCGACCGACGCGGCCTCGCAGGTGCACTACCTCTGCGAGGACTCGCGCACCACCGTGCTCTTCGTGGAGGACGACGAGCAGCTCGACAAGGCGCTCGAGGTGCGCGCCGGCCTGCCGGGGCTGCGCCGCGTGATCGTGTTCGACATGGAAGGCCTGCGCGAGCTCGACGACGCGGGCGTGATGAGCCTCGACGCGCTGCGCGCCCTGGGCCGCGAGCGCCTGGCGGCCGACCCGCAAACGGTGGAGCGCACGGTCGCGGCTTGCCGTCCGGAAGACCTGGCCATCCTCGTCTACACCTCGGGCACCACCGGCAAGCCCAAGGGCGCGATGCACAGCCACGCCGGGCTCGTGTACACCGCGCGCGGCTACAACACCCTCGTGGCGCAGGACGACAAGGACGAGCGCATGTGCTTCCTGCCGCTGTGCCACATCGCCGAGCGCATGGGCGGCGAGTACTTCGCGATGTACACCGGCTCCATCCTGAACTTCGTCGAGAACCCGGAGACGGTGCCCGAGAACGTGCGCGAGATCGCGCCCACCGTGTTCACCGCGGTGCCGCGCGTGTGGGAGAAGTTCTATTCGGGCGTGATGATCGCGCTGAAGGAAGCGAGCCCGCTGCAGCAGGCGGCCTACAAGTGGAGCATCGGCGTGGGCGGTCAGATCGCCGACCGCGTGCTGGCGGGCGAGGCCGTGGGCACGGGGCTGAAGCTCAAGTTCAGGCTGGCGCGCGCGCTTGCGCTGGACAACGCGCGCAAGCTCATCGGCATCCATCGCTCGCGCTTCCTGGTGACGGGCGCGGCGCCCATTTCGCCCGAGCTGGTGAAGTGGTACCTGGCGCTGGGCGTGCCGATGCTGGAGGTGTGGGGCATGACGGAGTCGTGCGGCGCTTCCACGGCCGTGCCGGCCGCGCGCATCAAGCCGGGATCCATCGGGCCGGCCACCAGCTACAACGAGGTGCGCGTCGATCCCGCAACAGGCGAGATCCTGGTGCGCGGCCCCAATGTCTTCATGGGTTACCTCAACCTGCCGGAGAAGACGGCGGAAACCATCGACGCCGACGGCTGGCTGCACACCGGCGACGTGGGGGTGATGGACGAGGACGGGTATTTCCGCATCACCGACCGGATGAAAGACATCATCATCACGGCGGGTGGGAAGAACGTGACGCCGAGCGAGCTGGAGAACGAGCTCAAGTTCAGCCTCTACATCACCGATGCAGTGGTCATCGGCGACAGGAAGCCCTACCTCACGGTGATCGTCATGATCGACCAGGAGAACGTCGAGAAGTTTGCGCAGGACAACGACGTGCCGTTCAGCAACTACGAGAGCCTGACGCGCGCCAAGGAAGTGCAGGATTTGATCCAGGGCGAGATCGATCGCGTCAACGCCAAGTTCGCTCGCGTCGAGCAGATCAAGAAGTTCTTTCTGCTCGAGACGCAGCTCAGCGCGGAGGACGAGGAGCTCACGCCCACGATGAAGCTCAAGCGCAAGCTGGTGCAGGCCAAGTACGCCGAGCGCATAGAAGCCATGTATCGGTGATTCGTTTTTTTCGTCAACCCGAGGAGACAACCGCATGAAGCTCAAGACACTGACGACGCTGGCCGTGCTGGGACTGATCGCGACGTTCGCGTCGGCGCAGCAGCAGGGCGTGACCAAGGACGAGATCCGCATCGGCACCATCCAGGATTTGTCGGGTCCGCTCGCGGGCTTCGGCAAGCAGGCGCGCAACGGCATGCAGCTGCGCGTGGACGAACTCAACGAGCAGGGCAACCTCAACGGACGCAAGCTCAAGCTGTTCGTGGAGGACTCGGGCTACGACCCGAAGAAGGCCGTGCTGGCGGCGCAGAAGCTGGTGAACCAGGAAAAGATCTTCATCATGGCCGGCCATATCGGCACCGCGCAGAACATGGCGGCGATGCCGGTGCAGTTCGACAAGAACATCGTCAACTACATGCCCATCACGGCGGCGCGCGAAATGTACGAGCCGCTGAACCGGCTGAAGTATTCGTTCGCGGCCACGTACTACGACCAGATCAGGCTGGCGTTGCCGAAGATGATCAAGGACAAGGGCGCCAAGAAGGTCTGCACCATCTACCAGGACGACGAGTTCGGCCTGGAGGTGCAGCGCGGCGCCGAGGCGGGCCTGAAGGCCGCGGGCATGGAGCTGGCCGAGAAGACCTCCTTCAAGCGCGGCGCCACCGACTTCAGCTCGCAGGTCGCGAAGATGAAGGCCGCCAATTGCGACCTCGTGGTGCTCGGCACCATCATCCGCGAGACCATCGGCACCGTGGGCGAGGCGCGCAAGACCGGCTTCAACCCGACCTTCCTGGGCTCGAGCGCGGCCTACACCGACCTGATCCACAAGCTCGGCGGCAAGGCGATGGACGGCGTCTACGCCACCATGACGGTGCAGAACCCCTACACCGACGAACAGTCGCAGCCGCTGCGCTTCTGGGCCAACAAGTACAAGACCAAGTTCAACGAGGACCCGACCGTGTTCTCGGTGTACGGCTACGTGATCATCGACTCGTTCATCAAGGCCGCGACCAAGGCCGGCCCGAACCTCACGACCGACAGCTTCATCAAGGCCATGGACAGCATGACCTTCGAGCCCGACATGTTCGGCAGCCCGAAGAGCAGCTACACGGCCACGAAGCGCCTGGGGAACGACCAGTCCCGTTTGTCGCAGATCAAGGACGGGAAATGGGTCGTCGTGTCTGACTATGTGACACCATAACGGGCACCATGCCCAATTACTGGTTGATGAAATCCGAGCCCGACGAGGTCTCGATCGACGATGCGCTCGCCGCGCCCGACGCCACCGTGGCGTGGACCGGCGTGCGCAACTATCAGGCACGCAACTTCATGCGCGACGGCATGAAGGTCGGCGACGGCGTGCTGTTCTATCACTCGAGCTGCCCGGAGCCGGGCATTGCCGGCATCGCGCGGGTGGCCTCGGGCATCAAGCCCGATCCGACGCAGTTCGACGCGAAGTCGCCCTACTACGACGCGGCCTCGAAGAAGGACGATCCGCGCTGGCTGCTGGTGGACGTGCAGGCGCTGCGCAAGACGCGCCTGCTGGCGCTGCCCGAGTTGCGCGCGAAGCCCGAGCTGGCCGATCTGGTGGTGCTGCGCAAGGGCAACCGGCTGTCGATCACGCCGGTCGAACCCGCGCACTGGAAGGTCATCGAGAAGATGCTGGCCTGAACTGCCCGGCTTTTCAGCCGAGCTTGTTCAGTATGGGGAACAGCTTGCCGAGCCCGTCGGCCATCACCTCGACCGCCAGCGCGGCGAGGATCAGCCCCATCAGCCTCGTCATGATGTTGATGCCGGTCTTGCCCAGCACGCGCGCGATCGGCTGCGCGAGCGAGAAGGCCAGGGCGGTGGCCAGCGCCACCACCACGCCGTAGCCGACCAGGATCGCGAGCTCCCACAGGTGCTGCGCCTTGTCGGCGTAGATCACCACCGTGGAGATGGTGGCCGGCCCGGTGAGCAGCGGAATGGTGAGCGGCACCACCGCGATCGACGCGCCCATCGACGCTTTCACCTCGGTGGCGCGAAGCTCTTCCACGTTGGTCTTGCTCTCGGCCGGCTTCGCGTTGAGCATCGACAGCGAACTCATGAGCAGCAGCAGACCGCCGCCGACCTGGAAGCTCGCGATGGAAATGCCGAAGAAGGACAGCAGCTGCAGCCCCAGCAGCGCGCTGACGGCGATGACGACGAAGGCGCTGAAGGCCGACATGCGCACCGTGTGGCGGCGCTGCGCGTCGCTGTAGCCCTGCGTGTAGTGGATGAAGAAGGGCACGATGGCCAGCGGATTCACGATAGCCACCAGCGTCACCAGCGGCTTGATCAGGTCCATCGAGGTGCTCATGGGTCAGCGGCCTCCGGTGACGTCGAGCAGTGCGGTGGTGGTGTAGCTGGCCTCGGGCGAGAGCAGCCACATGATGGCGCCGGCGATCTCCTCGGCAGTGCCGGTGCGCTTCATGGGCACGGTGGGCGCGAGTTCGAAGGCGCGGTCGGGCAGGCCGCCGGAGGCATGGATCTCGGTGTCGATCAGGCCGGGGCGCACCGCGTTGACGCGGATGCCTTCCTCGGCCACTTCCTTGGCCAGGCCGATGGTGAAGGTGTCGATGGCGCCCTTGCTGGCGGCGTAGTCGACGTACTGGCCCGGCGATCCCAGCCGCGCGGCGCCGCTGGAGATGTTGACGATGGCGCCGCCCGAGCCGCCGTAGCGGGTGCTCATGCGCCGCACGGCCTCGCGCGCGCAGACGAAGCTGCCGATCACGTTGATGCGGAACATGCGCTCCAGCCTTGCCACGCTCATTTCGTCGACGCGCGCCGTCACGTCGACCACGCCGGCGTTGTTGACCAGGGCCGTGAGGCGGCCGAACCGGGCGTCGACCTTGCGGAACATGGCCGTGACCTGCGCCTCGTCGCCCACGTCGGCCTGCACGGCCATGGCGTTGCCGCCGCCGTCGCGGATGGTGCGCACGACTTCGTCGGCGGCCAGCGAGTTGGTGGCGTAGTTGACGGCCACCGCGTAGCCGCGACTGGCCGCGAGCAGGGCGGTGGCGGCGCCGATGCCGCGGCCGCCGCCCGTGATCAATAGCACCTGGTCCAAAACCTACCTCCTGCAGAGAAACTGCGTGTCAGTTAAAACGGCCGGCTTGGATTACATCACCGGGGGCATGCGCATGAGCACCAAGACGATCGACTATTACTTTGCGCCACAGAGCCCGTGGACCTATCTGGGGCATTCCCGCTTTGCGGCGATTGCCGCGGCCGCCGGCGCCACGGTGCGCGTGCGGCCCATCGACATGGGCAGCGTGTTCCCGGTGTCCGGCGGGCTGCCGCTGGGCAAGCGCGCGCCGCAGCGCCAGGCCTACCGGCTGGTCGACCTGGCGCGCTGCTCGAGCCATCTGGGCCTGCCGCTGAACGTCAAGCCGAAGTTCTTTCCCGTGGCCAGCGACGACGCGGCCCGGATCATCATCGCGGTCGACATGCACGACGGCACCGAGGCCGCGATGCGCATGTGCGCGGCGGTGTTCCAGGCCGTGTGGGTGCAGGAGCGCAACATCGGCGACCCGAAGGTGCTCGACTCGCTGGTCGTCGAATGCGGGCTGTCGCCCAAGCGCGGCGAGCAGTCGCAGAGCCAGGCGGTGCAGGAGCGCTACGAGGCCTACACGCAGGAGGCCATCGATACACAGGTGTTCGGTGCGCCGAGCTACGTGATCGACGGCGAAATTTTCTGGGGGCAGGACCGCCTCGACTTCGTCGAGCGGGCGCTGCGCCCGTAACCCCGGCATTTACTTATTTATCTATCTGCCATTCAGGAGCAAGACACATGGGTCAATTCATCGATCTCAAGGCCAAGGACGGCCTCACCTTTCCCGCCTACGTGGCCGAGCCCGCGGGCAAGCCGCGCGGTGCCGTCGTCGTGGTGCAGGAAATCTTCGGCGTGAACTCGCACATCCGCTCGGTGGCCGACGGCTATGCGGCCGAAGGCTACCTGGCCGTGGCGCCGTCGACCTTCCAGCGCGTCAAGCCGGGCGTGGAACTGGGCT
Organism: Variovorax sp. YR750; assembly: GCF_900109805.1. Taxonomy (NCBI): domain Bacteria; kingdom Pseudomonadati; phylum Pseudomonadota; class Betaproteobacteria; order Burkholderiales; family Comamonadaceae; genus Variovorax; species Variovorax sp. YR750. The sequence continues at coordinate 116,895 of NZ_FOBJ01000020.1, forward strand.
ACTCGGAAGACGACATGAAGAACGGCTTCGGCCTGAAGACGGCGGTCGAGGCGCTGCCGGCGCCGGGCGTGCTGCAGGACATCGAGGCTGCCATCGCCTATGCGTCGAAGGCCGGCAAGGTGGGCATCGTCGGCTACTGCTGGGGCGGCCTGCTGACGTGGCGCGCCGCTGCGCTGCTGCCCGGCCTGTCCGCGGCGGCGCCCTATTACGGCGGCGGCATGACCTCGCCGGAAGAAACGGCGCGCCAGCCCAAGGTGCCGGTGCTCGCGCACTTCGGCAACCAGGACCACTGGATTCCGCTGGACTCCGTCGAGGCCTTCAAGAAGGCGCATCCGGAAGTGGAAGTGCACGTGTACCCGGTGGGCCACGGCTTCAACTGCGACCAGCGCGGCTCGTACGACGCCGAGGCCGCCAGGCTGGCGCGCGAGCGCACGCTGGCGTTCTTCGCGAAGCACGTCGGCTGACGCTTCTCGGCAAGCAGAAGAAAAGCCCGGCATGCCGGGCTTTTTTCATGGCGCCTGTCTTTGCTGTCTCTACTGTCTCTATCTACTTCCGCTTGAGGCCGGGGCCTTCGCCCACGCGCGTCTGCAGGAAGTCGAGCAGCGCCCGCAGCGCGGCGCTGTTGTGTCGCCGCTGGAGGTACGCGGCCGAGAGCCACATGTCCTTGCGCGTGTAGTCCTGCAGCACCGGCACCAGTTCGCCATGCTCGATGTGCGACTGCACGAGGATCGACGGCAGGTAGATCACGCCGAATCCGCGCATCGCGACGCGGATCAGCGGCGCGCCCTCGGTGCAGTCCATGCGGCTCTTGACGTGCACGTCCAGGGGCTGGCCGTCGTCGTCGAAGCGCCACACCGGCTGCGCGCCGAGCAGGGAGTGGGTGAGGGCGTCGTGCGCGGCCAGGTCGCGCGGATGCTCGGGCTTGCCGTGCTTCTTCCAGTAGATGGGCGAGGCGCAGACCACCATTTCCATGCGCCGGAGCTTGCGCACGATGAGGTTGGCGTCTTCCACCGGGCCGCTGCGGATGTCGACGTCGATGCCTTCTTCGGCCAGATCGACCGTGCGGTTCGTCAGCTGCAGGCTGATGCTCACGTCCGGGTAGTAGCGCATGAAGTCGGCCAGCAGGTTGGGGAACTCGCCATTGCCCATGCCGTGCGGCGCCGAGATCCGCAGCCGCCCGCCGGGCTGGCTGGCGCGCTCCTGCAGCTCGGCCTGGGTGAGCTCGACCATCTCCAGCACCGGCGTGCTGCGCTCCAGCAGCAACTGGCCGGCGTCGGTGAGGCTCACGGAGCGCGTGGAACGATTGAGAAGACGCACGCCGAAGCGGGTTTCCAGCTCGGCCACATACTTGCTGACGGTGGCCTTCGACATGTCCAGCCTCTTGGCTGCCTGGGAGAAGCTGCCGTGCGAGGCGACTTCCCGGAAGGTTCTGATCAGATCGAGGCTGTCCATGGGGATGGGTCCATTGTTTCCGTTTTGGGAACGCGATGGTTCGATTCTCCCGGGTTTTTCCTAGCCGGCCTGGGCGACACTTCGGTTACACGCCAGCGTCGCCAGCCCGGCCGGGCCGCTGGAAGGAATTGAAATGAAGACCTCGAACCTCATTGCCGCCGCCGTCCTGTCGCTGCTTGCCGCCTCCGGCGCGCAGGCGCAGGGCGCGCAACAGGGCTTCGAGCCGGTGCAGCCGCTCAGGGCCGTCATCAGCCGGACCGACGTGGTGGCCGGCGCGGATGCGGCGGCGCGCGAAGGCAATGTCTACGGCGACGTCGTGGCGGCGCCCCTGGTTTCGCGGCCGAGTTCGCGCGATCGGGCCTCGGTCCGTGCCGAGGCGGTGTCCGCGGCCCACGCGCCGAACCAGAACCTGGACCGCCGCGCCTTCGTCAACAGCGAAGTGCCGCCGCAGTTCCAGGCAGCGCCCCGGCCATAGGCCGGAAGTCCTCTCCTCTCGAAAAGACCGGGCCGGTGCGAATCGGCCCGGTTTTTTGCTTTGCATGCCTTGATGTCGGCATTGTTTCAATAGAGGAAACACGGTGTCTCTGAACCGAGTGTTCCGGCAGCGCCGTTCGCCCGGAAACTCGCCGCACAGGCAAGCCAACCAGCAAGCCTGGTGGACGAACCATCCGAACACCCTCCCTAGGAGAACTGAATATGAAGACCTCGCAAATCCTCGCCGCTGCTGCCCTGACCCTGCTGGCCGTTACCGGCGCTCAAGCTGAAACGTACGAAGGCGTGAACACCGCCGTCTCGACCAAGAGCCGCGACGAAGTCAACGCCGAAGCCGTGCGCACCGCATCGGCTCCCAACCAGAACGTGACCCGCGGTTCGCGCGGCCCGGAAACGGTCGCCGTGTCGAAGGACCGTTCGATCGTCGAAGCCGAAGCCGTTCGCACCGCCTACGCTCCCGACCAGAACGTGACCAGCGGTTCGCGCGTGAACAGCAAGGTCATCTCGACCATGCCCCACCCGATGGACGCTCGCGTTCAGGCCCAGCAAGGTTCGGGCGCCGTTGCCAAGTAATCGAAGCAATTGAAGCGGTCCTCCGGGACTGCCGAAATGCAAAAGGGCCACGCGAAAGCGTGGCCCTTTTTCTTTGGCGCGGAGGCTGTTGCTGCGGTCAGCGCGTGCGGGCGAGGTAGCGCTTGCGCCAGAAGATCACGACCAGCAGCACGGCGATGACCAGCATCGACGTCATCGCGATCCAGAAACCGTCGGCCTTGTGCACCAGCGGGATGAACTCGAAGTTCATGCCGAAGATGCCCGCGATGAGGTTCAGCGGCAGGAACACGGCGGTGAGCACCGTCAGCACCCGCATGATGTCGTTGGCGCGGTGGCCCTGGACGCTGAAATGCATCTGCACGGCGGTCTCGGCGTTCTGCTCCAGCCGGTGCACGTGGTGCACCACGCGTTCGATGTGCTCGAGCACGTCGCGGCTGCGGATCATGATGAGCTCCCGCTCGCGCTGCTCCGTCTCGCCCTTGGGCACGGGGAGCGTCTCCAGCGAGTCGATCCAGTCCTGCATGGCGGCGCGTTGGTCCTCGCAGATCTCGTCCAGGTGGTGCAGCGACTGCCGCGCCTCCATCAGCGCGCCCCAGTTGGTGAAGCGGCTGCGCGGGTCGATCAGCTCGGTCTGCCAGTGGTCGAGCTGCTTGGTGAGCTCGCGCCGCAGGTCGAGATATCCGTCGACGATCTGGTTGATGACGCGCAGCATCAGGTCCGAAGGGCTGGTCGGCAGGCGGGCCGAGGTGGCGCGCACGTCGAGCGCCGGGGCGCCGCGGTCGTCGCTCGAGGCGGCCGCCAGCAGCCTGGCGGCGAAGGCGTCGCGCACCGCGCCGTCCTCCGGGTGTACCGACAGCAGCACGCGGTCGAACACCGCGAAGCCGACCGGCCGGGTGTCGACCCGGCGCAGCACGGGCGGGCCGCTACGGGGCTGGCGCGGCGCGGTGGCAGGAGCGGGAGGCGGCGCCTCGTTGGTGCTGCCCTTGCCGTTGCCCAGCGCCGCCTGGCCCTGGCCATTGGCCAGCCGCCGGAACACCAGCACGTCGTACAGCGAGGTGTAGTCGTAGTGCGAGGGCAACTGGTCGTTGAGCAGGTCGGCCACGTGCAGGTCGACCAGCTGCGTCATGCACAGCGTCTGCAGGATCTGCTGCACCTCGGCCAGCGAGGCGCGGAATTCCTCGCGCGTGAGCGAGATCCAGAGATAGCCGCTGGCGCCGCAGGCGCCCGGCACGGTCAGCGGCGCCAGTGCGGCGTGTTCGCTGACCTGCGAACGGTTGATTTCGAAGATGCGCATGCCCGGTTGCCGGCGCGCCGTTACTTCTGCAGCAGGCGCGCGGCGTCGAGCGCGAAGTACGTCAGCACGCCGTCGGCGCCGGCGCGCTTGAAGGCCAGCAGGCTTTCGAGCACCACGGCGTCGTGGTCGAGCCAGCCGTTCTGGGCGGCGGCCTTGAGCATGGCGTATTCGCCGCTCACCTGGTAGGCGAAGGTGGGCACGTGGAACTGGTCCTTCACGCGGCGCACGATGTCGAGGTAGGGCATGCCGGGCTTCACCATCACCATGTCGGCGCCCTCGGCGATGTCGATGGCGACTTCGCGCAGGGCCTCGTCGCTGTTGCCGGGGTCCATCTGGTAGACCTTCTTGTTGCTCTTGCCGAGCGTGGCGGCCGAGCCCACGGCGTCGCGGAAGGGGCCGTAGAAGGCGCTGGCGTACTTGGCGCTGTAGGCCATGATGCGCGTGTGGATGTCGCCGCGGGCTTCCAGCGCGTTGCGGATGGCGCCGATGCGGCCGTCCATCATGTCGCTGGGGGCGACGATGTCCACGCCGGCCTGGGACTGTGCGAGCGCCTGCTTCACCAGGACCTCGACGGTTGCGTCGTTGAGGATGTAGCCGGTGTCGTCGAGCAGGCCGTCCTGGCCGTGGCTGGTGTAGGGGTCGAGGGCGACGTCGGTCATCACCCCCAGCTCGGGAAAGCGCGCCTTGAGGGCGGCCACCACGCGGGGAATCAGCCCGTCGGGGTTGAAGGCCTCGCGGCCGTCGGGCGTTTTGAGGCTGGCGTCGATCACCGGGAACAGCGCCATCACCGGGATGCCGGCCGTCACGCACTGCTCGGCCACGGGCAGGAGCAGGTCGAGGCTCAGGCGGTCCACGCCCGGCATCGAGGGCACGGCATCGCGGCGTTTTTCGCCTTCCTGGACGAACACCGGGTAGATCAGGTCGTTGACCGTCAGTGCGTGCTCGCGCACCAGGTTGCGGGTGAAAGCGTCGCGGCGCAGGCGTCGCGGCCGCCCGGCGGGGAACATGGCCAGGGGGGAAGATGATGACGTCATATACCCAAAATTGTGCCCGAAGCGGTTGTTTACAGCCTCTTGGCACGGGCGTTCGGTTGTCGGACAACTACGGAAATTCGTAGAACCAAGGTTCTCAGTTTTTTGCTTTAAACGTCAAAGAAAGTGCCTCAGTCGCTTGAAACCTTGTTTCGTCTTTGTTAAATTCTGAAGCGGGCGGCTTGCCGCTCCCCGCTTTTCCTCCCTGAGCGGGTGCCTTGATGTGTGACAGCAAAAGGGCTTCCCAGCCCGACGTGAAGACGTCGGGCTTTTTTTTGCCTGTCATACAAGCGGCCCAAGGGGAAACGGGCCGTGGCAGAGAGGGTGCGCCACTAAACTGCCGCCATGCTCTGGGTCAAATCTCTACACATCGTCTTCATTGCAAGCTGGTTCGCGGGGCTGTTCTACCTGCCCCGGATCTTCGTCAATCTGGCGATGGTTCCGCCCGAGTCGGTGGCCGAGCGCGAGCGCCTGCTGCTGATGGCGCGCAAGCTCCTGCGGTTCACGACTTTCCTGGCGGTTCCCGCGATCGGCTTCGGCCTGTGGCTCTGGCTGGGCTACGGCATCGGGCGCGGCCCGGGCAACGGGTGGATGCACGCCAAGCTTGCGCTGGTGCTGGTGGTGATCGGCTATCACCATGGCTGCGCCGTGCTGCTGCGCCGCTTCGCGGCCGGCGAGAACCGGCGCAACGACCGCTGGTTTCGCTGGTTCAACGAGCTGCCGGTACTGCTGCTGCTGGCCATCGTGATCCTGGTGGTCGTCAAGCCGTTCTGAGCGGCCGGTGCAAACGGTGGATCGACCGCACAAGTCCGCCGCGCTCCCCCTGGCGCTGGCGTACGCGGCGCTGATCGTCTACGCCAGCCTCTATCCGTTCGCCGACTGGCGCGACCAGGGAATCGCGCCCTGGGCCTACCTCTCGGCGCCCTGGCCCAAGTACTGGACGGGCTTCGACTTCGCGGTCAACGTGGCGGGCTACGTGCCCTTCGGCTTCCTGTGCGCGCTGGCGGTGCTGCGCACGGGGCGCGCCGCCGGCGTCTGGCGTGCGGTGCTGCGTGCCACGGTGGCGGGAGCGGCGGTTTCGTTCGCCATGGAGACGCTGCAGAGCTACCTGCCCGCGCGCATTCCTTCCAACGTGGACCTGGGGCTCAATACCCTGGGGGCGGTCGTCGGCGCGGTGCTGGCGGCGGGCCTCGAGCGGCTGGGCGCGGTCGCGCACTGGAGCCGCGCGCGCTCGCAGTGGTTCGCCGAGGACTCGCGCGGCGCGCTGGTGCTGCTCGCGCTGTGGCCATTCGCGCTGCTTTTCCCGGCGGCGGTCACCTTCGGGCTCGGGCAAGTGTTCGAGCGGCTCGAGGCGACGATCTCCGAGTGGCTGCTCGACACACCCTTCATCGACTGGCTGCCGGTGCGCCAGTTCGAGCTCGAGCCGCTGGTGCCGGCGGTGGAGCTGCTGTGCGTGATGCTGGGCGCGCTGGTGCCGTGCCTGCTGGGATATCTCGTGGCGCGCTCGGTGGTCCAGCGGGCGGTGCTCCTGCCGCTGACGCTGCTGGCGGGCGTCGCGGCCTCGGCGCTGTCCGCGGCGTTGAGCTACGGGCCCGAGCACGCCTGGGCCTGGCTCGGGCTGCCGGCACAGGTCGGCATGGCCGCGGCCTTCTTCGCCGGCGTGCTGCTGCTGTTCGCACCGCGCCGCCTGTGCGCGGCGCTGCTGCTGATGGGGCTGGTGCTGCAGCTGAGCCTGCTGAACCAGGCGCCCGAGAGCGCGTACTTCGCGCAGACGCTGGCCACCTGGGAGCAGGGGCGCTTCATCCGCTTCCACGGGCTGGCGCAGTGGCTGGGCTGGGTATGGCCCTATGCCGTGCTGGTCTATGTGGTCGTCGCCCTCTCGCGCCGAGGGCGCTCCGGCGCTGTCCCGGCGGCTTGAGCGGCCGTGCCGCGGGGCATGCGGCGTGAATGAAGAGGTCGTTCACTAAAATCCGCCGATGCCCAGCTCCACCCCAGCCGCTCCGTCCGGCTACTACGGCCGCCACATCTTCTTCTGCCTGAACGAGCGCAAGAACGGCGAGGACTCCTGCGCCATGCACAACGCTCAGGAAGGCTTCGACCGCTGCAAGGCGAAGGTCAAGGAAGAGGGGCTATCGGGGCCCGGCAAGGTGCGCGTCAACAAGGCCGGCTGCCTCGACCGCTGCGCGGGCGGGCCGGTGGCCGTGGTGTACCCCGAGGCCGTCTGGTACACCTTCGTCGACAGCGAGGACATCGACGAGATCGTCGAGTCGCACCTGAAGAACGGCCAGGTCGTCGAACGGCTCCTGCTGCCCCCGAACGTGGGACGCTGAACTTTTCCGCCGACCCTCTGCTCGTACCTGCGCCAATGAATTCCCAGACAGAAAAGATCAGCCTCCAGGGCGCCGCCGGCGCGATCGAGGTTCAGCGCGACCAGCCCGCGGGCACCCCGCGCGGCATCGCAGTCATCGCCCATCCGCATCCGCTCTTCGGCGGCACCATGGACAACAAGGTGGTGCAGACGCTGGCGCGTGCCTTCATCGCCACCGGCTGGACCACGTTGCGCTTCAACTTCCGCGGCGTGGGCGCCAGCGAAGGCGTGCACGACGAGGGGCGCGGCGAGCTGGAAGACATGCTGAACGTCGTCGGGCAGCTCGCGCCCGAAGGGCCTCTGGCGATCGCAGGCTTTTCCTTCGGTGCCTTCGTAGCGAGCGGCGCCGTCTCCAGGCTCTGGGCCGAACGCGAGATCCGGCAGATCGTGCTGGTCGGCACGGCCGCGGCGCGCAACAACGTCGCGACGCTGCCCGTCGAGGCGCACGAGCGCACGCTGGTGGTCCATGGCGAAGCCGACGACACCGTGGCCCTGTCCGCCGTGATGGATTGGGCGCGGCCGCAGTCACTTCCTGTCACAGTCATCCCCGGGGGCGGTCATTTCTTTCACGGACAATTGCCGCTGCTCAAGGGTCTGGTCGTCCGCCATCTGCGCGCGGACATCGCTTGAAAGCCTCTCCGGCTTGTTTTCGTCTCTTTCCGAACTCCCAATGAATCGTTTTCTTGGCGCGCTCCGCGCGCTGGTCTTTACCGCCGTCGCCTCCTTCAGCCTGCTCGCCGCCGCCCAGATGCCGGCGCCGCCTGAAATCGCCGCGCGCAGCTATCTGCTGCTGGACGTGACCGCGAACCAGATCCTGGCCCAGAAGGACATCGACAGCCCGGTGGAGCCGGCCTCGCTCACCAAGCTGATGTCCGCCTACCTGGTGTTCGATGCTCTGCGCGCCAAGAAGATCACGCTGACCCAGACCCTGCCGGTCAGCCCGCGCGCCTGGAAGATGCCCGGCTCGCGCATGTTCATCGACCCCAAGATGCAGGTGCCGGTTGAAGACCTGATCAAGGGCCTGATCGTGCAGTCGGGCAACGACGCCACCGTCGCGCTGGCCGAAGGCGTGGGCGGCACGGTCGAGCACTTCGTCGAGATGATGAACGCCCAGGCCAAGGTGCTGGGCATGAAGAACACGACCTACAAGAATCCCGAGGGCCTGACGGCGCCTGGCCACACCACCACGGCCCGCGACCTGAGCATCCTGGCGACCCGCCTGGTGCGCGACTTCCCCGAGGAAGCCAAGTACTACGCGATCAAGAAGTACCGCTACCCGGGCACCCCGTCGACCAACGACACCAATCGCAACCTGCTGCTGTTCCGCGACCCGACCGTCGACGGCCTGAAGACCGGCCATACCGACGCCGCCGGCTACTGCATGATCGCCACCGCCAAGCGCGACTTCCCGAACCTGACTGGCGGGCGCCGCCTGCTGTCGATCGTTCTGGGCACCACGGGCGAGACCGTGCGGGCCAACGAATCGCAGAAGCTCCTGAACTGGGGCTACACGGCCTACGACGCCGTCCGCCTGTTCGACGGCGGCCAGCCGGCCGCCACCCCTGCCGTCTGGAAGGGCAAGGCCAACATCCTGAAGCTGGGTCGTCCAGAGCCTATCGTGGTGGCGGTTCCGACCGGCACGGCCAACAAGATCAAGACCCAGGTGTCGCGTCCCGACCCGCTGGTGGCGCCGTTCACCAAGTACCAGGCGGTCGGTTCGCTCAAGGTCACGCTGGACGACCAGCCTCTGGCCGACGTGCCGCTCGTCGCCCTGGAGCCGGTCGAGCAGGCCGGCGTTTTCGGCCGCGCCTGGGACGCCCTGCGTCTCTGGATCAAGTAAGCCGGAGGGGCGGAAAAGAGGCATAAAGGGCCGCTGGCGGGCATCCGCTGCCGCTGACCTTGCCGTTTCAGGCTCGTTTGCTATACTCGTGGGCTTTTCGGAATTTTCCGAAGGGTTTCACGTTTTCGTCATTCCCGGCCTCCTTGAGTCACGACAAGGGCGGTTTCACAGCCAGGGCCGGGGCGTTTCTCGTTTTGGGGACTTTTTAATTCATGCCAACCATCAATCAACTGGTGCGTCAGGGTCGAACGGTCGAAAAGATCAATTCGAAGAGCCCTGCCATGCAGAACTCGCCGCAACGTCGCGGTGTCTGCACCCGCGTCTACACCACGACGCCGAAGAAGCCGAACTCGGCGCTTCGTAAAGTTGCCAAGGTCCGCCTGACCAACGGCTTCGAAGTCATTTCCTACATCGGCGGCGAAGGCCACAACCTCCAGGAACACAGCGTCGTGCTGGTCCGCGGCGGTCGTGTCAAGGACTTGCCCGGTGTGCGCTACCACATCGTTCGCGGTTCGCTCGACCTGCAAGGCGTGAAAGACCGCAAGCAGTCGCGTTCCAAGTACGGCGCGAAGCGTCCCAAGAAGGCCTGATAGGTCTTCCTGTCGTAAAAAACAAACGGTGTTCGGTTACCTTGGCGGGTACATCGAACGAAGTGACCCACTGTCGGGTCGAGTAAGTGAGAGTCCTGACTGGCTCTCGCGGCCCCGGAAACGGTGCCAACTGAAGCAAAGAGGTTAGAAAAATGCCACGTCGTCGCGAAGTCCCCAAACGTGAAATCCTGCCGGATCCCAAGTACGGCAATGTCGAGCTGTCCAAATTCATGAACGTGATCATGGAAGGCGGCAAGAAGGCTGTTGCCGAGCGCATCATCTACGGTGCCCTCGACTTCATCGAGAAGAAGAACCCGGACAAGGACCCCCTCGAGGCGTTCACCGTTGCCATCAACAACGTGAAGCCGATGGTCGAAGTGAAGTCGCGTCGCGTCGGCGGTGCGAACTACCAGGTGCCGGTCGAAGTCCGCCCCGTCCGCCGCCTCGCCCTGTCGATGCGCTGGATCAAGGAAGCCGCCCGCAAGCGCGGCGAGAAGTCGATGGCCCTGCGTCTGGCCAACGAACTGATGGAAGCCACCGAAGGCCGTGGCGGCGCGATGAAGAAGCGCGACGAAGTGCACCGCATGGCAGAAGCCAACCGCGCCTTCAGCCACTTCCGCTTCTAAAAACCAAACTTCGCTTGGGCGTTGGGTGTCGAGTGACGGGTGCAAAGCCCGTTCTCGAGGCCCAGCGCTCAACGCATTTAACCCGAAAGTAAATCATGTCCCGCAAGACCCCCATCGAGCGCTACCGCAACATCGGCATCTCCGCGCACATCGACGCCGGCAAGACCACGACGACCGAACGTATCCTGTTCTACACCGGTGTGAACCACAAGATCGGTGAAGTGCACGACGGTGCCGCCACGATGGACTGGATGGAGCAAGAGCAAGAGCGCGGTATCACGATCACCTCGGCTGCCACCACCTGCTTCTGGAAGGGCATGGCCCAGAATTTCCCCGAGCACCGCATCAACATCATCGACACCCCCGGCCACGTGGACTTCACCATCGAGGTGGAGCGTTCCATGCGCGTGCTGGACGGTGCCGTGATGGTCTATGACGCCGTCGGCGGCGTGCAGCCCCAGTCGGAAACCGTCTGGCGCCAGGCCAACAAGTACAAGGTGCCCCGTCTCGCGTTCGTCAACAAGATGGACCGTACCGGCGCGAACTTCCTGCGCGTTCGCCAGATGATGATCGACCGCCTGAAGGCCAACCCGGTCGTGATCCAGATCCCGATCGGTGCCGAGGACAAGTTCCAGGGCATCGTCGACCTCGTGAAGATGAAGGCCATCATCTGGGACGAAGACAAGGGCGTGACCTTCACCTACGGTGAGATCCCGGCCGACCTGGTCGATGTCTGCAACGAATACCACGAGAAGTTGGTCGAGGCCGCCGCCGAATCGAGCGAAGACCTCATGAACAAGTACCTCGAAGGCGAAAAGCTCTCCGAAGAGGAAATCAAGAAGGCCCTGCGCCAGCGCACCATCGCCGGCGAAATCCAGCCGATGCTTTGCGGCTCGGCCTTCAAGAACAAGGGCGTGCAGGCCATGCTCGACGCCGTGATCGAGTACATGCCCGCTCCGACGGACATTCCCCCGGTGGCTGGCACCGACGAAAGCGAAGCACCGGTGGTGCGCCAGGCCGACGACGAGGAGAAGTTCTCGGCGCTCGCGTTCAAGCTGATGACCGACCCCTTCGTCGGCCAGCTGACCTTCGTGCGCGTGTACTCGGGCGTGCTCTCCAAGGGTGACAGCGTCTACAACCCGGTGCGCGGCAAGAAGGAACGCATCGGCCGTATCGTGCAGATGCACGCCAACAATCGCGAAGAAGTCAGCGAAATCCGCGCCGGCGACATCGCCGCTTGCGTGGGTCTGAAGGAAGTGACCACGGGCGAAACCCTGTGCGATCCGGATTCCGTCGTGACGCTGGAGCGCATGGTGTTCCCCGAGTCGGTGATCTCGCAGGCCGTCGAGCCCAAGACCAAGGCCGACCAGGAAAAGATGGGCATCGCCCTGCAGCGCCTGGCACAGGAAGACCCGTCGTTCCGCGTCAAGACCGACGAGGAATCGGGCCAGACCATCATCTCGGGCATGGGCGAGCTCCACCTCGAAATCATCGTGGACCGCATGAAGCGCGAGTTCGGCGTGGAAGCCAACGTGGGCAAGCCGCAGGTGGCCTACCGCGAAACGATCCGCAAGACCGTCGAAGAAGCCGAAGGCAAGTTCGTTCGCCAGTCGGGCGGCAAGGGCCAGTACGGTCACGTGGTGCTCAAGATCGAACCCCAGGAAGCCGGCAAGGGCTTCGAGTTCGTCGACGCCATCAAGGGCGGTGTGGTTCCTCGCGAATACATTCCCGCAGTGGAAAAGGGCGTCGTGGAAGCGCTGACGCAAGGCGTGCTGGCGGGCTACCCCGTCGTGGACGTCAAGGTCACGCTGCACTTCGGTTCGTACCACGACGTGGACTCGAACGAAATGGCGTTCAAGATGGCCGCGATCTTCGGCTTCAAGGAAGGTGCCCGCAAGGCCAACCCCGTGATCCTCGAGCCGATGATGGCCGTGGAAGTCGAGACGCCTGAAGACTACGCCGGCAACGTGATGGGCGACCTGTCGTCCCGCCGCGGCATGGTGCAGGGCATGGACGACATGGTCGGTGGCGGCAAGGCCATCAAGGCAGAAGTGCCGCTGTCGGAAATGTTCGGCTACTCGACCACGCTGCGTTCGATGTCGCAAGGCCGCGCCACGTACACGATGGAGTTCAAGCACTACGCCGAAGCTCCCCGCAACGTCGCCGAAGCCATCGTGGCCGCTCGCGCTAAGTAAGCTTTTTACGAATCAGGGCTGCGCAGTGCGCAGCCCTTCCTGTCTGCGATCCGGTGCCGCCCTGTTCCCGTGCGGGGCGAACCAGCAACCGGATGCAGACATAAAACCAATACACGGGACTGCTCTTTCAAGGATTGAAAAATGGCAAAAGGTAAATTCACCCGCACCAAGCCGCACGTGAACGTGGGCACGATCGGTCACGTCGACCACGGCAAGACCACGCTGACGGCT